>ASZJ01000001.1 GCA_000416275.1 Osedax symbiont Rs1
TTGGTGCAACATGCGGGCTAGTTTAAAAAGCAAAATAGCGGGTAAATATTTCTATGCAACAATATCTCTGGCATAATTAGCGGCAAAATTAATATATCAGTTTATGCGTACCTACTTTATTGATGCGTAGCGATGCTTTAATACTTTAATCAGTGAGATTCCTTGTGAAAAATTATAGTGACCAGCTAGAGAAAATCAAAACTAAAAATGGCTTTATTGCGGCGCTTGATCAAAGTGGTGGCAGTACACCTAAAGCGCTAAAAATTTATGGCGTTAATGATGATGCGTGGACAGATGATGAAGGTATGTATGCAGTTGTTCATCAAATGCGTAGCCGTATCATGACCAGTAAAAGCTTCACAGGTGAGCGTATCATTGGTGCCATTCTGTTTGAAAACACCATGGATCGAGATGTAGAGGGAAAAAGTACTGCTGACTATCTTTGGCAAGAAAAGGCAGTTGTGCCTTTCTTGAAAGTTGATAAAGGCCTGGCAGATGAAGAAAACGGCGTCCAGTTAATGAAGGAAATGCCTGATTTAGCGGCTCTGTTAGTAAAAGCCGCCGCTAAAGGTATTTTTGGAACTAAAATGCGCTCAGTGATTAAACTGGCCAATAAAGTGGGTATTGACGCGGTAGTCGAACAGCAGTTTGAGGTGGCAAAGCAGATCATCGCAGCGGGTTTGATGCCAATTATTGAGCCTGAAGTTGATATTCACTGCGCAGAAAAAGCACTGGCTGAGGATTTGTTAAATAAGGCCTTAAAAACAGCACTGGACAACTTGGCGGATGATCAAGAAGTTATGCTCAAGTTGACCTTACCTGAAACAGCCAATCACTACGCTGATTGCGTCACGCATAGCAAAGTAGTTAAAGTTGTCGCTTTGTCAGGTGGTTATAGCCGCGATGAAGCTAACCAGAGACTATCGGCAAACAAAGGGGTGATCGCCAGCTTTTCTCGCGCA
This sequence comes from Osedax symbiont Rs1, assembly GCA_000416275.1. Lineage (GTDB taxonomy): Bacteria > Pseudomonadota > Gammaproteobacteria > Pseudomonadales > Balneatricaceae > Rs1. The sequence continues at coordinate 963 of ASZJ01000001.1, forward strand.
CTGTCAGAAGGTTTGTCAGCACAACAGTCTGACAGCGATTTTGATGTGACTATGGACTCATCCATCGCCGCAATTTATAAGGCTTCGATAAGCTAACAAATATTGCAACCAAATAGGTAGAGTGATCCTCCACCGTTTTCGTCAGTGAATATACATTGCTAGGCAGTTGCTGAGGGTATCGGCTACTGTCTTTTTTATGTCTTCATATCGGGTTGGAAAACCGAGTTATTCATTAATTAAAAATTGTTATGTGTCTAAGAGTGTGGCGACTTTTTCATCAATTGATTGGGCCCATCAGAACAGTGCTAAAGCGAAAAAAATCCTGTAAAAGCAACTAGCCATGCCCCTTCACCTCCCCTCACACACTTAGCTTAACCTATTGTAAATAAATTTTTTCAATATATAGTAACTTCTCAATAACAC
>ASZJ01000002.1 GCA_000416275.1 Osedax symbiont Rs1
GCGCAGGCTTTAGCCTTCCTAGAATGTCGAGAAAATGGATTGTGAACTGCCGTAAAGTAGGTAACGGTCTTCCCGCGCTTAAGTATCTATCACGTTATTTATATCGTGGTGTGCTGCACGATCAGAATATTATCGGCGAAAAAGATGGAGAAATTATTTGCAAATACAGAAAAAACACCGCACCCGTTCTCTGCCTGTACTCGACTCATCCGGTTAGTTTTGCAACATGTCTTACCTAAACGACTTCGACGGCTGCGTTGCTACGGTTTTTTACACGGTGGAGGAAAGCTATTGCTAAAACGTATTCAATTACTGCTGTTGGTCGTTGTACCTGGATTAGAAAAAGCCAAAAGACCTGATGTGTTATGTCCACACTGCCAATATGCTATGACTTTTTTACTAATTTTACGCCGGCGATAATAAATTGAACGTGATACATGAAAAGAAATCAATCTTTGAAAAAAGGAGTAATCCTATAAAATAGACTTAAAAATCAAGAATATTTAAGTAAGCGAACAAAGCTAAGACTAGTGCTCGGCTGAATAAAAATCAAAGAAAAGTCCACTGTCTGAAACCCTTCTAAATATTAATGCATTATCCACAATATAAGGGTACGCCCGCCATCGAGCTTGTCCAACAACCTGATAAGGCGTCGGCTGCGCGACGCCTATCCTTATTTGTTAAACCACTCATTTAAATTTCCTTTGATGAGTGGTCGGTGTATGAAACAAGCTGCGACTAAAACGGACTAAGAGGTAGCTATGAAAATAGCGATAACGAAAGCGATACTTGTACAAGCTGAACGAATGTTGTGGCGCATCCCCCACGCTTTTATCCATTCATTAATTTGCTCATCTGGGCTGTTTTTATCTGCAGCAGCTAATTTTGCATTAATAGGAGCGATTAAAATAATCGTCACTGGCGTCAAGCCAAAGGTAAACGCGGCGGCGACATACCACAGCCAGTTCCCCGAAACATATCCGTTCCCTAGTAGGATGATCGTCGCTAGCATGCTGAGGGGTTTGAACAAAGAACCGGCGATAGGAAAAGCCAGCCGCCAATTACTTAGCTGTTCTTGCGGCTGCATTAATTTTCTTGCGCCTACTTCAACGTGAGCACAGTACATCAGAGCGCCGGCCAACATGCCAGTGAGCAACAGTGCAAAAAATTCTAAGACGATAGGTAACATTTATATATCTCCAGTTTAAGGGTAGTTAATAGCTGAATCAGTGGCTTCAAAGTGAATAATGAATGTAAGATATTGGCCGTACAGCGAGATTGATAATTTTAACTTTCGCTGCTAGCTCATATGCGTCCTGCATTCGCTAAACAAATGCATACCTGCATAAAATCCGTAGGTTTACTGAATCTTTTCTAACCGCTGTAAAATCAAGAGCTTGCGCTCTGTGGTGCAGTAAAGTCACTGATTCAGGTTTAACTGTAAATTCATATGCATCCGTGCAGAAAGCCCATAGCTACAGCGGCTATTTGTAACCGCTGTAGAATTAAGAGCTGCTGCTATATGGTGCAGTGAAACCATTGATTGCGCACAGTATAAACGATCCTTTAAATGTTTTTAATCCTAGCCAGTCAGTTTTGGCGTTTTTATCACCTCTTAAAGTGATGAATCTATTACTTTTTCTCTATTTAAGGGTTATTTAGCTCTGCCCACACTTGATCCTACTGAGCAATATTGCCAGCAGATAAGCGAGCTTTTTAACGGGTTAAAATCAGCTAATCCGTACCGAATAATTCGTAATACTCAACAGGAAAGCAAAAACGGCGAACACAGAGCGCAACTTGCTCTGCGCGCCTCGCAGGGTGTTATTTAAAGGCTTAAGTAGCATCTGCGCCAAGAGCGCAGCGTTTTATTCAGCGGCGGGATCAAGCGAGCTAAGGTAAGCTGCGATATCAACGATATCGTGATCCGAAAGTTGCGCCACAACCGATTGCATCAAAGCTGATTGCGCCCCTTTTCGCGTCCCCCCTTTAAACCCATGTAATTGACGCACAGTGTAGGTCGCAAAATTCCCAGCCAGCGCGGGACCTATTGCCGAACCTTTTAAACCGACACCGTGACAACTAGCGCATGCTATGGTTTTTCCGGCTCCGCTGCTCACCAGAGCTTTACCACGCTCTAAGCTGCCTACCGGTACATAGCTTATAAATTTCGCCCAGGGATCGCGCTTACTTACTTTTTCCCGATTCTCCGCCACTTCTATGATTCGATTACCGAGCAGCTCAGTACTCCCTGAATTAGCCACTAGTCGACGCATCCTAGTTTCATCAATAAAAGTACGGGGAACTCGCTCTGTTTCTTTGACTTTGATAAAGCGCTTGACTGTTAAGCTGGCAAACCAGCGCGACACTGCCAATATCTCTTGTTCTGAGAGCTCCGCTGCCATGCGATTCATGTGACCTGAGTAATCAAGCCGCGCACCGCTGGCAAAAGCTTGCATTTGCGAGTTTATATAAGTTGCTGTCAAGCCAGCCAGGGTCGCTGATTCTGGGTGGCCATGACCAGAGGTTAAATGGCAGGATGCACAGGCCCACACTTTAGGTTGCCTGCCACTGCTGACAATTTTTGGCATCAGTGTATGTTGCTCGGGAAACCAGTCTGGTGCGCTAAATTTATTGTCAATCTCTGCTTGGCTATAAGCTTGTTTGCTATTAGCTAAAGTTTGTTTGGCTAGATCTAAATTTTTCGGCTGTACATCACCTCTGGCGGGCGTTGACCAAGCCGGGGCTCCGATAATCGGATTATCTGCAAAGCTGCTGGCACTAAATAACACTATGGCGCCAATTGAGGTGAGTGTTTTAAGTTTAATTTTCATAATAACCTACTGTAGTACCTGATATCAGTGACTTTCCATCTAGAAACTGAGACCTACTGCGGATGCTCCACTAATTTGATCTGCTACTGATACCTGAATCCGTAGCTTCAATGTGAATACAGAGCTGATGCTATGTGGTGCAGTGCAGCCTCTGATTTAGCTAAGTAGATGTAATGACCGAACGCTTACATCTAGCCCCCTACATCTCGAGCAATTGAGTCTTCCTCGCTTTCAGGATGAAAACTAGTGAGTGAGCGCCGTCCATTAGCAGCTCCCTCGCCAGATCGATACTATTGATACTACCGATCCGCACTGGAATGACTAATGCTTGCACGCACTCATGCAAAATAGCCAATTTTGTAGTATTCCAATCTAAGTAAATTGCCGATGCGTTCGCAGTGGGCACGCGGTGCGATATACACTGCGTTACGCTACTTAAACACTTGCTGCGCTATGTAGATTACTCAGGAATCAGCAGTTATAACTTCAAGTTGACTGAATTCAGTGTACTCAATAACAAGCTGAATAGAAACTGTACGAATTATTATGATAGCTTCTTATTTGATTCGCTTTGTTTTTAACTCAAGTTTCGGGATTCAAATAAAACCAAAAATCAACACTAAGCATATGATATAAAACAAGTTGATGCCTCTTTGTGGTAAAATAATTGTTGTCT
>ASZJ01000003.1 GCA_000416275.1 Osedax symbiont Rs1
GTTATTGAGAAGTTACGATTCCACAGGGTGTCCCTTACAGAGGTTGCTGATAAAATATTAGTACCAGGATGGAATATTTGGTAATGATAATCAACATGTTGACTATTTGCTAAATTAAAACTACCTGGATTACTAATAGCATCAGCATACCAATCATCGCCTACTGCTTGATATGTATTTCCAAAAATATTAACTGCCCAAGGACCGTGTGAATAACTAGTGCTAACTAAATCATATGATTGATAGTCTTGATCATTTCCAAATCCAGAATAGGTCAAGTAATATTTTTTATTACCGGTAAGCTGACTTGGTGCAGTGTTTTGTAAAACCTGCATCGCTGCCCCACGTGTTTCGCTAAGAATATTATCAGTTAATATTTCAGCTTTAACACCTTGCTGTGTTAAAGCTGATAATATATTGCTCTCCGCAAAAGTGAATGATGATGCAGTTAGGGTGAACGCTGCTGCCAGAGTTACTAATGATTTATTCATTTTAAATCTCCATTATTTATATAACAATTACACAAAATCAAAAGGATTTTATAAATCGAGTTTAGCGAACAAATTACCCTTCTAATTAATTGATATTTATTAATTTGTACGCGATATGAAGAGTAGATTTAAAAACAGGAAAAAATAATAGGAAAAATACCTATTACCCATCTAATATAGAGCATAAGGCATTGTTTTACTGAGCTTTATTAACCAGCAATAAATAGGCATACAAACCCGTCTGAACTATAGCACGCATATGAAATCGAGTTAATATGACGAAAAATTAAGTAAAATTTACTGATATATATTTTTGTCAAAACCTACTAGAGATTCCAAGTCCAACGGTACGAAAACGTACGCTAAGACTTGCCGTTAGATATACTTTGATTAGTTAACGGTTTCAGTTACAAATTTTTGCTCACTAAATAGTAATTTAGCCCGTAAATAAAAGCACCTCAAATGAGAACGATAGAACCTAGCGTGCATTTTCGTACTGTTGGGTTTCAAGTTCCATAACCTAAAATCCTATTAGCAATTTCGAGAGGGCACAAAACTCCAAAAGCACTTATGCTCTGAAGGCCTTTAGTAACGAGCCTTACAGGCGGGCTTTGGACTTTTCGATGAAATGGGCGCAAAACCCCTTATAGCGGTTAGAAAAAGCTCCACTGGATATACGGGTTTTATGCATAGAGGCATATGAGCTTGCAGTTGAAATTTTTCAAAACCACTGTAGAAATAATATATTACATTCTGTATTTACTTTGAAGTCACGGACTCAGGTATCGTGGTGGTCAGCTAATATCATTCACTTCCACCGTAAAACCAATATCTTACACTCTGTATTCACTTTGAAGTCACGGATTCAGGTATGAGTTAAGCTAAGGGGCAAGAATGTTATTAAGAATTATATCTACGATACTTCTCTCTCTGTCTAGCCAATGGGTAGCATCCGCCACTAATGGGGAAGAATGTGCTAATTGTCGAGCGTGTAAAGAAATAAAAGTATCTGGCTCTTTAGGTTGGTACCCGCTATTAATGGAGCATAAGCAATCAGGAAGGATCGAAGGGGTTGCTATAGAATTAATGCAAATGATTGGGAAGGAGCTGAACACCCCCGTAAAGTTTGTGAAATACCCATGGAAACGCATGTTTCAGCATTTAGAGTTAGGGACTATCGACATTGTGCTTGGAGTTTATAAAACAAAAAAAAGAGCTTTAATCTATAATTACAGCTCTGCTTTTTTGGTCAATGAAGCGAGGGTATTTACCCGTGCGGATAAAGTTTTTGAGTTTACCCATCTCAAAGATTTAATTGGGCTAAAAGGCGATATACCGCTGGGGGGAAGTTTTGGCGATCACTTTGATAATTTTGCCAAAAAGCATCTGCAAATATCTGAATTGAAAGCTCCCAGCGCTATAATTAGAAGGTTAATACTGGGTAGGAGTGACTTCTTTGTGTCTGATTACCATGATGCAATACAGGTAATAAATCAAGAGTTAATAGCTTCGTCAGAAAAAATTGTCGCTCTTCCGCTAGTGATAGCTAGAAATTCAGTATATTTTGCTATGTCAAAACGTTCTTCCTGTGCAGCTTTGGCCAGTACAATATTCTCAACATTGCAAAGGCTAATCGATAAAGATACCGTACGTATAATAATAGAGCGCCAAAACTCAATGGGATTAAAGAAATCAATGTGGTCAGAGTAGAATGGCACGTTGTTTAACTTGTAACTTGCTGTTCATTAAGTTATTTTGCCTTTCTAGGGCGCCTGTGTTTTAGTGTTTTTCGTCTTGCTTTGCCCCGTTCTAGGTTCTAGTCGGCCAGGCCTATTGCCCACTTTACGCTCTGCTATCAGCGCAAACATTTCAGAGTATATTTCTTGCCCCAGTAAATTATACTGCAAGTTTCGGACTTTATTCTTTTTAGCTTGAGACCTCTGCATAACGTTGCGAGCGCAGTTATCATACCCTCTGGGTAAGTTATGCAAAGGACTCTATCTGTAATAAATAATTTAAAATAGTCTGACTTTTTTAGCTGCGTTGCCATGCCTGCGGTACAAATCGGCAATGAGCAGGTTTATATCAACCTCCACTTCAAAAATAACCAAGTGTTGAAATTCATTAATTTTATATCTCTGATTATGCTTTTATATTGTTCGCCAAATGATAGTGATCCATTCAGCAGATGATAGTCAGTGCGGATGTTTATTCTTAAGCTAGGGCAACTTATATGGATGGATAAACAATGCATTTTAAAAATTCCTCGATTCTTCATTACACAGCTGCTTTAGTCGTATCGACACCCCTCGCTTTCGTTCAAGCAGCAACTGAACATCAAAGTTCTGATCCAATGACGGTCACTGCCCGCTTGTGGGAGGAGAGGCCGATTGACATCCCCGCGAGCGTTAAAGTAATTAGTAACACTCAGCTGCAGCCTAAACTTACTGATATTGATCAGTACATTTCTAACGTGCGCATTGAACAGTCCTCGGTACAAAAGCGCGCAGTAATTCGAGGCAGCAGTGGTTACGATACTGGTTTACAGGACCCAGTGGCTTTTTATGTCGACGGAGTTGCTTTACCGCTAGGAGGTAACCAATTTCCGCCAATATTTAATCTGCAACAGCTGGAAATCGTAAAGGGGCCACAAGGTGCTTTGTATGGTCGTAACTCAGAATCGGGTGTGATCAAGATTACATCACTTGCACCTACTATTAAGCCCACTTTTTCGCTAGGCGTACGCAGTGGAGTAACAGATGGAGCGAATGGCAAGAAAGCTGCTCATATTATCAATCTTAGAGCTTCGAATACGTTAATTGAAGACCGAGTTGCAGCTGCAGTTGCGCTGCAGTATGAAGATACGCAAGGTCCATTTTTAAATAAAGCTGATGGTAGTGAAAGCGGTGGCTCGATTGAGAATTGGCTGTTAAAAACCAGTGTCGATACTTTTGTTAGCCCACAGACAAAGATTGCTTTTCGCAGCCATCTAGAACGCCAAAATGCAGGTAAGTCTCGATTGAGGTTTAGTAATGGCCCCAATGCCACCGAACGCTTTGTGACCAATAATGATATCTCAGGGAGTGATAAGAAAAGCTCTGCAATTCACTCATTAACTGTGAATCATCAATTTGATAATTTATCGTTCACATCTATAACAGGATTGACCAATTATCAGCGTCAATTCACAACAGATTTAGACGTTACAACGGCGCCTTCGCCAGCAACAAATTATGATTTAAAGGATAAAATGTTCTCCCAAGAGTTTCGTATAGAATCTAACTGGGAAGATGATTTTCGCTGGCTGGCAGGTGTCTATTTATATAAGCAAGACACGGAGGTTAGTTTTTCGATTGGAGGAACCCCTATGCTAAAACGCGCCACGCGCATTACCGATATAGATCAGCAAGGAGTGGCTGGTTTTGGTCAATTCGAGTATGCACTGGGTGAAAACTGGGACGTATCACTAGCGACTCGGGTGGAGCATGTGAAAAAGCAGGGTAAGCAATCCTATCAAGCGCTTTTTGGTCAATCTTATGCTGCAAATAAAAATTCGACTAAGCTCTTGCCTAAAGCTACTTTGTCGTATCACATAAATGATGATGCTTTAGTGTACGGGTCAATTGCTAAAGGGTACACACCGGGTGGTTTTAACTATGCTTCTGCGCAAAATATAGCATCGTTTACTTATGATGCACAAACCAGCCAAAATATTGAGCTGGGCTATAAAGCATCGCTTCTATCGAACCAACTTAGTGTTGGCGCTACCCTTTTTCAAATTACCACTAAAGACAAACAGGTTGTCGATTTGATGCCAGGTTTTGTGCAAAGTATCTCTAATGCTGCTGAAACAAAAAGTTATGGTCTTGAATTAGATGCCGATTATAGATTCTCAGGCAACCTGTCAGTATATGCGCAAGTTGGGCTGATGAAGGCGAGCGCAGAGCAATACACTACCAATGTCTTTCGCAATGGCGCTTTTGTCCCAAGAAGTTTAAGTGGCAATGATCTGCCGTTATCGCCAAGAGTGAGTTACGCAGCAGGGCTTAAATATGATAGAGGGCAGGGAGTATTTGGTGACTTGCGGGTTAAAGGTTCTGGTAGTTATTACTTTGATGCAGCTAATACTATGAAGCAGTCAGGATATGTCCGAGTAGACAGCCAAATAGGTTATCACTTTTCAAATGCTTCGATTTCATTGATTGGTGAGAATTTGTTCGATGCAAAAGTTGTTAGCCGCGCTGTTAACACCAGGATGGGGGCGGTTGTTGAAGACGGAGCGCCACGTTACTTTGGCGTGAAGTTAGCAGCGAGTTGGTGATTGCAAATGGATGACTTAAAAGTGACACCACAAGCTAAGCAATCCTGGTTGTTAGATTTAGTAATAGGGCCGGTGCGCTGGTCCTTATTGAATGTCGCATTAGAATTGAGGCTTTTTGATTATCTACAAAGCGCAGACACAGCAGCTTCACTGGCCAAAAAGCTGGATCTTAAGCCGGTTAAAACAGCCGTCCTGTTAGATGCGTTGACAAGTTTGGGAGTACTGGCAAAAAAGCATGGACAATACAAGGTTGTCGCATCGCTTAAGATGTTTTTGCAAAGTGATAGCAAGCAGTCTATGCGGGACATGTTGCTTCATTTGGCTAAAGTTAAGCACAGTGACGCTAGCAGTATATTACAGGTGTTAAAAACCGGTAAATCATCACATGTCTCTGCAAACTACGCGCAACCTGAATTTTGGGATAAAGCAGTCGATAATCTGCGCTCTTTCCATGCAAGTTGTAGTAATCAGGTGGCGATCAATATTTTACAAAACTTGCCTCAGTGGCCTAATGTAAAAACCTTCATGGATGTGGGAGCGGGATCAGAATATTTAGCGGCCAATTTAGCTGAAAACTATCCTGATCTGGCCATTCGAGTATTTGATTTAGCGCCTTGTGCTAAACGAATAGAGACAGCATTGACCCCTTTACAGCATCGACAAATAGAAGTGCTTGCTGGAGACTATAATCTGGATGAAATTAAGCCTGAGAATGATTTGATCTGGGCTTCAATGTCATTGTATTACGCTAAAGATCTAAACTTGGTGCTGGGGAAAATACACGCTGCTTTAACGTCATCCGGAATATTGGTCTGCTTGCATGAAGGTCTGCAAGCAGAACGAACCCTTCCTGAGCATCATGTAGTCGGTCGTTTTGTTCCCGCTATGAATGGTATGGATGTGTCTTTCTCGCATGGAGTGCTTGCGAAGGCTATGAAGACAGTGGGTTTTAGCCGCATAGTGAGTCAGAGTATCGATACTGTATATGGTCCGATGCAATTGGATATCGGTTATCGATAAGTTTACTAATACCTGAATCCGTGACTTCTTCTTAAAAGCCGACTTGAGATACCTCAGGCTATTTATCCGTAATTAAATTGATAGGACCTTCATGAATCAACATAAAGTAGAGCGTGGCATTAATTTTAATAATAGCATCGCTTTGTTTGTCGCCTTAATCATTAATGCCGCTGGGCATGCCTATTTCACCATAACCTTCCCAGCTCTTGGTAGGGAATTGCAATTAGAGGATATTAATTCTAGTTTAATACTGAGCCTGCCCGCATTGCTAATGATTATTTCGGCGCCTTTGTGGGGTTGGCTATGTGAAAAATGGGGACGTCGGCGGGTGATGATTATTGGATTAGTGACAGCTGCAATATCGAGTGCGGTACTGGCTGTCGTGATCAATGATACTTTCCTATTTATGTTTAATCTGCAATCACTATTTATGCTGTTGCTGGTTATCAGGTGTATTCACACGCTCTTATCATCAGGTATACAACCTGCAGCTCAAGCGACTATTGCCGATTTAACAACCAAAAAAGGTAGAGCTTTTGGAATGGGCTTAATGGGAGCTTCCTTTGGGATTGGCACCATTTTAGGAGCTTTACTGGCGGTGCTATCAGGAAGTGAGTTTTTAGTGGCAGGCTTTCTGTTTCTATCAGGGCTGTTAGCGATTGTCAGTATTACTTTATTAAGCTTTTTTAAAGAAACCGCCAGAGCTACAACAACAGTAAAACCAAGGGCTTTAGATTTTAAGAAACTATGGGTGCTGCTATTCACGACATTAGTTGGATTAGCTGTTTATAGTGCGCTGCAGCAGATTACCAGCTGGCGCTTGCAAGACGACTTCCAAATGGTTTCAGATGCCTCAGTGAGATTTACTGGGGCAATTATGATGAGCACTATGTTAACGATGGTGGTTACTCAGGCGCTAATGGTACGTTGGTTAGCATTTTCGCCACAAACGCTGCGAATTTTGGGTGCCTTTATCGTTGCAATATCGCTGCTATTGGCAGCACTGGTGCCGTCTGCCATTTTATTGTTAATTTCAATGTGCGGATTAGGTTTAGGATTAGGGGTGCTAATGCCTGGCAACCTTGCACTGTTAAGTATTACTGTGTCACCTTTACAACAAGGTCAGATAGCGGGTATTAACGGAATGTGTCAGGGGTTAGGGTTAGCTCTAGGTCCGGTGATGGGCTCAATTCTCTACCAATCGAACACTAGCTTACCTTATCTAGTCGCATCAGCGGCATTAGGAATCATAGCATTACAGGCTTGGTGGGAGGCTAAACGTAATCAAGTTAACTCAGATAATTATCTGCGGTTTTGAGAAGGCGATAGTCCATGCTGTTTCTTATAAGCTTGAGAGAAATGGCTAGCACTACTAAATCCACATTGAAATGCAATTTCTGTAATAGAGCGCTGAGGGTCTTTTAAATAATAGCAGGCCCTTTGCAAACGATAATTTCTCAACCAGTCAAACACGGTTACCCCATGGTACATTTTAAATAGCCGGTTTAAACGAGTGTGACTCATGCCTGCCTTGCAAGCGAGTACCTCTAAAGAAGGGGTGGTGGCTAAATCTTCAGTTAATAGGTCGATAACCGTTTGCAATTCACTGCTCTGGTTTAGTTTTTTGATTTGTGTCGGGGCCAGCCATCGGGCGATAAGTTCCAGCGCACGTGCTTCGGCGATTAATCTATCGGCAGCGGATAGCATGGGGTTTTCGAGGAGCTCAGAAACCCAGCGCGAAGGCATTTCTTGATGACCTAAGCGGATCATTTTGTTGCCTGATATTAAGGTGCAAATATCATCCGCATCATTAAAGGCTCTGTTGATACGTTGAGTCGAATATTTAATAACGACCATGCGTGAATGCAGACCCGCTGCTGTGCTTCGTTGCAATTCTTGGTCGTCTACGTTGATTAACCAAACATCCCCTTCACGGACAGTGCATCGATTGCTCGAACCGCTTAAACTGAAAGTACTATAGCCTTGTTGCCCGAAGATCAGTAATGTAGTGGGTTGTTGGTAATAAATATCGGATTTAAAAGGTGCGTCAAAAAAGCAACTGCTGGCAGTGAAGCTGATATCAGCGCAAACATGTACCGTTAGAAACTCCGTTTTACATTTGGTCAACGGCAGGGATTTCGTGCACCAAATACCCATGTCTTGCGCTTCACATGATAGATATTGTTTGTCTATTACCCAATTGTGGTTGGTCTGATCTGTCATAGTAAGAAGCTTTAATCAATTATTCAGTAGTTGAACGACAAAAGAGCTCTGCAATTTACAGAATTTTTCTCGTTACAGAAAGCCAGTAAATAATACATTAAACAGAAACGATAATCATTATTAATTGGCGAATAAACAATGCATAGTGTGATTAGATTTAAGTGTTATCCTTGATAGCATAAATAATAGAAGCGGATGAAATTCCAGGGAGGATAATAAGAATAGGTGTTGAAGGTGGGCCAGAATATGCAGCCAGCAACTTAATCAAACCCAAGCAACTAGCCAGACACAGAGGGGTGGCAGAGGGAAAAAGTAGCCAATACAAACTCAGTGAAAATGAGACTCGCCATCATCATGTGTATGCCATGTACCCTCTTTAATTTCAAATTCAGAAATATCCCTTTTTTGACTAGTGTTAGATTCAACAGCTGCTGAGATTTTATGTAAGTGTTGGTGTTCGTGGATATTAAAAGGAAAATCGTCTAAATAATGAGTGTGTTGATAGCCGTGTAATTGCATGAGTAACAATAAAAAGCCAACCAGAATTAAACAAACATTTAATAATTTACTGATTTTAATGAATATTTTGGTTTTTCTGAAAATAATTAAAATGACCAACATCAAACTTAAGGCTAGAATTTGTCCAATTTCCACGCCTAAATTGAAACTAATTATTTTTAATAACAAGCCCTCTTCATCTAAGGGTAATTGCTGTAGACGGGTAGACAGGCCAAAGCCGTGAATTAAGCCAAAGAGGAAAACCATGAGGTTAATATTTGGAACTTTAAGGTCAAAATATTTTTTGAAGCCATTTATATTTTCAAAACCTTTATAGCAAATTGTTAGGGCAATGATTGCATCAATCAAATAATAATCAGCAGTGATTGACCAGAACGTAGCAAAGATAAGAGAGACGGAGTGGCCGATAGTAAAGGCGGTAATGAGCAGAAATACATCTTTAAATTTGGTAAGAAAAAAGATCACACCGAACAAAAACAGTAAGTGATCGTAACCTGTAAGCATGTGACTCGCCCCAAGTTCAAAAAATTGACCGTTACTGCCATTATGTGCGAGTAGCTTGTCCGCATCAGTCATGCCGTGCGCAAACACTGAAGTGCTAGATGAAAAAAATAAAATCATTGAAATAATAAGTTTCATAAATCCTGCAAAGGCCTCAGTTTAGATTAATTGATCAGAAGGTTGTGATTACCTGGTATAGGTGTTTCACCAGTGCTAATTCCCTAGCGGCAACAATTTAAATTTGTAAATTTACCTTTAGCGGGGTAGGTGTGTTACAGAGTTAGCTGCCAACTGTCATTTTATCTTTTAGGATCTGTCTGACAGTTGGTTTTTTGATCAAAAATATGCGCGGTTAACCTTCCCCTGAATCAGTGTCTTCCCGGTAGCGCTTAGAATAAGCTATTGATTATAAGACAGTTTGAAAAATAGCCGCTGCAGCTAAGATTCTTCAACGTGTCGTAAAACCAATAATTTACGCTGTGCAGTTACCGATTCAGGATCAATACATAAGTTATTTATAACCCACTGATTGATATTTTAGTGTTTCTCTTTGAATGATTTAAAGGATAGTGTTGAATATAATCCCAATTTGTCTTTGGTAGGATCATCTGTCAGCTCTACACTATATTTAGTGGCTATTACATTCAGGCCGTTATTTCTCACAGTAATGGTCACTTTTCCCTCTGAATCGGTCGTATAGGTTTTTACGTGATCTGTCACGTAATCTCCATAGACCTTAGCGCCGGCTAAAGGTTTACCTTCAAAGAAAACTTGAATAGCTAACGATGCACCTGCAGCTAATTTTGTCGGGTTTTCAAGAGGTAAAATTTCAAGTTTAAGACCTTGCAGTTTAGGAGTCTCGCTTAAATTTTCAGCGATATGGCTAGCATATTTAACGTAATAGCCAGATTTTACTGCATTTGGTACTTCATTCTTAGGAAGGTTAAAACGTTTGCCGTCCTGGTCTTTTGTCGAATAGCCACGCACGAATTTCGCACTTACATAGGCCACATTTTCACCGACAGTGAATAAAATGTGATCTTCTTGATCATTCCTGGTGAGCTCGCCACTGGATAGGTCGGCTGTCTTAGCAACCAGATTTTCTACATATTTAGTATCATAACCTTGGTCAGATAAATCACCGTAGACAATGGCTAAATTATCGTGACGCTCTGCAATCCAAATTGCGTGAGCTTGCACTTGAGTAACAACTGCAGAAGCTAAATAGCGCTGTAAGTGTAACTAATTTAAATTTATTCATAATACTTCCTATTAGATTTTGAATGATAATCAAAATACGAATGATAATCAAAAAGACTGAGCGAAAATATCATGCCGTTTTAGGAAATGCAACAGAAGATACAAAAGTAAAGTATAGCAATACTCCTTCGGATTAATCATAATCAGTTGATAATTAGACACTTATTATCACATTGTATAAATATTTCTATAGATGTTTTTTCTTTGCGTTGAGGACTGGTGCCCGATAAATTGACCTAATGAAAAGTTAATTCAAGTTGAAATACTCATTCTTATAGCTGGTTTAAGCAAGTATCATCAGTAGATTTGAAAATTTACCGCAGCTTTGATGCGATTATGAATTCATAGATGCGATTGAAGATACATAGATGCGATTGAAGATTTATAAAATTTGGCTACCAAAATATAAATACAGGATTTTGACGGGGCGTGGAGGGCGTTGATGAAACCGTAAACGATAAAAATCTACAGGGAGAGAGCATCATTTTCAGCTTGGCTTGAGTGATATTCAGTAGTCACTTTATTGAAACCGATGACCCACCCAACATTGACTAGATTGTCGTTAGCTTAGCTAAACCCTGAATCAGATAATGGGACTCCCCCACACCGAA
>ASZJ01000004.1 GCA_000416275.1 Osedax symbiont Rs1
CGGCACATAGCACAAGCTCTTGATTGTACAGCGGTTAGAAAAATACCCGCTGAACCTACGGGTTTTATGCACGGATGCAGGACGCATATGAGCTTGCAGCTAAGATTTTTCAATTCCACTGTAGAACCAATATCTTACACTCTGTATGCACTTTGAAGTCACGGATTCAGGTAAACACAGTCAATATTGGCAAACGCTAATCTAAATGATAGTTATTTACTTGATGTGCTTAACCTGTATACTTTAGTCAAATATTATTTAATGACTGGGACCTTTATGTTATCTGATTTTAGTAAAAGCTGCTTTGCAGTACTTCTTCTATCTAGTCAATATGGTTATGCGACGAGTGTCGACGATTTAATTTCTGCTGAAAAAGCCAAACACAACTTGTCGAGTGAGGCGGTGACATCGCTGCAGAAGCAAGTCTCGGTTGAGCAAAAAATATTAGATGCTTCACTGGCGTTGGCACGAGCTGAATTCACCGGCTATTCTGAAGCGGTGATTCAAAGTGCACTGTTAACAAAATTGGTGACCAGTACCAGCGGAGGAATAATTCACTTACTTGAGCTAGACCTTATTGCAGCAGCACAGCAGCGCAGTAAGGCTGATGTGCAACTATCGCTAGTCGATACAGCCTCTTGGCAGGTGAGTAATAAGGATGAGAATACAGTAGGGCTGAATTATAGCTCGGCATTAGATGTTGCATTGCTGACAACTTATTGGCATAACCGGATTATTCAGGTTGAGCAAAAAAACCATAAAATCATTGCTAAGAGCGATATAGCCGTAGTGTCAGGGGCGCGTTACGTCGTCGATAGTCGCTCTGGCGCCACTGAGCATATCTTGCGTAATACCGTATTAAATCAATCCGGTGATGAAGCCTTTATCTTGATCTCGCCGAAGAAAACGCCGAAGATTATGGGTCGAGAATTCGGCATTTATCGCACCAAATTAACCGGTACTGTTCCCGATGATCGCGCATTGGTTTACCGGAATAAATCAGTGGTAGCAATGGCGTTGTCAGCTGATAATAAATCTTTGGTGGCGATTACCAATGATGCCTTTGAAGGTGCTCAACACGCGTTGCTGAAGCTCGATGTAAACCAACTGAAAGAGTTGAAAGTCATCCCTTGGCAGGGCGAGATATTGGCGGTTCAGTTTGTCGCTAATGACTTGTTGGCGTTAAGTGTAGAGTCTGATGATTTCATGGGCATTCAATTAGTTCGCTATTCTGATATGAAAATAGTGCAAGAAATAGCAGGCGAAGATGCCCCTGAATATTTGCACTTTGCTAATCAACTACTGGTCAGTGGATTGGGTAAAGAGATAGTGATCTACGGGGTGAATCAAGGAAAATTAGAGCAGCAGCAATCGTTGAAATTACCGAAAAAGCTGCGCTCTGTTGGTGCCTCCCCCAGTGGCGATTACCTGTTGGTTGGTTTTGGTGATCACGGTGGAGATGGAATCTATTGGCTGAAAACCGGTACTTGGCAAATCGATAGATTTACCCCACTAGATTCTCAGCCATCGGGGATTGTGTTTAATGGGCAAGGTCAGTTACTAGTCAGTGCTCAAAACGAGCACTTGCAACGTTACGATTATCAGTTGAAGGCAAAGCAAAGCGTTGCACGTTCACTGGCGATAGACGCGGCTAGAGTGAACCTGAAAAATGTAGCCGCAGACAATATGTTTGTAGAGAATCAAATTACTCCCGTCGTCAGTAATCTTGATTTGATGCAAAGTTTAACGATGGGTGAAGGCTCTAGAGTGACTTGGGATACATCCCAGATGAAGTCGATTAATCACGCTGGAGTCGTGCAGCGGGGCAAGCAAGATGAGAGTGGTAAAATAACTGCTTACATTGAATATGCCGATGCCAGCACCGCGCTTCCCTTCATTAAAAAACAGTTTAATGTCACAGTGAGGGCCAAGACTAAGCTGCTCGGCGCTGAGCAGTCCTGGCAGCCAGCCAGTGACTATATAAGAACGCTGAATATCGATGCCAGCGATCAACAGCTACTACTTAGCTTTAAAGGTGGATTTGATCTACTTAGCTTAAGTAAAGACGGCGAATACGTTAAAAGCGGGAAGAAGATCAGTAAAAAAATCAAATATGCCAATCTATTTGACAGTAAATTCTACAGTAAGAACACCTATCCTAAAGCCGTTATCTACGCTGATGGCATCGCGACGTTCGTGATGGGCAGTGGTGGTGATAACAAATTTGGCGCGATTGATGTATGGCAGACTAGAGGCGAAGTGAAACGTTTAAATCGAATCTTGCTTCCACAGGGGTTGGCAGCTGCTGCTGTCAGTGACTCTAAGATATTTCTCGCCTATTTGTCAGGCGAGGTTGGGTTGTTGGATTTGCAAAATATTGATCTAAAAAGTGCCGGTCCAAAGTCAATCGTTAATTTAGCCGTCAATTTTGAGGATGAAATTGATCGATTAGCGGTAAGTCCCGACGGCCAGAAAATATTCGCCAGAAAAGGACATCAACTATATCTGTTTGATACAGTGACTAAAAAGCTGATTAAGAAAACCTTGAAGTCTAAACTCTATTCTATCGCCGCGACGGATAAGCAGTTGGTCGTTGGTGATTATGATGGTTATTTGACGTGGTTGGATTTTGATCTGCAAGAGACCCATAAATACGCTACGGGTTATGCCACTCGTGTCGCGAGTATTCAAGTGACACCTGACAGCTTGTATCTTTCACTGAGAAAGCAAGGTATTCAAAAAATTGATCTAGCCAGCCAACAGGAAGTCGGTTTTTACCCGCATCCTAAGCAGTACGGTAATTTTACTGTCAGTGGTGATAAATTGCTGATTTCTGAGTCTAAATATCGTAAAGGTGTTAAACGTACTTTGGGAATAATAAGACTTGAAGACTAGTACCTTGGTCACGGCTTTCTGCACTGCTTTGCTTTTACTTCCCCTGCACAGCAGTGCTAAGAATCTTGAAATAAATGTTGAGGTGGTTGACGTCGATGATGTCGAAGATGACCATGAACCGATGTTCGTCATTTGGCTGGCCAAAGGCAAGCGTGGCAAGGAGTTCGTTAAAACCTTGGCGCTAATTTCTGAGGACGAAGAGTACTACCCTGACCTGACCGCCTGGTTCTCACAGAGCCGGCGGGCGAGGGAGGACGTTGATGCTGTCACTTCAGCTACTTTAAACTATGCCGAGACCGGGCAGTATCAATTGCAAACAGGACTCAGTGATCAGCAGTGGGACTCCGGAGATTATGTGTTGCGCATTGAATCGAGTGTCTGGGATGGTCGTCATCACAAAGGGCGGCTATTAGTGCCAATCAATGCTGAAACCAACGGTCTGAAAGTTACAGCCAAGCGCAAGAGTCACTTTGAAATTGTCTCCTTCTCAAAATAGCCCCATTGTTATTTATTAGCCTTTTATGATGACTAGCATCCATCGCTACACTGCACTGGTTATTGCTCTTGTGCTGTTGTTGATCTCTCTGAGTGGCATAATTATCAGCCTTGAGGAAAATTACCGCAACTGGAAATATCCTCAGCTCTACAGCACCAAAGTAGCTTCTGCCCCCTTGAATTTAGCTGGGACAGTAGCACAAATTCGCCTGGCAAATCCTGCGTTGATCATCGAGCAAATCGTGGTTAAAAAGCAAGCTTGGATCCAGGTAAAAGGACTGACTTCGATTGATCAAGATCAAAGCCACTTTTGGCTTATCGATCCAGAAAGCGGCAAGTTACTCGATGAACGGCCAAAAATAGCATTTTTCGAATTTAATCTAGCCCTGCATAAATCGCTACTGTCCGGGGAAATTGGCCAGTGGTTAGCAGGCGCCGTGACCTTGTTGCTATCCCTGATCTTGCTCAGTGGGTTAATCAGTTATTTACCGCTTAAAATCAACCGTTGGTTGGCCTCGTTAGATGTTCGAGCCAATCAAAAACGTGGTCGATCATTTTGGTTGCATTTACACTCGATCATTGGCATCTACAGTTTGTTTTTTGTTTTATCGTCGAGTGTCACTGGAGTGAATTTAAGCTTTTCATGGGCAGCTAACAGTACTTATTGGTTGAGTGGTTTAAGTAAACAGAGCGCGATTACCGCTGAATCAAACGCCAATGATGATCTAGAACTTCCGGAACAGCATTTAGCGCAAGAGTTTCCCAGGATTTGGTCGCAAGTCCATCAATCGTTGAGTGAGAGCCAATATTATAGAATCGACTGGCCCTACGTCGATGACTTATACGATGTTTATCGAGTGCAGTCACCAGCGGTGGATAGTTTGCAGATAGACTGCAAAAAATTGGGCTGTCAGACCTGGCTCTATGATCGTATCGATGGCAGTTTGCTGGAGAGCATCACCAGTGATAACTTCAATCTAGCCACTAAATTTCAGGCGGCGATCTTGCCGGTTCACACCGGACTCGCTTTTGGATCGCTAGGTAAGTGGCTGATGCTGTCTAGTACACTGGCCTGTTTTCTGCTCAGTCTTTCGGGGACTTGGCTCTATCTTGCAAAACTCAATAAAGGGGTTAAGTTAAAGCGCGCTCTAAAGCTGGCGCAGCCAGTTGCGAACGGTCTCGAGGCTAAGCTAGCCTTGATTGAACGCTGTAGCTCCTCAGTTAAAGTGATCTACATCAGTCACAGTGGCAATGCTCAACTGGCAGCCAGCCAGGCAGTGGCTCAGCTATCACGCGCTGGCTTTGTCGCAAGTTTATATCGCGGCGATCAATATCAGCAATTTTTAACCGCTGATAGCGATGCTGTTTTTCTGTTTTACATCAGCACCACCGGTGCTGGAGAAGTGCCGGGCAATGCCGGCGATTTACTGCGTCAGTTACGACAGTTCAAGGGACGGCTCAACTATGCGGTGTTCGCCTTAGGAGATCGGGCCTATCCGGATTTCTGTCTCGCAGGAGAGCTTCTGTCAGCGGCATTAGCAGGGGAGAATAATGTCGAATTAATGGCGTTAAAAAAGTCAGAACAGCTCTGGTTGGAAGATTCACAGCGCTGGTTATTAGCGCTGGTACCAATCATAGCCAGCAGTGCGCAATGGGCCTATATTGAAGAGCATCAACTGCTGATTACCCCCGGCGGAGCTGAATCTCTACAAGAGCGCAGATTAACCTTAAACAATAAAACTCAATTGACCAGAGACGGCGCCAAAAGTACTGTGTTTCACTTGCAGTTTAACGGTGATTTAAGCTATAGAGTTGGTGATCTACTCGGGATTTATGCTGAGAATAACCGCGACGATGTCCGCTGGATTATCCAGCGTCTAGGATTTGATGCAGAGCAATTAGTGCCGTTTGAAAAACGTAGTTTGAGGATTGAGCAACTACTTGCAGAGCACTTGTGTCTCTACCCTATAGCCAAGTCGCTGCATCCTGAATTTCCAACCACTGAGCTTAAATTAGATCTTAAATCGATGTTAATTAAAATACCAAACTGGTATCCCTCGATCGATTTTTTACTGCAAAACTTAGTTAAATTACGCCCTAGATATTACTCAATCGCCAGCTGTCCAAAGCAGAGTGAATCTTTAGATCTATGTGTCGCTCTGCTGCAAGTTGATCGGCAAAAGTATGGTATGTGCTCCGGCTTTCTCTGTCAGCGGCTGGAGCGCCGCCAGAGTGTGCGGGCTTTCGTCAAACCCAATAATCACTTTCAACTACCCTCGGTAGATAAAAATATTATTATGATAGCGACGGGATCAGGGGTGGCTCCCTATATTGGCTTTATGCAGGCGCGGATCAAAAACAGTGGTGCGCAGAATTGGTTGATTCTAGGTAATCGTCATCCTGAGAAAGATTATTTGTTCGAACAGCAGCTTAATAACTGGTCGCAATGCAACAATGTACGACTGGATTTATCTTTCTCCAGAGTGACCAACGGGCAGTACGTACAACAGCATATAAAACAGAACTGGTCACAGATAATAGCGCAGCTTCGCGATGGTGCGGTGGTTTATGTCTGCGGTTCTCGCCAATTGGGGGATGCGATTAGAGAAATATTTAGTGATCATGAACTCTGGCCTCTCTGGCTGGAAAACCAACAGTACCGCGAAGATATTTTCGGTTAGTGGGACAGCATTCATTCTTAATAGCGCTGCTGTAGGGAGTGTAATGATTGTTAATCACCTTGATTAACTGTTGACAGAATAAAGAAAGCTAATGATAATGCGTCCCATTTGAGAAAGGGTTGTATTATGTTGTTTAAAAAGGTTGGTCACTGTCTTGTTGTGGGTGTTATCTCAATGCTTTCACTGCCGGTTTTTTCTGCGGTTATTGAGCATGAGTTGGGGAGCACGCAAGTGCCTGATAGCCCCCAGCGTATTGTGGTGCTTGAATTTAGTTTCGTCGATGCACTGGCCGCTGTCAATGTCGCCCCAGTCGGCCTCGCCGATGACAATAAGCCCGAGCGAATAGTCGCAGCTTATCGTAAAATTATCGGTAGTGATTGGATCTCGGTCGGTACTCGCAAGACGCCAAGTTTAGAGTTGACTGCCTCTTTAAAGCCCGATTTAATCATCGCTGATAAGAAACGTCACTCTGCCGCTTATGCGACACTCTCTGAAATTGCACCAACGATTGTTTTAGACAGCCTAGTGGGTGACTACCCAGCGGCTGTTAAGCAGATGTCTGTGATTGGTAACGCGCTGGGTAAAGAAGAAGAAATGGAACAGCGCATTACAGAGCACAAAGCAAAAATTGCGGCTTACGCAGAGACATTTAAGGCGCTTAGCGATGGCATGTACGTGCAGTTTGCAACAGCTAGAGCTTCCCGTCTTACTTTGCACAGCGCCTCTTCGTATAACGGCTCGCTACTGAATGCTTTTGGCTTTAGCTCTAAATTAAATCCTACAGATGGCGATGCTCGGGCGAATTTCTATGTGCCGACTACTTTGGAGCAGCTGTCTGAACTGAATCCAGAGGTGTTGATTTTGGGCAACTACGCGGACGTTACTATTATCGATCAGTGGAAAAATGAAGCGCTTTATCAGAACTTGAGTGCAGTTAAAGCTGGAAAAGTCTTCCATGTTGACGCGCACAGTTGGTCTAGATTACGCGGCATGGTCGCTGCGGAATCAACGGCTGAAGATCTCTCTGCAATAATGAAAAAAATTAGTGCCAAAAAGTAGCCTCTACCTCTTATTAAGCGGCTTGTTTGTTCTCGCGGTGCTCGCCTCTCTCAGTAGTGGTGGGCGCTCTGATGTCGGTTTAAACGAGTTGTTTGGTGTCTTTAATGGATCCAACAGTGCACTAGCCAATACGGTGATGATTGATATTCGCTTGCCTCGCACGGTCTGTGCTGCACTGATTGGTATCTGTCTTGGCCTGTCAGGCTTGATATTACAAGCAGTTACCCGTAATCCTTTAGCTTCGCCGTCGATATTGGGTATCAACCAAGGGGCGGCATTAGGCTTAGTTGCCACGTTAGTTTTCCCGCAAGCTGCCGCGATTGGTGTGGGCTTTCTATCGGTCACTGGTGCGATTGTCGCCGGTGGGCTGACCTTTATTATTGCCGGTGGACTGCAGGGCAAACTAAACTCCTTGCGTCTGATTCTTGGGGGGATAACAGTGGGGGCGTTTGCCTATGCTTTTGCCCGCTTCGCGCTCACTTTAGATGATGATGTTGCCAGTGCGGTATTGCAGTGGTCAGCCGGTAATGTCGGCGATGTGCGCTGGCCCGATGCGCAGCTGCTTATCGGCTGGAGTGTGCTGGGGATGGTGATTACGCTGCTGTTGTCGCATCGCTTTAATTTGTTGGCACTCGGCGACTCATCGGCGCAGGGGCTAGGTGCTGACCCTCGCGTGACCTTATTGATCGGTACCCTTTTAGCGGCGGTGTTGGCCGGTGTCTGCGTGTCTATCGCCGGCCCGATTGCCTTTGTCGGTATTGTGATTCCGCATGTTTGCCGCTATTTATTTGGTTTAGATTATCGGGTCTTGGTCGGTGCTGTGTCTTTAACGGGAGCGACCTTGATGGTAATCGGTGATGCCTTATCTAAATGGATGGGTGGACCGAGTGAAATGCCAATTGGGGTGGTTGTGGCCCTGATCGGCGCGCCGTACTTTCTGTATCAAACCTTTATGGAAAAAGATTTAGGATGAGTACTGTTTACTCACAGCGCCGAGCGCTCAGCGTTGGTCTGATTTTGTCACTGTGTATTGTGCTGGTTTTTATTGGCTCATTATCCGCAGGTGCGGTGGCTATTTCATGGCAAGTTATTATTAACACCTTATTTGACCTTGAAGGTGAGCAACAAACCTATATTATCCTCAATTCACGTTTGCCACGCAGCTTACTGGCGCTGCTGGTGGGTGGGTGCTTGGCGATCTCCGGAACTATTATTCAAGGATTGTTGCGCAATCCGCTGGCGAGTCCCAAAATAATAGGCATTAATGCCGGGGCGGCACTGGCTGTTTGTTTGATGACGCTGCTGTTACCTGATTTACCGATGACATACTTGCCCTTGGCTGCAGTGCTTGGCGGAACCTTAGCGGCGTTAATTGTATATTTAGGCTCACACTGGCGAGAGTCTTCGATGACAAGGTTGGTCTTAATCGGTATCGCGGTGGGCTTTGTCTGCGAGGCGGGTATCGATTATATCTTGATAAGCTCGCCTCCCTATCAGTTTTCCACACCTTTAGTATGGTTGACCGGCTCGCTCTGGTCACGCGGTTGGAGCCATTTAGCGATGAGCTGGCATCTGCTGATCGGCTTGCTTATCAGTGCGTTAATTTTAAGTTATCGATTGGATTTGATTCGCTTAGGAGCTGTGCACGCTAAGGGATTGGGCGTGAATGTCGGTTTCGAGCGTTTCTTACTGTTGGCTATCGCCACTTTGTTGGCCAGTATTAGTGTCAGTGTGGTGGGGGTGTTGGGTTTTGTCGGCTTAATGGCGCCACACATTGCCCGCAGTTTAGTCGGCGGCAGTCATCGCACTTTAATACCTATCGCCATTTTAGTGGGGATGCTACTGGTGGTGCTAGCAGATGCCTGCGGTCGTGCGATAGCACCGCCGATAGAGATCTCTGCAGGTATTCTCACCGCCTTGTTTGGCGGTCCTTTCTTTATTTATATTCTTCTTAAAATGGGTAGCACAGAGTCTTGAGTATTGTCTTAGAAAAAGTATGTGCAGGTTATAGCGATTTCCAATTAAAGGATATTTCGCTGACCTTAAAAAAGGGCAGCTTTACCGCTCTGATAGGCCCTAACGGCTGTGGTAAATCGACTTTATTAAATGCTATCTCACGGGTAATACCTTTGCGCTCAGGCTCGATTTGCATTGAGGGAAAAGATTTATCAAAGACCAAAAACAAGCAAATTGCCAAAATGATGGCGATGTTGCCGCAACATCCGGTGGTGCCTAGCGCCATTAGTGTCGAGCAACTGGTCGGTTATGGGCGGGCGCCGCATCAAAATTTACTGGGTATTCGCAGTAAAGAAGATATTGAGTTCATTGAGCAGGCGCTAGAAAAAACCGCGCTTATTGCGCTGCGCAATAAGCGCTTAAGTGAACTCTCAGGGGGGCAGAGGCAGCGCGCTTTTATCGCCATGTGTCTGGCGCAAGATACCGGCTACCTGCTGTTCGATGAACCGACATCCTTTTTAGATATCCGCTACCAATTTGAAACGCTGGAATTACTGGCGGATCTTAAATCGCAGGGGCGTAGCTGTGTGGTGGTGCTGCACGACATTATGCAAGCCGCTCGCTATGCTGATGATCTGGTGATAATGCGCGATGGAGAGGTCAAGCTGCATGGCGAACCTAGCCAAGTACTCACCGAGTCTATGC
The DNA here is from genome assembly GCA_000416275.1 of Osedax symbiont Rs1. Classification (GTDB taxonomy): domain Bacteria; phylum Pseudomonadota; class Gammaproteobacteria; order Pseudomonadales; family Balneatricaceae; genus Rs1. Next base: position 9,792 of record ASZJ01000004.1, read on the forward strand.
TTAAAGATATTTATGATATCAACGCCAAAGTGTATGCCGATCCTGTCACAGGGACACCGGCACTGTCTTTTATCTCTGGCTGAATACCAAATATAGCGGGTCTGATCAGCTAAATACTTGGTTGCTTCTCTAGCAACCTGACCGAGCACAGAATAATCTAGTGTGACTAAATCTATTGAGTGAAAGTTAACGCTCAATGTCGTTCATGAGCGCGCTATAATTCGTTATTGCCGACGCCTCACTCCTTTAGGCTGATATGTTTATCAGGATCAATCATAGTTCATAGCTTAGAGCCTAGAGTCCTTATTTCTTATGCAGGTGCGCAATCGGGGGAGAGTAACTTGTGTAAGTCTCGCCGGCTATTTTCTAACAAATATAGCTGTAAGGCTTGATCAGAGAGTGTTCTTGCGATGGAGACTGTGCCTACTAAGCGGGTGATGATTTGTAGCGCCAGTGAGTCGCTATGCTCTAGCCCCAGCTTTTCCAATTGCTTAGACATCCCCGTTAACATTGCTTGGAATGTCTGTTGATAGCTATCGCGAACTGCGTCATTGCGGTGTGCAACATCTGTGACCAAAAAGGCCAGTGGGCAAGGTGCATCTATTTGCTGAACATGTGCAAGGCTTAAATAAGCATCGATCAGTACCGTGAAATGTTCAATATTACTAATCTTGTGCTGTTCCTTAATCCACAGAGAGCATGCTGCACCTTGTTTGATTGCCAGTGCATAGAGTGAGCTTTTAGACTTGAAGTGGGCATAAAAGGCTCCGTGAGTCATGTTTGCCTGCTTCATTACTTGCGCGATACTAATTTGATCAAAGCCAAAGCGGCAGAACAAATCCACCGCCGCCGCTAAAATTCGCTCTCTACTTTGGCTTTTGTGCGCTGGGGTATAGGGCATGATTATTCTCTGCAGTGGTGATTAAGCTTGGTGAAATATCTATATATTATGTTGATCATATAAAATAAAAGTTTAGCATGCCTAGAGGCTGATTGAGAGCAGTGATTATTGAGTGGTCAATACTATTGGCCGTAATAGGCTTGGCAGTAATAGATAAATCTGTTGCTGGTTTGTCTTCTCTTTTTCTAAGAACCATAAAAGATAGATAAATATGACTGATAAGCAACGTATTGTAATTACTCAAGTTTCGGGATTCAAATAAAACCAAAAATCAACACTAAGCATATGATATAAAACAAGTTGATGCCTCTTTGTGGTAAAATAATTG
>ASZJ01000005.1 GCA_000416275.1 Osedax symbiont Rs1
AAAGCATCGATCAAACAGTGGTCAATTTTTTTACACAAGTCATGCAAATGGATAATTTTACTCTACGGCAAGAAGGCCTAGAGTAACGGGAGGAGTTCATTTTAGCTAATGAAATGAACTCCGAAACTTGAGTAATTACTGGTATGGGATTAGTAACACCACTAGGTGTTGGTGTTGATTTAGTGTGGCAGCGTCTGATTGACGGGGAGTCGGGTATACGCGCCATTAAACAACCTTGGGCAGCGGGGTTAAAAACGCAAATCGCCGGGTTGGTGCCCAGCCATCTAACGTGCAGTGGAGGCTTTAATGCCAGCGATTATCTAAGTGAAAAGGAGCAAAAACGGGTTGATCTGTTTACTCTGTACGCGTTAGCTGCGGCGCAGCAAGCTTTAATGCAAGCGAATTGGCAGGCACAAACGAGTGAGCAACAAATTGCTAGCGCGACTATTATCGGCACTGGTATTGGTGGTCTACCGACGATTACCCATGCGCAAAGAGTATTAGCAGAGCGGGGTGCGCGTCGAGTATCGCCTTTTACCGTACCGGCTTTTTTGGCCAATTTAGCAGCGGGTAATGTCTCTATTAAACAAGGTTTTAAAGGGCCGATAGGGACTCCTGTCACCGCATGCGCCGCCGGTATACAAGCGATAGGCGATGCAATGCGTTTGATCCGTAGCAGTGAAGCCAGTATTGCATTAGCGGGTGGTGCTGAAGGTTGTGTAGATCCGCTGGCGCTGGCGGGCTTTGGTGCGCTTAAGGCACTGTCCACCCACAATGATGCACCTGAGTCTGCCTCTAGACCCTTTGATAAAAACCGTGAGGGCTTCGTCATGGGTGAGGGCGCGGGCTTGTTAGTGATCGAAAGCTTGGCCCATGCTAAGGCGCGCAATGCAACGCCGTTAGTGGAGATTGTCGGGTACGGCACTAGTGCCGATGCCTATCATTTAACTTCTGGACCTGAAAATGGAGAGGGTGCTGCAAGAGCAATCGAGTCTGCATTGTCGATGGCCGAGATCGGGCCTGAGAAAATTGGTTATATCAATGCCCATGCTACTTCAACGCCCGTCGGAGACGTCAGTGAGATAAACGCCCTGCGCCGAGTGTTTGGCGATTATTTGCCGAATATCCCAATATCATCCACAAAATCTGCAACTGGGCATTTACTCGGTGCCGCAGGAGGAGTCGCGGCAATTTTTAGCGCTAAGGCACTGCTAGAAAATGTATTGCCAGCCACCTTAAATTTACACAACATTGATCAACAGATGCAGGATCTAGATTTGATACCTTTGCAGGCGAGGCATAAAAAAGTTGAATATGTGCTGTGTAATGCCTTTGGTTTTGGCGGAATTAACGCGGCGTTGATTTTACGCCGTATAAGTTAGACCTGAATCCGTGACTTCAAAGTGAATCCAGAGTGTAAGATATTGGTCTTACGGTGGAATTAAAAAATCTTAGCTGCAAGCTCATATGCGTCCTGCACTCGCTAAATAAATGCATCCGTGCATAAAACCCGTAGGTTCAGCGGGCATTTTTCTAACCGCTGTAGAATCAAGAGCTTGCGCTATGTGGTGCAGTGAAGTCACTGATTCAGGTTAGAGTTAGAGGGGAGCGAGGGGCTAAGCAGAAAGATATTTCCTGTAATTTATTTTGTTGGATGAGCCTTTGGGCGCCTGCCAGAAGTTCTTAAAGTCTATTCTAAAATAAGACAGTCTCTGTGACTGTCTTAAAGGGCTAGCCTTTTGTGAACTGTTGAGCCGTTTGAAATCACAGATTTAGGTAATAGTCACGCTTTCGCTTCGGTGGCTATTCTTGTTCAGAGGTTCCAACTGATTAGCAGTATAATGCTGTATAGCAGAGAGTTGTAATTGATTGATGCAGGGATAGTGTTAGAGTTGCTCCACTGTGCTTAATTTAGGAGGAAATAGGCTAGAATCAGTTCGCTGTTTTAATTGAACTTCAATCCTTTTATAGAGGTCTCAAGGAGTTAACGATGCAGGATATATTAATTTATTCAGATAGTCTTACCTGGGGAATTATACCGGATACGCGTCGCCGGTTAAGTTTTAATCGTCGCTGGCCGGGAGTCTTTGAAACTGAGCTAAATGCCGTCCTCAGTGGTTCGAATAATACCGCCAAAAGCGCTGTAAAAATTATCGAAAATTGTTTGAATGGTCGTAGAACTGTTTGGGATGACCCCTACAAAGAAGGCCGTAACGGCAGTCAAGGCTTGGCGCAAGTGCTGGAAATGCATGCGCCTTTAAGCTTAGTTATTATTATGCTGGGCACTAATGATTTTCAATGTACGCATACCAATAACGCTTGGATGTCAGCGCAGGGAATGGCCAAACTGATCAATATCATACGTTTGGCCCCGATTGAACCCAACATGCCTATTCCCGATATTATGATCGTTGCTCCCCCGCAAATGCAGACCCCCAAAGGGCTGATAAAGCACAAGTTCAGTGGCTCTCAACCACGAAGTATTGGCTTAGCTAAGGAGCTACAGCTGATAGCAGAGGCTCAGCAGTGTTATTTTTTTGATGCGGCAACAGTCACAGCTTCCAGTGAAGTTGATGGCATCCATTTAGATGAAGCTCAGCACTTAGTGTTGGGGAAAGCGCTAGCCGAACAAGTCGCATCACTCACTATCTTTACCCCTCAAGCAAACTATTAGGAGTTTTAGAATGGCTTTTACAAATGGAATTAATCACTTAGGCTTATCAGTTAAAGACTTATCTGCGACTACTGATTTTTTTGTGCAGCTCCTAGGTTGGGAAAAATCAGGTTTTGATGCAAGTTACCCGAGATGCGCGGTGACTGATGGGCAGCTGAAATTAACCTTGTGGCAAGTGGCAAACCCTGCACAAGTTGCCCCGTTTTCCCGGCGTGAAAATTTAGGTTTACATCACCTAGCATTGCAAATAAGTTCAGAAGCTAAGTTGCATGAACTTTATCAACTGATGCTAACAGACCCAGCGGTAAAGGTGGAATTTGCGCCTGAATTAATGGGGGCTGGGCCCAGAAAACACATGATGTGTGCAGAGCCTGGGGGGCTGCGTATTGAATTTGTCTGGCCTGGCGTGTAAACAGCAATAGCTTAGCGTTGTGTCCGACAGGCCCCTAGCGTGCGCTATAGATTAATCTATGTGATGTGTAATGATGTGGTTGAAGAGGAGTTTGCGCTAAGCTTAGCTTTTAGCTAACCGCTGTAGAATCAAGAGCTTGCGCTATGTGGTGCAGTGAAGTCACTGATTCAGGTCATAGATAAAAGTCTTCATTAACTGCATCCTAGTTAGCATTTAAATCTTAGAAATTACAGGTAAATCATGAAAAGAGTCGGTCATAAATACATTGATGTGGAAACAGGTACTACTATAGATACATGGTTTCCCCGCAGTAATAAACAAATTAAGCGTGGCTGTTTGGCGCTTAAGCTCGGCTTAATTAAAGCGGAGTTTGTGGAACTTAGCTTACCGGATGTTGATCAGCCGCCTACTAGTACCGCAGAAGCTTACCTGCGTTTACACTTATTGTCGGAATGTGCTGTTTTACCTAACGAAATTAATCTTGAGGGACTTTTTTCGCTACTGCCCAATGTTGCATGGACATCGGCTGGGCCGGTACTTCCCGCAAGGATTGAGCAACTAAGGGAAGCACTGGTCAGTGAAAATCATCATTTAACGGTGACTAGCATTGATAAGTTTCCACGCATGACGGACTACGTTATCCCACAAGGGGTGAGAATTGGTGATGCTGACCGAGTCAGATTAGGTGCGCATTTGGCCCCGGGCACCACCGTAATGCATGAAGGTTTCGTTAACTTTAATGCGGGAACACTCGGTGACTGCATGATCGAGGGACGAGTGACACCTGGGGTTATTATCGGCAAAAATTCTGATGTCGGTGCCGGTTCTTCAATTATGGGTACGCTCTCAGGTGGCGGTAAACAAGTGAATAGTATCGGTGAGCGCAGCTTGTTGGGTGCCAACGCCGGTATCGGTATTTCCCTGGGCGATGAATGTATTGTCGAAGCGGGTCTATATGTGACAGCGGGTACCAAAGTAACTTTGCCAGATGGAAAAGTCGTGGCAGCCAAGGAGCTGTCCGGTCACTCAGGAGTACTCTTTAGACGCAACAGTTTGAGCGGGGCAGTAGAAGTGATCGCCACCAATGCTAAAGTATGGGGCGGGATAAATGCAAACCTGCATGCCAATAATTAAATATTTATCGATTTGTAAGCAATAGTATCGGGTGAAAAGATGTTTAAATGTGTGATCTTTGACTGCGATGGAACCCTATGGAACCTCTGAACAAGTCCCGCATCTTCCCTGTGGATAATTAAGAGCCTATATCCGCGAAAGAGAACGCCAGTAATGACTAGTCCTTGCTAAGTTTTCTGACAAAGGAGATAGGCTCTTAGTTATACACCCTACGGGGCGCACAGAGAAATTCGTGCTCTGCGTTAACGGCTTTCGCCAGACAACCAGTATGTCTATAGCCGTTGCCTTAATCACGAATTTCTCTGTGCGCCAGGGGCGTGTGAGACTTGTTTAGAGGTTCCTTCGTCGACAGCGAACATATAGGTAGTGAGGGCTTGGCTATAATCTTAGCCGATTATGCTATAAAAAAGTCGGCGATTGATATTATGCGCAGTTACAGAGGGGTGCGTCTAGTCGATATTTTGGCAGACTTATCTGCCGCACATAATGTGGTCTTCAAAAAGAATATTGATAGTGAATACCGAAAGTTAGTCACTGGGTTGTTAAAACTGAAATTGCGGCCGTTTGCTGGGGTTCAACAGAGTTTGAAACGTCTTACACTGGCAAAATGCGTCGCTTCTAATGCGCCGCTGGAACAGACTCTTATCTCTCTTGAAACGACGCAATTGAGGCCGTTTTTTGAAGATGATGTGTTCAGTGCATACCAAATAAACGCCTGGAAGCCCAAGCCCGATATTTTCTTACACGCCGCACAAAAAATGGGTTTTTCCGCTAGCGAGTGTCTGGTGGTTGAGGATAGCCCGGTAGGCATAGCAGCGGCGAATGCCGCGGGGATGCGCAGTGTGTTGATCGATCCAGAAGGGCAGTATACGGCACTGAATAGCAGCTATAGAATTGAGAATATGACTGGGTTAGCAGCCATACTACGGGATAGTTAAGTGATTAAGTTGAGTGAGTAAAAAGATGAGCAGCTAGTCATATCCTGTAAAATAGCGGTTTTGAATGGATAGTGTGAGATTGTCGCGTGCATTGTTTTGACTAACAAAAGCTTCTATGTTAATTAATGATGTTAATAAAGTTCAATGAAATCAAACCTTAGTTATTTTAACGACGGTTGCTTCCGTAGGTGCAATATCAGGTATGAATAAATTCGAAATACATGTGCTGTTGGCGGGTTTCTCATCTGATCAAACTGAACAACTATTGGCAATGTTAGCGCCACTGCCGATAAATTTACACAATTGTAAACTTGATACCCCCGCTGAGGATCTGCCTAAAGTACATGTACTGTTGATAGGTATGGATGAATTAGCTAGTTTACCAGAGCAAGTAGTGGAAGATGATTTAGATTTTGATATATCAAATATGGATACCGTGCCAAACAAGCAAGCATCAAATGCTGATCAAACTGAGCAAGTTATTGATAAGGGTGAGGTATTAAGTGATTTCGTGAAAGATGTAAAGGCCACTTCTCCCTATAGCTTCGCCTATTTAATGGCACCCTCTGAAAATATTTTATCTTTAACTTCTGCACAAAAAGAGCAATATAGAGATTTTATAATCTATCCGGTGAATGATGTTTTTCTGCAAAAACGGCTGGATAGAATCGTCAATGATCTGCAGGAAAAGTTTGTTCAGTTACTTAAAAAACGTAGACTTAAGAAGCGTCTGGAAGATAGTGATCTTGAATCGCATCAACTGAAAGTGACATTACAGCAATCATTGCAAAGTACAGAACAGGCCAATAAACATTTAATTAGGATGCTTTCCAACCAAGTATTTGCCCGTATGGGACAAAGAGCTAGTGGTCGCAACCAACAGCTTAATCTACTGTTGGTTGAAATCGCAAAAGCTAGTGGTTTAGGCGAACCTGAAACAAAAGATTTAACTGACGCCTGGCACTTGCGAAATGTGGGAAAAATGGGCTTTAGCGACCAAGTATTACACACCGCGTACATTAAATTGACAGTGGCTGAGCAGAGGGTGTTCAACTGCCATCCGACTTTATCCCACGCGGCTTTAATGATTGTGAGACCTTTAGATAAAGCGGCAAAGATCATCTTACAGCACAAAGAATACTTAGATGGGTCAGGCTACCCGAATGGGTTAGAGGCGAAAGATATATCGGTGCCCGCGCAGATTCTTACCGTGGTCAACGATTATACTGAGTTGGTCGCGGGGCGGTATTCAGACCGAGCACTTAGTACCGTTGAAGCCTTGGCTTACTTGGATAATTATGCCACTGAAAAATATAATGACGAGATCGTTAACTCACTGATTAAAATCCTGCCAGCACTGAGCAAAAAAGGCCAAGGTATGCATGATTTGTTGGTGCGCAGTATCGATTTGAAAATAGGTATGCAACTGACACGTGACCTAATATCTGAAGAGGGGATTCTGCTGTTAGGTGAAGGCTTGACCATTGATCGAGCGACAATTTCGCGATTGCAAGAAATGGAAATGAATTTACAAGAACAATTCCAGATATTTATCAAACAAAAATAACCACTAATTACTTTAATTTCAGTATAATAACTCAAGTTTCGGTAACTTCTCAATAAC
>ASZJ01000006.1 GCA_000416275.1 Osedax symbiont Rs1
TATTTGAATCCCGAAACTTGAGTAATAAATAGCGGAATTTAATCTTACTCTATGATTGCATATCAGCGCTCGGGGGCTCGCTTGCCGCTTGGTTTAACAGGCTTTTATCTATCAATCGAATAAGTCAGTCAAACTGGTTAGCCAGCTAGCATTGGGTGATGGGGTGTTTTATCTGGGCTAGGTATTTGTTAATGGATGAAATCAACTAGTTTTTATCCAGCGTATTCGTTATATAAGAGCTGAATCCGTGACTTCAAAGTGAATACAGAGTGTAAAATATTGGTTTTACAGTGGACATTTTTCTAACCGCTGTAGAGTCAATAGCTTGCGCTATGTAGTGCAGTGAAGTCAGTGATTCCGGTTAAGAGTATTGTACCTACTAATTTTTATTTTGGAGTGTTGTAACAGAATGATCAATAAAATTGATGGCGCAGCGTACGCCAGTAATCTGCGTAAACAACTTGCTATAGACGTTGCTGCGGTAAAAGAAATATCTGGCAAGAGCCCTGGATTAACCGTCGTTTTGGTCGGAGAAGATCCTGCTAGCCAAGTCTATGTGCGTAAAAAAGGTGAGCAGGCAGCCGAAGTAGGTATTATTTCAACAGAGCATCGACTACCGGCCACCGCCAGTCAAGCAGAATTACTAGCGCTGGTTGAAACATTAAATAACGATGCTCAAGTACATGGCATTTTGGTGCAGCTACCGCTACCTAGTCAAATTGATGAGAAGACCATTTTAACCGCCATTTTACCAGAAAAAGATGTGGATGGATTTCATCCGGTCAATGTAGGTAAACTTTCTATTGGTGATGAAAGCTTATTGCCTTGTACGCCGCATGGCAGTGTCCATTTAATTAAACATGCCCTTGGTGATGATTTGTCGGGTCTGAATGCGGTGGTGGTTGGCCGGTCAAATATTGTCGGTAAACCTATGGCTGCTCTATTGTTACAAGAGAGTTGCACGGTGACTATTGTGCATTCACGAACTAAAAACATCGAAGCTATCTGCGCTAATGCCGATATTTTGGTCGCGGCGGTAGGCCGCCCTGAAATGATCAATGCCGACTGGATAAAGGAAGGCGCATGTGTCATTGATGTCGGCATTAATCGCATTCAAAGAGACGGTAAAAACAAACTGGTTGGCGATGTAGATTATGCCAGTGCCGGTGAAAAAGCCGGCGCCATAACACCAGTACCAGGTGGCGTAGGTCCAATGACTATTGCGATGCTACTAGTCAATACACTGACTGCTTTTAAGAGAATAGAAAAGCTAACTTAGCCTTTGTTTACCAATGCAGGCTAATAATGTTTGGATCATTAGCTAGCCTCTGGACAAGTGACACTCAGAGGTTTCTTAGCTGCGATAAAGAGCGCAGTACTTACGTGAAGATTTGCTATAAAAAATAATCCATGACTTCTCAGTGGATACAGAGCGTTAAATATGACTATTACAGTTAAATTGAAAGCCCAGCTAAGCTAAGCTGGGCAGTTCAGTCGCTCTTAAATCCCGATTAGCTATCCACACTTACCCATGATGAATAGGTCTTTTTTTGCTCCGTATAGAAAAAAATGTAAATTTAATTGCTTTCAATACACTCAGCTTTCACTCGATAGCTGCTAATTTTCTGTCTATCACTAGTGAGGAGCAGCTAGCGCCGGCTCTCGATTATTGTGCGCAGCAGCAGATCGGCTATCAGGTTCTTTCAGGGGGGAGCAATCTGTTAATGGCTGAAGAAATCCCGGGGTTAACGTTACATATTCAAATAAAAGGTATCAGTAAATTAAAAGAGTCAGATTCTAAGCTGACTTTACGAGTGTCAGCGGGAGAAAACTGGCATCAGCTTGTCGAGTACTCAGTCAATAATAATTGGCAGGGAATTGAAAATCTAGCGTTGATACCAGGGCTTGTCGGGGCATCTCCGGTGCAGAACATCGGTGCTTATGGAACAGAGCTCAAAGATGTACTATTAAAAGTGTATGCTTATGACACTCAAATGAAGAGATTTCGTGAATTTGATAACAAACAGTGTGAGTTTGCTTATCGAGATAGTGTTTTCAAGCGAGCAAAAGGGCGCTATATTATTACTTATATCGACATTGAATTGAGTAAGAAGACTAATATTGAGGCTAAATATCAAGTGTTAAAGGACTATTTTGCCGCTAAATCAATCAAAAAAATTAGCTTAAAGGATGTGTTTGAAGGGATCTGTCTGATTAGATCAAGTAAGTTGCCAGATCCAAAAGTAACGCCTAATGCCGGCAGCTTTTTTAAGAATCCAATCATTACCACAAAACACTTCCAAGAACTAAAAACTAAGTACCCCAATATTGTCGGATATAAAGTGTCGGATCGCTCTACCAAAGTCGCAGCTGGCTGGCTAATAGAGCACTGTGGCTGGAAAGGTTATCGAAGTAAAGCAGTGGGTGTATATCCGAAACAAGCGCTGGTGCTGATTAATACTGGTGGTGCAACCATCGATCAAATATTAAATTTAGCAAAAAAAATCAGTCACTCTATTGATAGTGAATTTAATATAAGCTTAGAAATTGAGCCTCAGCTGTTTCCAAATATTAGCTGAAAAGATATGCCGGCTTGATATTGCAATAATCTGAATCAGATTTCATTGCGCGTACATAGCGCAAAATATTGATTTACAACGATTAGTAAATTCCTGTTAAACAAATAAGTTTGCTGATTAGTCATATGACTCCGCCATCTTTAAACTTTTTGTAGGCATGGATTTTCTACCATTATTTTACCCAATAATGGTAGAAAATTTCTTAAATTAAACAGATGATTAAAGCTAAAACAAGACTCTGCTAAGTACTTAGGTAAGTGCTTTGGATGTATTGAATGGCAAGTACCTGTTAGCGCTGTTTTAACATTCTTTATTATCGTATTCAGCCATTTAAGCTCTTTGTCATCAAGTAGTTAATGGTTTTCAGTATGTTTTATTCGCGTGTTCCCACAGCCTGCTTTCGTGACTGATATGAAGTAGGCTAACTTGTCAGATGTTACTTCATTACCTATAGCTAAATGCTTTTTGGCCCAAGCTTCAATAGTCTTAGACCTGAATCAGACTTCACTGCACCACATAGCGCAGCTCTTGATTCCACGGCGGTTAGAAAAATACCCACTGAACCTACGGGTGCAGCTAAGATTTTTCAATTCCACTGTAAAACCAATATATTACACTCTGTTTTCACTTTGAAGTCACGGATTCAGGTCTATATTTACTTTGAAATCACAGATTCAGGTAGTAATGAAACTATTTGTTTTAAACTAGTTTTAATTGTTAATTGTCATAAAGTCTTTTATTAGGGACGTTTGGCAGCCTGTAGTCGACGACTAAGTTATAAATAAATATATTACTGTCATATATATAAGCTATATTATGAATGCTAAATTAATATAATGACTTATTGTTGTTTTTCGTAAAATATAAAAAATAATGATTTGGTACGTTATTTTCATTTAATAACTTTAATGTGATACTTTGGGTTTCTAAATATATTAATGTTAAATTTGGTTATTTTATGTGTTTATTCAGCAAAACTAAAAAAAACACCTATGCTTAATTATGTTAATAGAGTTAATTGGCTTTTAGGTGGGTAGTTGAATGGTGGAAACGGAGTGTTTTAACGAGCTTTCAAATTTTGGTTCAGGTAATGTTTTAATTGTCGATGATAGGGAAGAAAATTTATTTGCTTTAAAAGAATTACTTGCAGAGCAATGCAACCACATCAGCTGTGTGAATTCAGGCAATGAAGCGCTTTCATTGCTGCTAAAAGAAAATAGCTATGCACTTATTTTGCTGGATGTGCAAATGCCGGGTTTGGATGGGTTTGAAACCTTGAGCTTGATGAAAAATCATCCAAAAACTCGTGACATCCCCGTTATTTTTATAACGGCTATTCACAAGGAAGATAAATACCTTCATCTGGGTTTTAAAACTGGAGCTGTCGATTACATTTGTAAACCGATTGATCCTATAATCATGCGCTCTAAAGTTTCGGTCTTTTTAAATTTGGAGTCAGATAAACAAAAAATAGTCGCTGACTTAGCAGAAATTTCCAGCATAGAAAAAGCCAAGCAGACAATTTTAAGCAGTTCCGCACAAGGAATAATCAGTGTCGATGAATTCGGCTTTATTGATTACGTCAATCCGGCAAGTTTAGGCATGTTAGGGTATACCGCAGATAAATTAACCTCTAAACACGTATTTTCCATCATCTCACCCGACATTCCATTTTTGGGAAACTGGACTCACAGTATTTATTGTAAAGCTATTCAAAGCGGTCATTCGATATTGGAAAATAATATTCATCTTTATCAGCAAAATGGCACGACATTAAGCGTAGATTTGTCATTTGGCCCGCACCGGGAAAGCATGGCTAAAGGTGGTGTTTTTGTCATTCAGGATATTACTGAGCGAAAGAAAGAAGAAGATGACCTGTTGTTCCTAGCTACCCATGATTCTTTGACTAACTTGCCGAATAAGTTACTGTTTAAAGAAACGGTGGTGAATGCGATTAGCCGAGCGAAGCGCTACGAAAACGAACTTTATATCATGTTTATTGATTTGGACCACTTTAAAAATATTAATGATGAATTAGGGCACTGTGCAGGTGATTGTTTACTGCGTGATGTTGCTAATCGCCTATTGGGGGTCGGCCGTGATGTTGATGTTTTTTCTCGAATAGGTGGAGATGAATTTGCGGTGGTATTTGAAGATAAAAATAAGAGTTTTAACACCGATGTGGTCGCTTCAAAGTTGCTGAGCGTATTAAAGCAGCCTTTCTACTTTGACAACCAGGAAATGTTTATTTCAGCGAGTATAGGCATCGTTAAGTATCCTGATTACGGTATAACCGCCGATGATTTGATTCAAGCTGCAGACATAGCGATGTATAGAGCGAAACAGGCTGGGCGCAACAGGTTTGAACATTTTGATGCTCAGTCAAGAATTGAAGCTGTAAACCGTATTGAGCTTGAGTACAATTTAAAACAAGCGGTCAGTAATAAAGAAATGTTGTGTTTTTATCAGCCTATCGTTGATGTGAATGGGAAAACTTGCGCTTTAGAGGTGCTGGTTCGCTGGGAGCATCCGATGTTAGGAATCCTCAGCCCTGATAGGTTTTTAAACCTAGCAGAGTCTACAGGTATCATATCGGAGTTAAGTTACCAAGTGATGGTGATTGCTTGTGCTCAACTCAAAAAGTGGCAAAAGGAGAGCGTATGTGAATCGAATCTTAAGTTAAGTATTAACCTTTCAAGTAAGCAGTTCTTCAGAAAAACCATCGTAGAAGATATGCTGCGTTTGAAAATGGATCATAATATAAAACTAGAAAATATAATTTTGGAAGTAACCGAGGCTACTATAATTGAGAATGTAGGTGAAATTACTCGGGTGCTTAAAGAGCTAAAATCTATGGGCGTTCAATTGTCATTAGATAACTATGGAGCGGGATACAGCTCTTTGCATTTGTTATCTAACTTACCTTTAGATTATTTAAAAATTGACAAATCCTTCGTTAATAAAACCAAACCAGTTAACCAGAATATCATTGATACGATGATTAAATTTGCTAAATTAATGTCGATTAAAGTGGTTGCTGTCGGGGTTGAGTCAGTGGAGCAATATGATAGTTTAGTGGAGGCTGGGGTTGATTATTTACAGGGTAATTATATCCATGAAGCAAGTAATAGTGTTGGCATTAGCTATAAATTTAAATCCGATCATCCTAGACAAAAAAAATAGCTATATTAAGGATATGAAACCTCAGCATAATTACTGCTCTAGGTAATACGGCGTTAAAAAGCGGCTCAACATGCTGATTTACACCAGTAATACCCATAAAGAAGGGCACACTGTACCCAAAGTGAGGGGCATACTAACTCCGCTATCTCGCCGGTTTTTTGTTTGTATTACCTTAACTCGCAACGTTATGCAGAGGTCTCGGTATAGTGAATCTGTGACTTAACAGCAACATATCGCACAAGCTTTTGGCAATAAGGCGGTTAGATAAATCCAAATGAAGCTATGTTAATGCTTGGTTGCATTTATTTAACCGCTGTAGGACTGCTAAGAACACTCGCTAATAATTTTAAAGTCCATTATAGAAACAATATCTTAGAATCTGTAAGTACTTTAAGGTCAGGGGTTCAGGATTAAGTAAAAGGCCGATAAAAAGGTAGGAATCAAGATTTGAAATTAACACATAATATAAGTTTTCGGCTAATTCTTGTTAATATGTTGGTTGTTCTTATTATCTTCGTTATATCTTATGTTTATCTACACCAACTCAATAAAATTGAAAATATAGCGATTAATAAGCTAGTTATAATCAATGAAAGGCAAAACACATTAGAGAAATTACAATATCAAATACTAAAGCTAGAATTAGATTCCATGACCTTATTCTTTCAGCAAAGTGATGCAGCGCGGCTTAAAGTTTCCCAGCGCTTGAAATTATTGACTCTCGAAGTAAATAAGGCCAAAACAGCGGGCGGTATTGATTTGTTAGCATTGGCCAAACTGGAAAATAATATCGATGATTTTTCTCGTGCTAATACTGAAATCGATCAGATTTTTAAGGAAATACAACAAGTTAACGCTGAAGTGTTAATTCCACAGTTGGATATTGCCGATTTGCTTATCTCAGAGCTAGAAAATAGCTTGTTTGATCGATCAAAATTTTCGCTGGCTAAAACTTTCTTTAAAATCCACCAACTTTTAACCGATGTTAAATATAGTTTCGTCATTCATGAAAGAACTCTAGATGTAGTTAAATCAAACCAATATTTTAACAATAAGAGAAAACTTAACTCCTTAATTAATAATATAAAATTAAGTGAATTGAATAGCCAAGAGCAAAGTGTTTTCTATAGCCTGCAGTCCTTTTTGATAAGTTATAATGACACGGTGGCGATATTAAATAATCGAATGGTTAAAAAAGAAGTTGTACAGCGAAAATTGTTTGAATTACAACATGAAACACAAAAAAATATTGCTGATAAGCTAGTGGCGGACATGAATATGAAAGTCGCGGCCTACAATTTGACCCACAGGCATAATATAACTCAAACTAGGAAAATAATTTGGCTTTTAGCAAGTTTGGCTATTATCATTTCGACACTAATGGGCTGGTATTTAAGGAGAATAATGGTTCGGCCTGTCGCTGATTTAGTGAAATTAACGACGTTATTAGCGGCATCAAATTTTAAGCAGCTTTTGAAAATAACTAAGCATAGTTATACCCACTTAATGAGTAGTGAGGATCAGTTTGGTGAGATAGCGAGGGCTTGTGAAACGAGTGCCAAGTACCAGCAACGAATGATTTTTGATATAGATACAGCCTGTCAAAGTCTGACTTTGGGCTTTCTGGATCAGCATACTAGTTTCGACTATCAAGGAGAATATAAGCTTGTGGAACGCGCTCTTAATTCATCTAAAGAGAATATAAAAGCGCTAGTTGAAAATATTATTATTTCTAATCAAGCTCTTGTGACTGGTCAATTAGATAACACAACTAACATAGAATTATATTTAGGAGATTTTAAACCGATATCAGATACTATGGCGGCTTTAATAGCCAATCTAAAAGCTCAGTTAGAAGATATAGTGCTAGTGACGACAAGTATGGAGTTTGGTTTAGAAGATAAAAAACGTTTCCTAGTACCTCGTCTTACTTACCAAGGTGAATTTGGAAAAATTCAACAGTCCCTTGATTGTGCAGTCCAGTCTCTAAGTGCCTCGGCTCAACAAAATTTAGACCAAGACTGGCTAAAGTCTGGTTTGTCGGATATGAATAGAGAGTTAACTGGTGAGCAACCCTTAGAAATATTGACTAAGAACTCTGTCGATTTTATAGCAGAGTATTTTAATGCGCCAATTGGTTATATTTATCGCACCTTTGATGATATAAAAATCGGTAAAACCATTAGAATGATCGCTCATTATGGGGTGTTGATGGATGAAAAAACCAAAGCGACTCGTTATAAGTTTGTCTATCCAGAAGGGGTTGGCTTGATCGGTCAAGTATTTGTCACCCCTGAAATAATAATAAAAAAGCTTAATGATGTAGAAAAAATACCTGTTTCTCAATCGGGAATAGCATCGGCAGTTATCAACTATGTAGTCGTTCTTCCTTTAATACATGAAGGTAGAATAGAAGGAGTGCTAGAACTAGGCTTATATAACTCCCCTAGCGCCATTCAAAACGAATTCTTACTACAGGTAATGAACAACTTGGGGATTGCCATGAATGTTGCGATTTCTAGGGGAAAAATTAATCAACTGTTAGCGCAAAGCCAGCATCAAGCTGAAGAGTTGGAGTTGCAGCAGTCAAAACTAGCTCAATCCAACGAAATGTTACAGCATAAGGCACAAGAGTTAGAAGAGAAGAAGCAGGCGGTAGAACAAAAAAATCGGCAATTGGAACAAGCTAGTAAAGTGATGGAAGAAAAAGCTAAAGAGTTGATTCTAGCCAGTAAATATAAGTCGGAATTCCTCGCCAATATGTCCCATGAATTGCGCTCGCCTTTGAATAGCCTGCTGATACTATCAAAGTTACTGATCGATAATAATAAGCAACACTTAGACGCTAAAGAAGTAAAATATGCCGAAGTGATTTATCGATCTGGAACTGATTTGTTACAACTGATTGAAGATATTTTAGATTTATCGAAAATTGAAGCAGGACAGACAGATATTTATTATCGGTCAATTGCAACCACGGAAATAGTTGATGAGCTGCGACAGCGCTTTACCGAGATAGCTAATCAAAAACAGCTGACGTTCAAGCTAGATTATACCAAAGCGCCAAAAATAGTGGATGTTGACAAGCAGAGACTATTGCAAATAGTCACTAATTTACTCTCCAATGCGTTTAAATTTACCGAGCGAGGGGGAGTGCAAGTGATGATTGAGGCAGTCGTAGCAGGATACGCTGTTGAAGATACTTATGGTGATTTGCAACAAGTTACTCAAAATACTCTGTGCTTAACAATTAGCGATACCGGGATTGGTATTGACCAAGAGCAAAAACACAAAATTTTTCAAGCGTTCCAGCAAGCTGATGGTACTACCAGCAGAAAATATGGTGGTACTGGGTTAGGATTGTCAATAACGCTACAGCTAGTGGAGCTGATGGGCGGCTTTATTCATGTTAACACTTTGCAGGGAGAGGGGAGCCAGTTTGCCGTATATCTGCCGTTACGCCATGCAAATTTCAATCTACCGGCTAAGCTACCGCTGCTAGATAATACAGCTGAAAATGCGCCAGCACAGCTGCTAGAGAAAGAGTTGGGCGTAGTCGATGATGACAAAGCTGCAACCATTTTGCTTTGTTCCGTTCAGTTTAACCAGCAAATCGTCAGTAAAATATTAGAGAGGGGCTTTAAAGTAGTACAAGAACATAATGTTATCAAGCTGCTTAAAGTCGCTGAGTATACCAAGCCACAAGGTATTATTTATATCTCGGCAACTGTAGAGCATGATACTGAGCAGTTACTAGACACATTCAATTCTGCCAGTGATGATGATTCAGTCCCGCTGTATTATCAGCTAATTGATGGCAGTGAGGCCGATAGTTTAAATCACTTAGCTATCGATCAGTTTTTGAGTGCTATCCAAGCTAAGGAAGCTCTTAGCCAGCAGCAAATTATACAAAATTATTTTGAGTTTGCGGAAATACTATCTGGAAAAATGATACTGATTGTCGATGATAACATCAGTAATGTGTTCGCCTTGTCGGCGATTTTAGAACAGCATAAAATGCGTTATTTGATTGCCAATAACGGCGTTGAGGCGATTGATATTATTCAACAGCATAGTGACATTGACCTTATACTGATGGATATCATGATGCCTGAATTAGATGGTTATAAAACGATGTCGGCGATTAGAGGTAAAGCAGAGTACTTAGAGACGCCGATTATCGCACTGACTGCTAAAGCGATGCCTGAAGACCGAAACAAGTGCATCATGGCCGGTGCCAATGATTATATGACCAAGCCTGTAAATGCCCAAAAACTCTTGTCTTTGATGAAAATGTGGATAGTCACGACGCCAAACTGGTCTAAGCTAACAGAAATTAATGAGCATTAAGACGGTGCTGTTTTTTAGGATTGCATACAACGCTAGTTTAAATTAGTCGCATTGTGGCCCCTTAGCTTTTATATGCCAGAACATCTTGCCGATGATTTGCGAGTTGTGGATAGCGCCAATTTTATCGCTCGATAAAGTGTCCATACCGTCACCTATTAACCAGTAGTTACCCTCTTGGTCAACTCGTTCAATGCGTTTTATTATTTCAGCGTACACAGGATGGTGGACGATCACGATATCGTCGATATTGAATTTACTATAGGGGAGTCTAAGCGCAACAATATAATCATCGTGCTGCAAAGTAGGAGCCATACTAAGGCCCGATATTTTTCGTAAATAAAGCATACAATGAGCAAGTAGTGGATTTTATATTAAAATGGCCTAGCGCTTTGCAGGGCTAAGCCATTTAACTGTCTTGAAATTAACCTAATTTAGGGTAAACAACATCAAGAGCGGGAGCATAAGGGCAAGTTGCAGTGAAAGTTTCAACGCCTTTAGTTTTCCAGAAACTGGCCGCAAACTCATTGACTAGTGTCAGCAGTTGTTCGCCAGCAGCACGGTCAATCCCCTGCTTGCACTTAGAACCGGTAAGCATGATGTTGTGCACTAGCTCGTTGGTGCCTGGGCAAGCTTCGAACTGTGCAGCTTTGAAATAGTCGCCCCAGATGATGCGTACTTCGTTCTTAACTTTTTCAGCGTGAATTTCTTTCTCAGAGACGAGACGCACTAGTTTAGCTTGGTCGGCAAGAGTTAAATCTTTGCCGTCAAGTTCGTTGATTTGATCCATAAAACGGATCACTGTTAACGTCGCTAGTTGCATCGTACTTGGGTCGTATATGCCGCAGGGAACATCGCAATGTGCGCTTACAGACTTGATGTTTAATACTGAATCTAGTGCTTTAGTGATTTGATGAATCATGTTGTTGCCTCTAAATATTACGCTATGACAATAATTGTTACACAATGCATGCTTGTAAAAGCCAGCAAAATGTAACGTTGAAATGAAGTACCCGAATAGTACCTTAGTTTTTTAGTAAAAAATATTTTAAGCGAATAAATTGCTTAAAAATGCCGGCAAATTAGCTGTTAGAGCGCTGGGCTTCATCCCATAGTGAATGAATTCCCAATTTATCTTGCTCGGATAGGGTGTCTTG
This sequence comes from Osedax symbiont Rs1, assembly GCA_000416275.1. Lineage (GTDB taxonomy): Bacteria > Pseudomonadota > Gammaproteobacteria > Pseudomonadales > Balneatricaceae > Rs1. The sequence continues at coordinate 11,267 of ASZJ01000006.1, forward strand.
CTCTAGAGCATCAATTAAGCTGTTCTTCATGATGCTAAAAAAATTCTCGTCATCTGCAGCCTCAGCCATGGAAAGACTGCTGTGAGCAATTAAATAGCTGCAGTAAAATCGTCGGTCATCACTCTCGCAACCCTCTTCGCTTAAGAGCCATTGAAGAAGTTTTTCAGCATATGCAGTGTTCATTGAAAATCCAATCGAGTAACGATAAAAGATTTTTGCAACAAGTGTGCTTGCAAAGATCTGAAAGTTTAAGTGACTAAGGGCTATTATGAGAGCTTATTTAAGATGATCGAATAAAATTTACCATTAGATTCAGTTTGCTGTAACTGGGTAATGATAAAATTGTGCTGTAGTGAAAACCAAATGAAGGTTTCTCTTTTGGCGTTACTGCCGCGGTCGAGCTTAAGTTTAATGCTTTTAATTTTGCCGAGTGGCGTGCTGACGTACTCGGTGCCAACTTCTATAAACTTCAAGATATCGACACTGTTTGATTTAATCACTGGATAGCTGAAATTACCGCGCTTTCCCTGTTGTAAGTCTAATTGTAGCTGTAATTGATAGCTCAATCTGTCTTGGCTATGCTCTGGTAATTGAATGACTTTATTATCACGATTGACCGCTTGCTTCGCCGCCCAGTCAAAAGAGATATCTCGCTTTTTCTTCTTGCCGAATATTTTGCGAAGGTAGTGGTATTTAACCGGTTGGACGTTCGCCTGGTTAATCTTTAGCTGGCTGCTTTCAGTGATCGAGGCTAACAGCGAGCTAATATTATCTTCAAATAACCACTGCCCATCCGCAGTTTTGCTCAAGCTTCTTTTTAGAGTGCCGTTGAAACTGATTTTGCTTTTAAAGTTAGCAGCGTAAGTGGCTTGGTAAGCTTCAATTGCATAGCTGGAGAGACTGATACTTGATAACAGTAGTCCACAGCTGATAGCAATCACAGATTTATAAGCGGGAAGTGCTTGCTTGATATTCATATTAAGGCCTTTGTCTCAATCGCTAAGTAGGTAAGTCTTTAGGGTTTGAAATTCTATAAAAGTTCAGTTTAGCTAGCTTAGAATGATAATTTGAAACCTGTCTCGCTGAGAAGTTCACTATCTAAATACAATTTATTTTCTATACATTTGAGGCGCTCATCACAATACCAAGCGACCACTTTAGGATAGGCTATATGTTCGGTGACATGTACTTTTTTTTGCAGGGAGGCCGCACTTTCATCGGCTGCAATAGCAACGATGGTTTGCAGGGCAATAGGCCCGTCATCTAATTGTGCGGTGACGAAATGGACTGAACAACCATGCAGTTTATCACCGGCATCAATAGCGCGTTGATGAGTGGTTAAACCTTTATATTTGGGCAGCAAAGAGGGGTGGATATTAAGCATCTTGTCAGCAAAATGATTGACGAATTCAGCGCTCAAAATACGCATAAATCCGGCGAGCACTACCAGTTCCGCCTGATAGTGATCAATGGTTTTTAATAGCGCTTGATCAAAATCAATACGATTCTGATAGTCAGTATGTTGCAGTACTTTAGTTGCAATGTTGGCCTGTTTGGCGCGGCTGAGCCCGTAGGCATCAGCACGGTTGCTAATCACCACCACAATTTCACCATTAATGGATTTATCATTAATGGCATCGATGATGGCCTGTAGATTAGAACCGCTTCCAGAAATCAGTACTGCAATGCGTTTTTTCATTAACCGTCAATCTCAACTTGCTCTTCACCCGCTGCAGCCGTCGCAATTTTACCAATCAACCAAGCATTTTCACCACTGGCCTTTAGGCTGTCGATTGCCTGCTGTTGCTGATCGCTAGGGACGCAAATTACTAAGCCAACACCGCAGTTGAAAGTGCGATACATTTCAATAGAGTCAACATTGCCATTGCTTTGTAACCACTTGAAAACAGCAGGTAACTGCCAAGATTTTTTGTCAATGATAGCCTTGCTGTTAGCGGGCAGTACGCGGGGAATGTTTTCTAATAGTCCACCACCGGTGATATGAGAAAGTGCATTAACTTGGACATCTTTAATTAACTTAAGCACTGATTTAACATAAATCCTGGTCGGCTCCATCAAGGCATCTTTTAAGGGACGACCGTCTAAGTCTTGCTCTAAATCTGCTTTGCTAACTTCAATTATTTTTCGGATCAGAGAATAGCCGTTTGAGTGTGGTCCAGAGGAGGCGACACCAATTAAAGCATCACCTGCTTGTACTTTGCTGCCGTCAATGATTTCTGACTTCTCGACAACGCCGGTGCAGAATCCGGCTAAATCATAGTCTTCACCATGATACATGCCTGGCATTTCCGCGGTTTCTCCACCAACCAAAGCACAGCCAGACAATTCACAGCCTTTACCTATACCTGCAACAACCGCCGCCGCCGTGTCAACATTGAGTTTGCCGGTTGCGTAGTAGTCTAAAAAGTATAGTGGCTCAGCGCCCGCTACGATCAAATCGTTAACGCACATAGCCACTAAGTCAATACCGATAGTGTCGTGTTTGTTGAGGTCCATCGCCAGGCGCAATTTTGTACCCACGCCGTCAGTACCTGATACTAATACCGGCTGCTTGTAGCCTTCAGGTATTTCACATAAACCGCCAAACCCACCTAGGCCACCCAACACTTCTTTGCGGGTGGTTTTTTTAGCGATATGCTTGATGCGCTCAACTAAAGCATTTCCAGCATCGATATCGACGCCTGCATCTTTGTAGCTAAGTGAGATTTTATTTGAATCGTTAGACATGACAAAAGACCTTTAAATCAAAAAGAGGGCGGTGAATTATTCGCGGCGAATTCTAACAGATAGCCATTCAAGATGCTAACAACAAACCTGCATACTAAGTGTTTTTTAAAGCAGACTTTTTCAGTTTGCTTTGTTAGAATTTAGCTCTGTATTACTATATGTTATTGGAGAACAAACAAATAATGGAAATTACTCAACGCTGGTTTTTATTAATCGTACTGGTTGTTCTAGGCTACTTGCTAGTCTTGCTCGGACCTATATTATCGCCATTTTTAATCGCCGCTCTGCTCGCCTACTTAGTCGACCCTGTCACTGATAAATTAGAGAGCTATAAGCTGTCTAGAACCAGCGCCGTGTTGGTCGTTTTTAGCGTCATCATGCTGGTTTTTTTGCTGCTGATATTAATTTTGCTGCCAAAAATTAGCAGTCAGTTAGCCGTGATGATTAAACAAATACCTTTAGCGCTAAACTTGTTAGAAGAACATCTACTGCCATTTTTACACCAAAACTTAGGCGTTGAAGCAAGCAGTTTAGATTTTGATTTGATGAAATCACTGGTTCAAGGGAATGTTAAACAAACTGGCAGCATTGTTAATAATATAGTCTCTGGGCTCGCCAGTTCCGGTCTGGCGATCGTTGCTTGGTTGGTAAATATGGTGCTAATACCAGTGGTTCTATTTTACCTGCTGCGTGATTGGGATGTCATGATCAGCAAGATTAACAATTTATTACCTAGAGACTTAGAGTCGAAAATTAGCACCTTAGCCAAGGAGTGTGATGAAGTGTTAGGTGCGTTTATGAAAGGGCAGTTAATGGTGATGCTCGCCTTGGGTATCGTCTACAGTTTAGGGCTATGGATGGTTGGTTTAGATCTCGCACTGATTGTAGGCATGCTAGCAGGTCTTGCCAGTATAGTGCCTTATATGGGCTTTGTAGTGGGTCTCACTGCTGCAGTGATTGCCGCCATGGTGCAATTTAATGATCCAAATATCTTAATCTGGGTAGGCTTAGTTTTTATGGTTGGTCAAGCACTGGAGGGGATGTTGCTTACCCCTTTAATGGTCGGGGATAAAATTGGTCTGCATCCGGTGGCGGTTATCTTTGCGATTATGGCGGGCGGCCAGCTGTTTGGTTTTATCGGTATATTGATTGCATTGCCAGTCGCAGCAGTGGTGATGGTGTTCTTGCGACATTTACACTATGGCTACAAGCAAAGTCGTCTCTACGAATCGGCGATTGCGCCAAGTAGCGATACAGAGTTAGCTGAAAGTGAAGTCTCTGCAGATACAAGTACAGATACGCAACAAACAGCAGACAACTAATCATCAAAAAGGTGTTTTCATTCAGGTGGCGTTGATGGCTAAGCTCTATGAGTCAGTTGCACTCTGGCTACCTTCTAGGCAACACTTAACAGCATAGGGCTATATTTTGAACATCCGAGAAGCGGTTATTACCGACATTGCAGCAATAGCTCAGCTTTCTTTAGTTCTTGGCTACAGTGACGTGTCACCGTCTATCTTGACGACACGGCTCGCGATGATTATTGATTCAGATACCGATAGAATTTGGTTGTTTGAAGCAGGTAGCGAAATTGTTGGCTGGCTGCATGCCTTTGTCGGTTTGAGGCTCGCGTCCGCACCTTTTATTGAAATAGCCGGTATTGCGGTCTCTGCAGAGTCTCGCAAACAGGGGGTAGGTCGCTCGCTGATAAATGAGGCCAGTCAATGGTCTGCTGAGATGGGCGTGGATTTAAGAGTCAGGTGTCATAGTGAAAGGTTAGAGGCGCATTTATTTTATCGGGCGCTAGGTTTCTCTGAGCTAAAAAGCCAGCGGGTATTTATCTTGCGCGCGGCTGAAACTTAACTATCACTGGTTAATGTCATTAAAAAATGCAGCGGGTTGCATGATCATCGATTAGCTCTGTATTGAGCACACGCATCGCAGTTATATAGCGAGTGGAGGCTGCTGTTTATTCAGCAGCAGCCGCTAGTGCTCTATATCTATATCTATATCTATATCTATATCTCTAGGCGCTCTCAGTCTAGTAAAAATCTAAATCGGTATTTCTTTTGCTCGTAAAAAATAAATTCAACAGCAGGCCGGCCAAACCAAGTCCTATCACAAAGTAAGAGCAGTAAATTAAAGCTTCTGCCATGGTATAGTCCAGCCACATCATCGGCGTGTAACCGCAAGCTTCCCAAGGTTCAAAAACGCTAGGCAGCCATTGATCTAAAGGCAACCAGCTGGGAAAGTTGGCCTTAAATCCACAGGCACTTTCTACTAAATTGCGCTCTATTTTGAGTAAGTATTCAGCTTTGAGATAGAGGCTAACGCCGCAAACTGTTAATCCTACATTGAGCAAGATAGAGATCAATCTACTACTAGAAGCTAGCATTCCCACTACCGCGAGTAGCATGACGCCAAATATTAATGCACGAATTTCAACGCATAGTACGCAGGGGCCGTAGCCTAACTGGTACTGAAAGAACAGGGCGATAAGTTCAAGGGAGAGTGCGAATAGGAAAACCAATAGCCAATAGCCAGTCGATCGACATAATTTGGTGGCCAGCTTAAACATGAAAAATCCTCAATTGGTCAGGTTTTATTTGTGACTTTTACAAGACAATATACTGTGATTGTCATGCATGGGTCTATTTTTATTCTGGAATAGCTAACCCAGTATTTACAAGCAGCAAAAAAATAGCGCAATCTTGCTATAAACGCGAGTCTAGAATGAGCGCTTGCCAGTCATTTTTTCGCTAGATGAATGAGTATGATATGTCGATAATTTATATATTTACCATATGCTTATCTTAACATATGGCAAGATACTAGAACTTTTTATTTCATTTGTCCATTATTGCATTTAAGAGTATGGTGGTTCAAACTCAAGCTAAACCACATCGTGATTTAAACGAGTTGTATTAGTTTTTTTCAATAGCTAGTACCGAGCTGCATAGTTTAGTTGGTTTTCAGGTATTTGTTTTTCTACCTCACACTCTATTTTTACCCACATTTTAGGCCCTCAATCAAAGTCATGAATAAATTAAAACAAATTAGCTGCTCGCAAGAGTTGCTTAAAATCTTCTTTTTAGCTTGGCCTTTAATTATTGCCCAGCTGGCGGTTATTGCGATTAATACTACGGACGTGATTATGATGGGCTGGCTTGGCCCCGAGTACCTTGCAGCAGGTACGCTTTCAACAGCAATCGTGCATCCTATTTTACTGGCCGGACTTGGTTTGTTGAGTGTTGTTACCCCTTTAGTGGCGCAAAGTCTGGCTGCCAGAGAGTTTAAGCAAATAAGGCGTACTACCCGTCAAGGGCTGTGGTTTGCGGTCATTTTAAGTGCGATAAGTATTCCAATTCTATTGCAAATGGAATGGATTATTTCGATCTTAAAATTGGATGCTAAGGTGGGGGAATTAGCACAAAGTTATATGGATACTGCCGTCTGGTATCTTATCCCGGTGTTTATGTTTATGGTTTTACGCAACTTGGTGGCCGCGCACGGCGATACCAAAGTAATACTAAAAATTACCTTGTTAGGTATCGCTATTAATGGCTTAGGTAATTACGCGTTAATGTTCGGCCACTTTGGTTTTCCGCGCATGGAGCTGGCTGGTGCGGGTATTAGTACCACGCTAGTTAACTTTTTTATGTGTGCGTTGCTGTTAGCGTACGTTTTAAAGCATCCTCGCTATAAACGTTACTATATTTTAGTAAGAATCTATAAGCCGGACTGGGCGGTGTTCAAGAAAATTTATAAATTGGGTTCTCCTGTGGCGCTGATGATCGCCTCTGAAAGCGGCTTGTTTTCAGTGGCTGCTATTTTTATGGGCTGGTTGAGTACCGCTGAGTTAGCTGGGCATGCTGTCGCGCTACAAATCACCACCATCGCCTTTATGATTCCACTGGGGTTATCTAACGCCACCACCATTAGAGTAGGTTATGGTTACGGGTTGAAAAACCGACATGCGGTAGCTATCTCCGGCTGGGTGTCAATTGGCTTAGGTATAAGCTGTATGACGGTGACCTTAATCTTGTTCTACCTGTTTCCAGAATTTTTGATCCACTTGTTTTTAGATCCGAATATTCCCAGCAACATGTCGGCTATCGGCTATGCGGCCAGCTATTTATTGATAGTGACTTTATTTCAAATAGCTGATGGAGGACAAGTGGTCGCAGCTGGGGTATTAAGAGGTATTAATGACACAAAAGCACCTATGTATGTGGCATTAGTCGGCTACTGGTTAGTCGGTTTGCCGGTCGCTTACCTACTCGGTTTTACCTTCGAAATGCGCGGCGTTGGGGTCTGGTTAGGATTAGCTGCAGGTTTGATTTTTGTGGCCATAGTGCTGATACATCGCTTTTGGAAGCTGTCCAAGAAACTGTCGTTTGCCTAGCGCCTAGGCATCAATATGCTATATATATTTGTTGAATAGTCGCACTTGCCGGCTATGGGTAATTTATACAGTGTGAGTATCGGCTTGCGCTGTGTTCATCAGTGACTTCACTGCACTACATAGCATAAGCTCTGATGTGGTTATAGTTTACCGGACACATAAATAKACATAATATTAACCTATTTAAGGTGTGTCTGATGTCTAGAAAGAAACCAAATAATTATACAAGTGAGTTTAAAGAGTCTGCTATTCAATTAGCCATTGAGTCCAATCAATCTATCGCTGCTACAGCAAAAGAACTGGGCTTAAATGTCAGTACTTTACACACTTGGATTAATAAATATCATAGTGTCAGTGAAGGGGCTAAGCCAGCAAAAAGTCTTAACAAAGAGCACATATATGATGAGAATAAAAGACTGAGACGAGAAGTCGCTCGTTTAAAGGAGGAAAGAGCTATCTTAAA
>ASZJ01000007.1 GCA_000416275.1 Osedax symbiont Rs1
GATCACTCTTGATTCTACAGAGGTTAGAAAAATACCCGCTGAACCTATGGGTTTTATGCAGGGATGCATTTATTGAGCGAATGCAGGGCGCATTTGAGCTTGCAGCTAAGATTTTTCAATTCCACTGTAAAACCAATATCTGACACTCTGTATTCACTTTGAAGTCACGGATCCAGGATAAAGGTAGACAGCTTCAACATGAGTACAAACCCATTAATATGATCAATAAAAGATATCAGTTGCAAACACATATTTTGCAGCTCTCGCAAATAAACTATTGCTACCATCACTATCAAAGCAGAAAGGTCGATAATGGCCGCTGTTTGATTTTGTTGCACGGCGCTGGAGTTGCCGGGCAAAATACCTGGGCGCCAATTGTCGCCATGTTAGATCAATGGCAGCACATTATTGTGCCCGATCTTCGCGGTATGGGTGAAACGGTGCACCGATCAGCGACAGAGCAGGGTTTTAGTGTAGAGGACTTGGTCGATGATCTTCAGCATTTAGTTGAACACTTAGCTTGGCAGTGCTTTGATTTAGGTGGCTATTCGCTAGGTGGATTGGTTTCTATGTTGTACAAGCAGCGCTATCCGCATTTAGTGCGACAGCAATATGTACTAGAACCCGGCTTGTTAGACCGTCAGCAGTGGGCCGACTCACAGGCGCTGCGCCTCAAGTATGCAGAGGCGGTTGCTCGCTTGCGTCATGGGGATGCGCGCGCTGGAGTGAAACAGTTCTTAGCGACTATTTCTCCGCATCGTAAAAGCTTGCCCGCTGCCGAAAGTTTAGCAATCGACCGATTAATGCAGCGCTACTTGGGCTTTGCCAATGCTTTAGAGGCGGTAAACAACGCGGCCTTGAATATCAACAGAGATCAATTGGTTGCTGATCAAGGAAATATTATTAGTATGGTCGGCGGTTTGAGTGTCGAATCAATGCACCTTTACCATCAGCAGTTATCTAGCGAGCACAGCCTGTGGCAATACGAGAATATATTGGGCACCGATCATTCGCTCCCCTATCAAAAGCCGCGCCAAATCGCTCGGCTGCTCAATGCTAGTGTGTTACATCACTAGGACTCTGTTGGGGGGCTAGTTCGTTGCTGAAAAAGAAGGTTTGAGAGTGGGCGGGGAAACTGGCTCAGTGCTGATTTTTCGCAGTAGCTTAGTGTTTAGTGGGCCAGGCTCCTGGCGTTCAAGCAGCTGTTTATTTCAAGCGCTGTCGATACTTTGATGTTCAGCATAATGTTTTGTCGACAATGACTGTCTGCTATTTGAGTCTTATTGATGTTTAGTGATGTGGTTGATGACTAACTAACTGGATATTGTTAACAAAACATAGAAAACAGATTGATATTTAGCAGTTTTCAAGCGCTACTCAGCTATATGATAATAAATTGTCGACAATAGTCGAAAGTCTATGTTGACCATCGCTGTAAAGCAGGGTATGGTTTGATTGCCGTAGATTGTTGACAATATTACTGAGTCAGTGTTGGTAAGTAAATAGAGGCAAACTGAATATACGGATTAATGACAGTCATAAAACTTCTCTATTTAATCAATGTTAGGTGAAATGTGAGTAAACAAGCAGCTGTTGAAAATAGCAAAATTTTAAAAAAAGCCCCGACCAAACTGAAACAAGTAGTCACGGACAATACCTTGGCAACTAATGTGATGAACATGTTGGTCACGGCTATCGTCAAAGGGGATATCGCCCCGGGGACAAAAATTAGTGAACCTGAATTGGCCAGAGCTTATGGCATCAGCCGTGGGCCTTTACGAGAGGCGATCCGCCGTTTGGAGGGCTTGCGTCTGGTTGAACTTAAGCCGCATGTTGGCGCGAGGGTAGTACAGTTAAGTGTTAAAGAGCTGATCGAGATTTACCGCGTTCGAGAAGCGTTAGAGGGGATGGCTGCTCGTCTCGCTGCGCAGCATATGAGTCAGCAAGAAATCGATGATTTACGCAGTTTGCTGGATAATCATGAAAAAACTATCTGCGAGTTAGATGGTTTATCTTACTTCCAAAAGGAAGGCGATTTAGATTTCCACTATCGAATAGTTAAGGGCAGCAAGAATGCGAAAATGCTGGAGTTACTCGGTAGTGATTTATACCACTTAGTGCGCATGTATAGATACCAATTTAGCGTGTCTAGCTCGCGTCCTAAAAGAGCACTCAAAGAACACCGTCAAATTGTTGATGCGATTGAATCCCGTGATCCAGAACTGGCCGAAATATTAATGAGACGGCATATCAGCGCGGCTCGAATCAATATCGAAGAAAAATTAGATCAATAAAAATATTTATTAATCGGTTGAGCTAAGCCTGTCGGCAGACGCTCGTCCCCATCAAAATAATCCTGAAACATTGCATGGTTGATGATCGTTGTCACTGCGCGTATTTACGGTGCTATGACTCGCGTTTTTCAGGCTAAATACAGAGGTAAACTCAATGACATCTTTAACTGCTGGCGCTCGTTTTCGCAAAGCCCTCGCTGAACATTCACCGCTGCAAATTGTCGGTACTGTCAATGCCTATCACGCGATGATGGCTGAGCGTGTCGGGCACAGTGCGGTGTACTTATCAGGGGGCGGGGTTGCCAATGCATCTTACGGATTGCCCGATTTAGGCATGACTTCAATGAATGATGTGTTGGAAGATGTACGACGTATTACCAGCGCCGTTGAAACACCGCTAATGGTCGATATTGATACCGGCTGGGGTGGCGCGTTTAACATTGGTCGCGCAGTTAAAGAAATGCAAAAAGCCGGTGCGGCGGCGGTGCATTTAGAAGATCAAGTGGCGCAAAAGCGCTGCGGTCATCGGCCGAATAAAGAGATCGTGTCACTAGAGGAAATGGTTGATCGAGTTAAAGCCGCAGTCGATGCTAAGACCGATGATGACTTCTTCATCGTCGCCCGTACCGATTCATTTCAAATGGAGGGCTTAAATGCCGCTGTGGATCGGGCCCAAGCTTGTTTAGAAGCCGGTGCCGATGGCATATTCGCCGAGGCAGTACATACTCTAGAAGATTACTCAGCATTCTCAAAAGGTATCAATGGCGGGCATTTACTGGCCAATATTACCGAGTTTGGAGCCACGCCGCTCTTTAATAAAACCGAGCTTGCTGAAAACGGTGCCACTATGGTGCTCTATCCTCTGTCAGCATTTAGAGCGGCCAATAAAGCGGCGCTAAATGTCTACCAGACGCTATTAAGTGACGGCGATCAAAAAGCGGTACTAGATACTATGCAGACACGTATGGAGCTGTACGATTTTTTAAATTATCACGATTTCGAACAAAAACTCGACGCACTATTTGCAAAAGGTAAAAATTTATAACCCCATTATATAGATCCTGAATCCTTGGCTTAAAAGTGAGTGCAGAGTGTCAAATTTTGGTTTTATCGGTGTTTGAAAAATCACTGAGCCTTTAAGTTTTATAAATGCATGCACTTTGAGGTTACGGATTCAGATATAAAAAATCATAAAAATATAGAGTGATGAGGAATTTAAAATGGCAGAGGCAAAAAAATTATCCGGTGCTGGCCTGCGCGGTCAATCCGCTGGTGAAACCGCGCTATGTACGGTGGGTAAAACCGGAGCTGGTTTAACCTATCGAGGCTATGACATGGCTGAACTTGCCGAGAAGGCACAGTTCGAAGAAGTCGCATATTTACTAGTTAACGGCACGCTGCCCAATGCAGCACAGTTAAAAGCTTATATTGCTAAATTGAAGTCGCTACGTGAATTGCCAGCAGCACTAAAGACCGTCTTAGAGAATATTCCAAAAGACACTCATCCGATGGATGTGATGCGCACTGGCTGCTCGATGCTGGGAAATTTAGAGCCAGAGTTAGGCTTTGCAGATCAAACCGATCATATAGAGCGGATGTTGGCGGTTTTTCCCTCGATCATTTGCTATTGGTATCGATATTCACACGATGGCGTGCGCATTGATACTAAAGCGGTGGATATCGACTCGATTGGCGGTCATTTCCTGGCACTACTGCACGATAAGGCGCCGAGTGCCCTACACGAGCAAGTGATGAATGCCTCGCTGATTTTATATGCTGAGCATGAATTTAATGCCTCGACGTTTACCGCGCGGGTGTGTGCATCAACCCTTTCAGATATCCACTCTTGTGTCACCGCGGCGATAGGTTCACTACGTGGTCCACTACATGGTGGGGCAAACGAAGCGGCGATGGCGCTGATCGAAAGTATGACGGATCCAGATCAAGCGGAAGAGCATATTATGGGCATGCTGGCGCGCAAAGATAAAATCATGGGCTTTGGTCATGCGATTTATAGTACCAGCGATCCGCGCAATGCGATCATCAAAAAATGCTCAAAGGTATTGGCTGAGGATTTAGCCAGGCAGAACATCGATAACAAGAGCTTATATGAAATATCAGAGCGAGTTGAAGCGGTGATGTGGCGCGAAAAGAAGCTGTTTTGTAACGCTGATTTCTTCCATGCCTCGGCCTACCATTTTATGGATATCCCCACCAAATTATTTACACCGATTTTTGTCTGCTCCAGAGTATCAGGCTGGACCGCTCATGTTATGGAACAGCGTGCCAATAATAGAATTATCCGCCCCTCTGCAGATTACACAGGACCGGAGAGCGCCCAGTGGGTTGCGCTAGAAGATCGCTAACTAGCTCCTATCTAGAAACAGACCTCTACTGCGGATTTTCCCGCTCTACGCCGCTGTTTCTGAATGAGAACTAACTAGTTTCATCGATCTCTAAGGGCGTTTCACTGCTTGCAGATGACTGGCATTAGTGAGTCGTTTGCCTATATCTGAAACTGTGACTTTCAAACGCAAAGCAGGGCTGAGTTCTCAGTCGCTGTGTCGCTATGAAAACTACTTTTAACTGGCGTCAATGACTTGATTGCACGACTAAAGCACTCCCTTGCAAGGGTGCTCTCTTAGTAGAGATCTTACTAAATAATAAAAAACCTGAAGCCAATAATTCAGGATAAAAACAACCGGACAAGACAATGAACACTATCAACCGTAAGCCTTTAGCAGGCACTTCGCTAGATTATTTCGATACAGAATCCGCCGTGGAGGCCATTCAAGCTGGGGCCTATCAAAAAATGTCCTACACCGCTCGGGTCTTAGCTGAAAACTTAGTAAGACGCTGTGATCCCAGTAGCTTAACCGCTTCGTTACAGCAGGTAATTAGCGGCAAAAGTGAATTAGATTTCCCCTGGTATCCAGCTCGGGTGGTCTGTCATGACATCTTGGGACAGACAGCGTTAGTTGATTTAGCGGGATTGCGAGATGCGATCGCCGAAAAAGGCGGTGACCCGGCTAAAGTAAATCCAGTAGTGCCTACTCAGTTAGTGGTAGACCACTCGCTGGCGGTGGAGCACGGCGGCTTTGAAAAGGATGCCTTTAGCAAAAACCGCGCAATTGAAGATCGTCGAAATGACGATCGCTTTCACTTTATCAACTGGACTAAAGACGCCTTCGACAACGTTGATGTAATTCCACCGGGCAACGGTATTTTGCATCAAATAAATCTTGAGAGAATGTCCCCGGTTATTCAAGCGCGCGATGGGGTGGCTTTCCCCGATACCTTAGTCGGCACTGACAGTCATACGCCGATGGTTGATGCACTAGGTGTGATTGCGCTAGGTGTCGGTGGGTTAGAGGCTGAAAGCGTGATGTTAGGGCGCGCATCTTACATGCGTATGCCAGAAATTATCGGCGTAGAATTAAGCGGCGCACCCCAGCCTGGTATTACCGCCACAGATATCGTCTTGACCTTGACTAAATTTTTGCGCGAGCAAAAAGTGGTCTCATCATATTTAGAGTTTTACGGTGCCGGTGCCAGTACGCTAACCTTGGGGGATCGAGCGACGATCTCGAATATGACGCCGGAGTTTGGTGCTTCAGCGGCGATGTTTTATATCGATGAAAATACCATCGATTATCTGAAGCTAACGGGTCGTGATGATCAGCAGGTAAAATTGGTCGAGCTCTACGCCAAGACTACCGGCCTCTGGGCGGATACGTTGACCAAGGTGGAGTATCAGCGGGTCTTACACTTTGATCTATCGACTGTGGTGCGCAATATTGCAGGCCCTTCGAATCCACACAATTTAGTACCGGTCTCTGAATTGGCAGCGCGGGGGATCAGTAAAAAAATAGTTACTCAAGACGGACAAATGCCCGACGGAGCGGTGATTATTGCCGCCATTACCAGCTGTACCAATACCAATAACCCGCGCAACATGATCGCCGCCGGTCTACTGGCGAGAAATGCAGTGGCCAAAGGCTTAAAGCGCAAGCCTTGGGTTAAAACGTCTCTGGCACCTGGCTCTAAAACGGTTAAACTGTATTTAGAAGAGGCGCAACTTCTCCCTGAATTAGAGCAGTTAGGCTTTGGTATCGTCGGCTTCGCCTGTACATCTTGCAATGGAATGAGTGGTGCATTAGACCCGGCTATCAAGCGGGAAATTCTCGATCGTGATCTATATTCAACCGCAGTGTTGTCTGGCAACAGAAATTTTGATGGTCGTATTCACCCCCACGCCAACGAGGCCTTCTTAGCCTCGCCGCCACTAGTGGTCGCCTATGCTATCGCCGGTACGATTCGCTTTGACATCGAAAAAGATGTGCTAGGGGTTGATCAGCAGGGCAATGATATTACCTTGAAAGATCTGTGGCCAAGTGATGAAGAGATCGATGCGGTCTTTAAGAGCAGTGTAAAACCCGAGCAATTTCGCAAAGTTTACATCCCGATGTTCGATCTGTCTAATCAGCAGAAAAGCACGGTCGATCCGCAGTACGACTGGCGCCCACAAAGTACTTATATCAGACGTCCACCCTACTGGGAGGGAGCACTTGCAGGGGAGCGCAGTTTATCGGGAATGCGCCCTCTGGCAGTCTTGGGCGATAATATCACCACTGATCACTTGTCACCTTCAAATGCGATTATGCTCGACAGCGCAGCGGGTGCGTATCTGCATAAAATGGGTTTGCCAGAAGTGGACTTTAACTCTTATGCCACCCACCGAGGCGATCACTTAACCGCTCAGCGCGCCACCTTTGCCAACCCTAAATTGTTTAATGAAATGGTTAGGGAAAATGGCCAAGTAGTACAGGGATCTCTGACCCGCATCGAGCCCGAGGCTAAAATTAGCAGAATGTGGGAGGCGATTGAAGTTTATATGGCGCGTAAGCAGCCGCTTATTATTATCGCCGGGGCTGATTACGGCCAGGGATCGTCTCGAGACTGGGCGGCAAAAGGGGTCCGACTGGCCGGTGTTGAAGTGATAGTGGCTGAAGGATTTGAAAGAATCCACCGCACTAACTTAGTGGGCATGGGAGTACTGCCGTTAGAGTTTGCAGCGGGACAAAACCGCAACAGCTTAGAGATAGATGGCAGCGAGCTTTACGACGTGGTCGGCGAGCGCACCCCAGGGGCAACATTGACCTTAATCTTTACCCGCAAAAATGGTGAGCAGCTAAAAGTTCCGGTCACCTGTCGACTAGACACTGCGGAAGAGGTCTCAATCTACGAAGCTGGCGGTGTGTTGCAACGCTTCGCTCAAGATTTCCTAGAGGCATCAGCAGACGAAAGCAGCACTTAAACTGCAGCCCCATGCTCTCTGAGCATGGGGTGAATAGCGTCTAAAACCACTCAATAAGCGCAAACATCTATCCCCGTAGACCTCTGCATAACGTTGCGAGTGTGGTAGTTTCGCTTAGATTGAGGATCATCAGGAAAAAAATTATGGCTTTTCCAGCACAGATAAAAATAGCTGCCACTTATATGCGCGGCGGAACCAGCAAGGGAGTGTTCTTTTCACTCCAAGACCTACCGCTTGCGGCACAGCAGGCAGGCGCCGCCCGCGATGCACTACTCTTGAGAGTCATAGGTAGCCCAGATCCGTACGGTAAACAAACCGATGGCATGGGGGGCGCGACATCGAGTACCAGCAAAGTGGTTATCCTGTCGAAAAGTAGCCGGGCAGAGCACGATGTAGATTACCTCTTCGGCCAAGTGGCGATAGATAGAGCCTTTGTCGATTGGAGTGGTAACTGTGGAAATCTGACCGCTGCTGTAGGGGCGTTTGCGATTAGCGCCGGTCTGCTAGATGCACAGCGCATCCCTGAAAATGGCATAGCGACGGTACGTATTTGGCAGGCGAATATCAGTAAGACGATTATTGTCAAAGTGTCTGTGACTCAAGGTGAAGTACAAGAGACCGGAGATTTTTCACTCGATGGGGTGACCTTCCCAGCGGCGAAAATTCAAGTGGAATTTGTTGACCCAGCGGGTGAGGGATCGATGTTTCCAACCGGACAGCTGATTGATGATTTGCAGATACCCTCCCTAGGGACTATTCAGGCAACGATGATCAACGCGGGAATTCCGACTATTTTTGTCAATGCTCAAGACCTAGGTTATCGGGGGACAGAATTGCAAGAAGCGATCAATAATGATCCCAAAGCCTTGGCAATGTTCGAAAGCATCCGCAGTCATGGGGCTTTGAAAATGGGCTTAATTAGTCAGTTAGAAGAAGCTAAAACACGGCAACACACCCCCAAAGTGGCCTTTGTCGCACCGCCAAAAGACTACACTAGCTCCAGTGGCAAAGCGGTGAACGCCGATCAAATAGACCTTTGTGTCAGGGCCTTGTCGATGGGGAAATTGCACCATGCAATGATGGGCACCGCAGCGGTCGCGATAGGTACAGCGGCGGCAGTGGAAGGGACGTTAGTCAATATAGCGGCGGGGGGTGGAACTCGCAAGCAAGTCAATTTTGGGCACCCCTCCGGTACTTTATTGGTCGGAGCGCAGACGGCAAAAGTCGATGGACAATGGATGGCTGAAAAAGTCATAATGAGTCGCAGCGCCAGAGTGTTGATGGAAGGATGGGTGAGAGTGCCTGCCGAAATCAGTTAAATACTCAAACAGTCCGTCTATGGCAGGATCATTGAACTCGCTAGGTTTTGCCTAAATTAGCTGTGCCCAATTAAAGCCAACCGGCGAGTGATGGTAGATTATGCGTGTAGAAACTGATGTAGACATACTGTTGGGATGCGCGATCGGCTTAATCATCGCTTGGCTATTTGACTACAAGTTTAAATCAGTGGCTATTGCTCGAGTGTTACTAGCGATGATGCTCGCTTTCACTATGCCGGCATGGTTGCCTGGGCACGGTGAAATTGTGCTGCTACTGCCAAGTGTGGCTTTATTTTTGGTCGTATCTACTATGGCTTTTGAATGCCGCCATTGTGTGGTTTATATTGCGCAAGTTTTTCAAACAGTAGGGACTCATAGCGATGAAGTGGATCCAATCCATCACTGCTACGCTATTAGTGCTGCTGGCTGCAACAGTCCTTGAAAATATGTTCTCAGCAGAAACCCCCACATCACACTTCTCCAATGACGCAGCGGCGCAAACCTGACTTTATTCCTAAATCGGCGACCAATATCCACGAACAACATGACTTGGATATTAATACCTGAATCGGTGACTTCACTGCACCCCATAGCGCAAGCTCTTGTAAACCCAATATCTTACACTCTGTATGCACTTTGAAGTCACGGGTTCAGGTAACCAGCTCAAAACAACCTTTAATTATGCAGTGGATGATAGCGCTCACACTCGGGCAGCTTGCTATGCTGAAATTGTGATTAAAGGCGGTATTGAATTGCAGTGCAGCTACTTCGGCAGTCTGTTAGTTATCAGTCTATTCGAAGCTGGTAGCGCCACCCTTAATAGTGTTGCTGAGCAATAAAAAGGGTGACGCTGATGCGGTTGTTTCGCGGCTTTATTTGCGCTCGCTAGCTTGATTGTTTTCAATCAGAGACATCCATGTGGCGCCTAGCATCAGCTCTAAAATCACTCGCACGCCACGGAATCAGGATAAGACTAGATCAAGGTTATAGCGTTTCAGCATAAGTGGGATAATCAACATAGCCGACATCGGTGCCGCCGTACATTGTCGAGGCATCCAGCGGATTCAAAGGTAGATTTTTCTGTATGCGCTCGGCTAAATCTGGATTGGCGATAAAAGGTCGGCCAAAGCCAAATATATCACCATCACCGGCGCGCAGTACCTTGAGTGCTTTTTCAGCGCTATATTTACCTGCGTACATGATAACTCCACTGAAAGTTTGACGCACCGCCTTATAAAATTTCTCTGGCAAATCTGGAGCATTATCCCAATCGGCTTCAGCAAGGGATAAGTAGGCGATCCCAATATCTTCGAGTACTTTAATCGCACTGATATAAGTGTGTTGTGGATCAGCTTCAACCAATCCTAAATAGACTCGCGTTTCGGTGGTGCTTTCAAAAAGCGGTGCAAAGCGGACTCCAACCCGATCTTTACCGACCACATTGGCGACAGCGGTGGTGATTTCTTTTAAAAACCGCAGCCTATTTTGTAAACTACCCCCGTACTTATCTGTGCGCTGGTTGCTGTGTTCAGAAATAAATTGATTGACTAAATAGCCATTGGCACAATGTAATTCCACACCGTCAAATCCTGCTGCTAACGCATTTTTTGCCGCTTGAGCATACATCCTCACTAACTCTTCAACTTCACTGGTAGTTAGAGCTCGTGGCGTACTTGGATCGGCTAAATCGCCTTCACCCGGTGCCGTTTCGATAAATACTTTAACGTTGTCTGCAGCGATAGCTGATGGAGCGACTGGGGCATCAGCATTTGGCTGCAAGCTAGTGTGGGATACTCGGCCGACGTGCCACAACTGGGCGAATATCACTCCATCTTCTCGATGAATCGCGTCAGTAACTTTTTTCCAACCGGCAATTTGAGCGGCGTTGTAGATTCCCGGAGTCCAGGCATAGCCTTGACCTCGAGGTTCTATTTGGGTGCCTTCGGTGACTAAAAATCCGGCACCGGCTCGCTGGCTGTAGTATTTGGCCATTAATTCATTGGCAATATTACCGGGTTGACTGCTGCGCGAACGTGTCAGCGGTGGCAATACGATTCTATTTTTTAGTGTTAACGGCCCTAGCTGAATGGGGGTGAATAACGGTGTAGTGTGCATAGCGTGATCCTAAATGATATCTGCAGAGCTCTGCATAACTTACCCAGAGGGTATATAACTGCGCTCGGTAATACGGCGTTAAAAGCCGGCTCAATATGCGTATTTACACCAGTAATGCCCATGAAAGAAGGGCACACTGTACCCAAAGTGAGGGGCACACTGACTCTGCTATCTCGCCGGTTTTGGCTCTGCCTACCTTCGCTGCAATGTTATGCAGAGGTCTCCTTTGATGAATTTGTACTGGCCATGCTAAATGATAAGTAATACAATTAAAAACAACTAATTTTTGTAAGTGATACAACTATTAATGGTGCTTATGTCAATCGAGCTGCTATCAATGGAACAGCTATGAATAGTAAGGCGAGCAGAAGTTTGAACCGATTATATATAAAACAGCTGCAAGTACTACACAGCTTACTGCAGGAGCGTAATTTATCTAAAGTTGCGGCAAAAATGGGCTTAACCCAGCAGGCGATTAGTGAACAGTTAAGAAAATTACGTGACTTATTTGATGATCCGCTATTTGTCCGACAGAGCAACGGCGTGATACCGACCGCGTTAGCAGAATCACTCGGGGGTAAAATCTCGCCTATTCTGCGCGATATTGAAGCGCTATTGGATAAGCCGAGTTTTGTGCCGGGCGAGCAAACTGGGCTATTTAGAATTAGTGCCACCGATTATGCAATGGCGGTGATTTTACCGCCACTGTTGGCTGAGTTGCGTCGGCTGGCGCCGCACTTAAAAATAATAATTAGTGAATTTGAATCGGATAATCTGCATGCTTTGATGGCGGCTGGTGAGATTGATTTAGCGTTAACATTTCCAGATTTTATCCCCGCTGAAATGCCGTCGGTGTTTCTCTTTGAGGAGCATCATGTCTGTGTGGCATCACGGCATTCGCCACTGCTAAATACACCTCTTCTACTGGCGGATATCGCGCCATTGCCGCAATTGGTTATTTCATTGGCCCGCAATAACTTACAAGGCTCTGCAGATGCATGGTTCGCTGAACAGGGATTAACCCGCAATATAGTCATGTCTATCCCCAGTTTTTCTGCCGCGTCAGATATTATCGAATCAACTGACATAGTGGCATTTTTACCTTCAAGGTTATTACCCAACCACAAGGTGGCAATATTACAACTAAGCGATACTCCGCCCAGTTTTAATTTGGTGGCCGCGTGGCACAAACGTTCGACGACCAGTCGACTGCATCAATGGATTTTACAGTTATTGATAGACAGCGAAGGTTTTTCAGCATCGACCTCGCTGCCGAAGTAGCAGCAAAGTCATAGCAATCGTTGGGTCCTAAAGTGTTGCATCTAGGAAGAAAATTGGCAGCTAGTTAGCTAGTCGCCATATTGATACTGCGCGCAAAATATTGCTGTAAATAATCAAGCAATAGGCGCAATTTCTTAGTGCTGGCGGTGCCGGGTGGATAGACCCCGTAAACATGGATCGCATTCAGCTGGTAGTCGTCGAGTACCGATTCTAAGGTGCCGGCTTTAATTTTAGGTAGAGCATCGTAGGTCGGAATACGGCCTAAGCCATGACCGCCTTCTACAAAAGCGGTCCGCGCCGCTGCATTGTTGGTGCAAATGCTACCTTTAGTGGTGACGCTATAGGAGCGACTGCCTTTTTTCAGCTCTAATACTCCCGAGGTCAGTTTATAAATGACCCATTGATGACTCGTTAAATCAGCAGGTTTGCCAGGGCGTCCATAACGTGCAAAATAGGCGGGCGATCCACACAGGCAAGTGGGTAGGGTGGCCAATTTACTCGCTTGCAGGCCCGAGTCTGCTAGAGGAGCGCCGCGAATGGCCAAGTCGATGCCCTCTTTCATGATATTGACAACTTCATCAGTTAACATCAAATCTAAGTCGATTTTAGGATAGCGCTGGCGAAACTCATTCAGCGCCGGAACGATAGTTTGCAGGCCAATATTGACCGGACAAGTAATTTTCAATAGTCCCAGTGGTTCATTCTTAATACTTTCAATTTGCTGATTGGCGGCGGTGGCTTGTTCGGTAATCACCCGACAGTGCTGATAGTAGGCCTGACCCGCTTGGGTGAGGGCAATCGAGCGGGTCGAGCGGTTTAATAGTTTTACCTCCAATTGGCTCTCTAGTTTCTTTAGGTGATAGCTAATCACCGCGCGGGATAGGCCTAAGTGCTTGGCGGCGGCAGTTAAACTTCCCTGCTCAATGATTTGGGCAAAAACCACCATGCTCTTTAATTGTTCGAATGAAACCGTCATAACAGTACCTGGCGATAAATGAGTGATTATGGTCCGACCTCAGCAATACTGCCACGCTCGGAAGCGGCGTTTACTGGTGTAACTGAGCATATTGAGCCGGTTTTTAATGCCGTATTACCGAGCGCAGTTATCATACCCTCTGGGTAAGTTATACTGAGGTCTCTAATGATTGTATCAATAATTGAATCAATGTAGTCAAATTTATCTGCATTGTCTGTTTTAAACTGAACGTCTATACTTATTATCTGAATCAGTGGCTGCATTGCATCTATTTATTGAGTGGCTGTTGGACGTATCTAAGCTTGCGGTTAGCATTGTTTATTTCTAGTGTGAAACAATCGATTCCATTCCCCTTCGGTATTCACTTTGCAGCCACTGATTCAGCTATTAATCAATGACAGAGGTAGCAACGAATGAGCAAGCAGATACTAATGGTTTTAACCTCGCACGCTGAACTGGGTGATAGTGGGCATAAAACTGGATTTTGGGTGGAGGAATTTGCCGCTCCATACTATGCCTTTATCGATGCGGGGATAGTGGTAACGCTAGCTACACCTCTGGGCGGAGCCGCACCTGTAGATCCAACCAGTGAATTAGCTGATTTTCAAACAGCGGCGACCAAACGTTACTACGCGGACGCTGTGGTACAGCAAAAAATAGCCACTACCGAGCAGCTAGCACAAGTCAATATGAGTGAGTTTGCCGGGGTCTTCTATCCTGGTGGACATGGCCCGCTATGGGATTTAGCTGAAAATCCAGTCTCGATTGCGCTGCTTGAAAGTTTCCTAGAGGCCGGTAAACCAGTGGCAGCGGTTTGTCATGCGACTGCGGCGCTGTTAAACGTTAAGTTAGCGAGTGGTGAGCTGGCAGTCAAAGGCAAGGCGATTAGTGGATTTACCAACAGCGAAGAAGCGGCGGTAGAGCTTACCGAAGTGGTGCCTTTCCTACTGGAAGATGAGTTGATTAAGCGCGGAGCTAATTACCAAAAAGGACCGGATTGGCAGGATTTTACGGTTCAAGATGGCTTGCTTATATCAGGGCAAAACCCGGCCAGTTCCAAGTCAGTTGCCGATAAACTACTGTTGCAGATCAGTGCTTAACTAATTCCGATCTAGCCATAAGTGTGTACTGCGGTGCTCCACTAGCTCGGGCTGTTCACTACTCTCTGAATCCGTGACTTCAAAGAATCCAATATCCTCACTCTGGATTTTCTTGCAAGTGGCGGATTTAGGTTAAATATACAAATAGGGTGAAGCTGCTGTGGCTGCTGGTTTTCGGATCAGTTAATCAAATTTTAGAGCGATATCTACAAGACACCGTAAAAAGTAATCAATCATAGCTCGCAATGATAGCGCCGTGTAACCCTCCACAAGCATAAAACAGTCGCCGCGGTCCGCATCTTTGGATTTAAAGGCGCTAAGCAGGAAAATAAGATGATACAAAACCAGACAGAGAACCGCCAGTGGCTGCTAGCCGCACGGCCACATGGGGCGCCGATCGGCAGTAATTTTTCCTATGAGAAAACACCGATACCGACTCCTGAGGAGGGGGAAGTGTTGTTGCGTACAGTCTTTATGTCACTGGATCCCTACATGCGTGGCCGGATGAATGATGGCAAGTCCTATGCGGAACCAGTAGCACTTGGGGAAGTGATGGTCGGTGGCTGCGTCTGTCGTGTCGTACAATCTATGCACAGTGACTATCAAGTTGGCGACTGGGTAGTGGCTTACACAGGTTGGCAAGATTACAGCATCAGTGATGGCACGCAATTAATGAAACTAGACCCTAGCTTGGCCAATCCATCGTATGCGTTAGGTGTGCTGGGTATGCCCGGATTAACCGCTTATAGGGGCTGCTGGATATCGGCGCGCCTAAAGCGGGTGAAACCGTGGTGGTGGCAGCAGCTACTGGTGCGGTGGGCAGTTTAGTTGGGCAAATAGCAAAGCTCAAAGGCTGCACTGTGATCGGGATTGCCGGTGGTCACAAAAAATGTCAATACGCGGTTGAGACGCTTGGCTTTGATCAGTGCATTGATCATCAGGCCACTGATTTTAGCGAGCAGCTGACAGCAGTTTGCGCCGCCGGGATCGATGTTTATTATGAAAACGTCGGCGGCAAAGTATTTGCAGCAGTACTACCGCTGTTAAATACTAAAGCTAGGGTGCCGCTGTGCGGTTTGATTTCGCAATATAATGCTACCCAGTTAGCTAGCGGTCCGGATCTAAGCTCACAGTTAATGGCTACTTTATTGATCAAACGCATAAAAATGCAAGGCTTTATCGTCTTTGACGATTACGGTCATCGCTTTGCCGAGTTTAGTCAGCAGATGTTAACGTGGCTCTTGGCTGGCGATATTAAGTATCGAGAGGACCTAATCGATGGGTTAGAAAATGCGGTCGAGGCATTCATTGGTTTACTTGAAGGTAAAAATTTCGGTAAGTTAATAGTACGTGTCGGTCCAGATAACTGCGCAGAGGGATAAATATTATGATTACTGTGCACCACTTAGATCACTCTCGCTCGAAGCGGGTAATTTGGTTGCTTGAAGAGTTAAATATGCCCTATCAGCTGGTTAAACACCAGCGCGATCCACTCAGCCACTTAGCGCCGCAGAGCTTGAAAGCCATCCATCCACTAGCCAAGGCGCCGGTGATTGTCGATGGTGAGATCACCTTGTGTGAGTCGGGGGCGGTGCTTGAATATATTTTAAATCAAAGCCCGCAAAACAATTTGCGCCCGGCACTTGAACATGCTGATTACTACCATTATTTAGAGTGGTTACATTTCGCCGAGGGCTCGCTGGGTTTACCGGTGATTACTTGGTTGTTTATGCAGATGGAGCCGCGTGAGGGCAAGCAGCCAATGGATGGTTACATCGCCAAGGAAATAGCTTTGGACTTTTCCTATATCGAAGCGCGACTCAGTCAGCAGCCGTATTTTTCGGGTAAGAATTTCAGTGCCGCGGATATAATGATGACTATTATTTTGCAGATAGCAGGCAGGGGAGAGTTGTTGACCGACCGACCTCACACTTTAGCCTACCTGGACCAAATGCAGCAGCGCGCCGCCTATCAACGAGCCTCCGAGCAAGACTAAGTAGGGGATGCAAGCTCTAGATCTAATCTAGAGTAGAGAAATAGATAGTGGATGGGGATGTTAGCCCATCCACTACTGAGGCTTTGATTGGGCTCGATTGAAACTGCTATTTTTTGATAAAGCCTTTTCGCTGTAAATAATCCAACATATGTGGGCGCGCCTCTTTATTCAGCATATTTGAAATCTGATCGCTCCATCCCTGCTGCTTTACGTTGGTCCCTCTACTCGCATAATAGTCTTTGATCTGTACATCGTATTGGGCGATTAATGCTTCGTCATCTCGATCATCGTATCGTTCTTGTTTTAATATGACCGGTAAAGGTAAGCGTGGTTTTTTAGCCGGGTTTTGGTCGGGGTAGCCTAAACACAGACCAAAGACAGGAAAAACTAATTCAGGTAAATTAAGCAATTCACCCACTAGTTCTATCTTGTTGCGTAATCCGCCAATATAAACAGCGCCTAGCTTTAGCGATTCGGCTGCAATGACTACATTTTGCGCAAATAAAGCACAGTCTAAAGAGGCGGTTAAAAACTGTTCAGTGAAACCAGATTGCATCTGCTGTTGATGCATTTCACACGCCAGTTTGTGCCTGCGCATATCGGCACAAAAAACCAGAAATGTAGCACAGCTTTCTATATATTTCTGATTACCTGCTAGCCCAGCTAGAGTCGATCGGTTTGATTTGTCTTGCACTTGGATGACCGTACAAGCTTGAATGAAACTGGAGGTTGCAGCGCTTTGCCCAGCATTGATTAGAGTATTAATCGTATCTTGGGGAATAGCTTGTGGTGTGAATTTTCTAATCGAACAGTGAGACTCTAATAATTGGATGGTTTGGTTCATTTGCGAATTCCTCCTGAGTAAATGATATTTATTAGATAATTATTTTTCTCTACAGATATGGATTTAGGCAATCGTTGATTGCAGATCGATAAAACTAGATTCAGTAGTTTGAATAACTATCGACAAGGTGTGCGCTAGCGGGAAATTTTCAGCGCTGATTTTAGCACCAATATCTTACTGTGGCCTAATTAGTTAAATTCAATCACTTTTTAAGGGTTAGTTGAACTGTTTTTCGAAGGGGCCAGCGTCATTTGTTGTCCAATTGCTGGTCTTACCTTCACCCGCAACGCTATGCAAAGTTCTCTAGATAAGAGTCTCCTTAGAGCAAGCGGTCAGGGTAAATGAGTGGTTTTCGGTCAGGCTCTCAGTTAAACCTTTTCAATGATAGAGGAGTAGAATTGATTTTTTTCAAATAAATAGATAGGTAAATCTTGGACAAAATCGCACCCTATTTGCATTAGCAAATTGATAGTTTGCAAGTCACTGACACCGGTACAGATTATTTTATAACCCGATTGTTTCATCGATAGCGCGAACGACTTTAATAAGCAATTTTTTTGCTGAGAGAGAGATACCGTATACTCAGAGTGGAATCTGATGATATTGATTGGCAGTAAAGGCAGTTTCGTTAGATTAATACCGCCAATAGAAAAATCGTCTAGTACCATACCGACTTGTAATCCCACCACTTTTTCCATGTGCTGGGCAATGGAATTTTCTCTGCCGGCAACATCACTTTCAGAAATCGCTATATTAAGTTTAAAGGGTATCTGCTTAATAAATGTCGAAAGTTTTTCAAGATTTTTCAAGGTCCTTCCAGATTGGAATTCATTGATAGTCACTTTGAGAATGACCGGTGTCTGTTGGTCGTCATTTAAGATTTGTTTGCAGGCCCTTTCTAAGGTTTGAAATTCAATCGCACTCATAACCGAAAGCTCGTCGGCAATGTCATAAAAATCCTCACTTTGTAACATGCCTAATTCCTGGTGATGCCAGCATGTCTGTATTTCACAGTAAGCAATAGTTCGATCAGCAATACAAAAAACAGGTTCGAAATGATGTAAAAAGTCTAAATTAGAGATAGCTGAGCTTAAACTATTACGAATTTTTTGCCGTCTCATGAGAGGTTGCGCCATCTCGGAATTGAAATATGAGCAATCATCGAAGTGAGAGGTTTTCGAACAGTACATAGCAGTATCGGCAAGTAGCAATAATTCACTCATATAATCCGCATCCGCTGGATAGGAAACTACACCGATGCTACCTCCTGACTGCACATTTCCCAAGCCGCTAATGTGATAGGGAGTATTTAGACAACGGGCTAATTTAGCACCTTCAGTATGCTTGTTCTCAGTGCCTTTGTAGGGCATTACCAATAAAAATTCATCACCCCCTAGACGGGATATAGCTAATGCATTGATGAATATGCTCTGTAATCGAAAGGCCACCGCTTTTAGTAAGGCGTCTCCCTTTTCGTGCCCGTAGTAATCATTAATATTTTTAAATTTATTTAAATCTATTAAAAACAGTGTGAATGGAGTTCTACTATTGATGATCTTTTCAATAGTCACTGTCACTCCAAAACGGTTTTGAATTTGCGTTAATTGATCGGTGGTCGCGAGCTTTTGGTGGTGCAGCTCCCGATGTTTGCGCGCAGTCGTGTCCAGCTGGCGCAGCGTCACTTTTTCGGTATGACCTTTTTTATTCAACTTGAGATTGATTTGAAACCAACGATTCCCTTCGAGAGTGGGCAAACACAGTTCACGATTAGCAGATCCTTCTTCGATTACTTGTCGCCATAATTCATCCGCTTGAATTTGGTTATTAAATAGATGATGAAAAAATTCTTTTTTCTGACTGTAAAACTGCTGGAATAGTTGGTTTGAACTGGAAATTCTACCGTTAACATCCCAGAGAGAGACAAGAGTGGAGGTTGTGTGTACTGATAACTCAGAATCTAAACTAACTTTACTGACAATGACTTGTACTAAGGTTTCGATACGTCCGTCGTTTAATTTCACCCCTGAAAAATGACAGTAAACTTCTTTGGTTATATCTATCGGCTTAAATGCACACCACTGGGATCTATCGTGACCTAGAGCGTAGTCTTCTAAGTCGTCTTTAATAACCGCTAAGTCAGCTTCTGATAAGTTGTTAGAAAAGTTATGATCATATAATTCTTGATGATTTTTCTTTCGCCAGAAAGCGATAGCTTCATGGTTTGCCCAATGAATGCGGAGCTTAGTTGAGTCGAATACCCACATTGCACTGTGAAATTCAGCAAACACATGCAGATCTATTTCTTTTAACATTAAAGTCCTGACTATTCAGATTTTTGTTTGCGTATCATTAACTCTGTTCCCATTGCCACTATAAATTCACCACGACGCTATACAATTTCAGTTCGAGGATCACTAGCTCCCGTTGTTTTGAATAACTAAACGCAAATTTTAGTAGAGTACTTAGTTCGGATTGCAGAATAGTTCTCATGGCAGCTGGGTTGTGTCCGAATCAATTTTTTACTGCAATACATTACATAAGTTATTGATTATACAGAAATTAGAAAAGCGGCCACTGAACATTAGAGGACCGTTAAGGTTATTCAATTGCACTGTAAAGCCAATATCCTACTCTGTGTATCACTTTGAAGTCACGGATTCAGATAATAGATAAAACTAGCTAATTTAAAATATAGCTCATATTTTGAACTATATGATATATATCTTAATGAAATCGTTACAATACTGGTTATTAGAGCTAATTAAGCTGCAATCAGTAAAGGGAGACCTCTGCATAACGTTGCGAGCGAAGGCAAGATAATAGAGAAAGCTTCATTGCAGGAGTGTCTCCTGAACTGGACTTTCTGGACTATCAAATTTTTTATCCCTCCATCATTTTACCATTACAGCAATGGCAAGCTAAGCTTGGCAACAACTTGGAAGCGATTAGATTAGCCTCGATGTTAAATGATCAAAATCCTTTCGCGTTTGGAACACTACCAGCCCTTCAGGTCGAGGATCAACAATGTGCACAGAGGTCACGGAGAAGGGATTAACAGACTTAAATGAAAAGTGATGAATTGTAGGAACTTAACTCGCCACTTATTGTAATTATTGTGTTTGGTTTACCCTCTGTGCAGCGCAGCGCCTCTGTGACCTCTGTGGTAAATAAATCTTTAAAAGATTGGTCTTATCCCAGGGAGCGTAGAGATAACAGAGAAAGATTTAAACCCGCAACAGCAACCCACTAATCTTTGATTAAATCCCTCAATATATTTAAATTCAGATAAATAAATAGCAAAACTGTCAGCTAAAGGTCACATAACTAACTGTAATAAATTAAGATTTCGAAAAAACAATATGTTAATGTTGATCATTCAAAACATACTCAGATTCGAATTTTTCGCAGTAAATTAGTGACTAGTCCGACAGGCTTTCAGAGAAATTTAATGGATTTAATGGATTTAAGTTTGCTCTCAAAGTTATAGATATCTCCCTATGTCGTGACGACAAGCGCTATCTCACGTCCATAGGATTTGAAAACTGCCAACTACCTTGAAAGTACTGTTTTAGTGCGACAGGCAAAAAGGAATAACAGCAAAGATGGATGATTTAGAAGCTTTAAAAGTTAAACTTAAAAAATTTGCCGATGATCGTGACTGGGATCAATTCCATTCACCTAAAAACCTCTCCATGGCGTTAAGTGTTGAAGTATCAGAGCTAGTCGAATGCTTTCAATGGCTGACAGAGGAGCAATCTCAAAACTTATCTCCAGAACAGTTATCAGCAGTTATTGATGAAATAGCCGATGTTCAAGTATATCTACTGCGTTTGGCGACTAAGTTAGATGTAGATATCTTAGCTGCAGTTGAGCAAAAAATGCTGAAGAATATCGCTAAGTATCCAGCGGATAAAGTGAGGGGGAGTGCGAAGAAATATGATCAATACGCCCTGATTTAGGAATGCTCAGATTGATGCACATGTTAACAGTAATGTGGACAAGCAAACGTTAATGGCACTTTAATGAAAAGTATGATTATTTCAGTTCCACCACTAGCCGAATAACACCGCATTGTCACTAAAGTAGATGAACTAATGGCCTTTTGTGAGCAAACCAAAGCCAGTCTAACTGAAGCCCAAACCACCCTCACCGATGTTGTGGTTAGCAATGCTTTAAACGACAAAAGCATAAGCGCAGGCATCAAGAAAAAAGCGATAAACAAACATGACTGAAACTAAGACAGCACTACGACCATCGGTATTAACGATTGAAGAGCTTATGCATAAAACATTGCATATACCGCCGTATCAGCGGCCCAGGGTAAACGCATGAACGTTTTTTAATCAATCTCTTTCATTAAATTGATCATAGATCTTACTCTAATGCTATTATTCACCTGATTTCACAACTCGCATTGTTCGAATATCGACCAGCAATGTTGAAACAATTTATTTTTATGCTAGTGAATTTAAAATTAGCCGCATATCTTAAATTCTATCGTCTCACCGTCTTTTTATCTGACGAAACCATCTAAGAATAGTTCGATAAACACTCATAAAGCTAAGTTTCGCAGCATCAGTTTAAAGGACAGCTGTACGAAATATGTTCATGCGTTTTCCCTGATCAGCGGCCCTATCGCTGGCGTGATAAACATGTCTCTCAGCTGCTTAATGATATTATCCATCATCAAAAAAAACCAGAGTATCGCTTAGGTACGGTTGTTATTCATTTGAACGATCCCGATGAAGATACTGGGAAAAAGGTAAGTACAGATGTGGTTGATGGGCAGCAACGTTTATTAACGGTGGCACTGTTTATCATTGGTATAAAAGAGCGGTTAGTTAAACTATCAGACAAGCAACAGCTACCAGCAAGTAGCATTTTTAACGACGTTTCACTTAAATTTATTAGTAAGTTGCGTATTAAAAATGAACTCAGTATTCAACAGTTACAACGTAATAGCGTCTTAGTTAAGCAGCAGTTAGCAAGCTTTGATATCAAACAACTTGAAGCTTTGGCTTATTTTATTCTTAAACACTGTAGCGTGGTGTTTATTCAATTAAGCGATTTATCAGAGGCTTTTCAGTTTTTTGATAGTCAAAATGCACGAGGTAAGGCGTTAGAACCTTATGATTTATTAAAAGCATACCATCTACGCGAAATGCTGCATGAGCCTGATCTTGTTAACAATAAGCTTATTAGCCAATGGGAATTTTATGCCAGAAATGATGGGCAGTTAAAAGAAGTGTTTGATAATTATTTGTACCGGATTCGTCAATGGATTAAGCATAAGCCCGCTAGATATTTTAGTAATGATGATATTGAATTATTTAAAGGTATAAATCCAGATAATGAAACTTCACCTCCATACTTTGCAATATACCGCCTATCTCATCATTTTACTGACAATTATAATTCCGACAGAGTACGAAAAAATGATCAGAAGCAGTTAGATTATCCGTTTACTTTAAACCAAGTGATATTAAATGGAAGGCGTTTCTTTAACTATGTAGATCATTATATTGAGTTATTAAATTTCGTTATAAATAAACCTGAATTACAGAAATATTTTCACTTAATTAATAGTTATGACGGTCGAACACGCAAAGGCGATAAATATACTAAAAACTTGTTCCAAGCAATATTGTTATTTTATGTTGATAAATTTGGCTGTCACCATCTAGAGCAAGCGGGAAAAGTGTGCTTTTTATGGGCGTATAAAATGCGTTTAGATAGAAAATCAGTGCAATTGGCAACGATGGATAATTATGCAGTTACAAATGATAGCCTATTTACGGTTATAGATAATTCCTTGTGTAGCAAGGACGTGCGTAATTATTTACAAGTACCATTGACTATGTGCAATGCAACAAAGATGGGCGAGATAGAAGAGTTTTTTATTGAAAATGGAGTGCTATTAAAATGAACAATATTAAACAAAATATAGTACCGTTAACTCTATTGGAGTTGTTTGATGACGCGAGTTATATTATTCCTATATATCAGCGTAACTATGCTTGGGGTACTATTGAAATAGAGCAGCTCATTCAGGATATTTATGATCAAAGTACTCAGCATCAAGATAAAAACTATTATCTTGGCTCATTAGTAGTTTCAAAAAGAGATTCAACTAAGGAGTCTTTGAGGAATGTGTATGAAACTATTGATGGACAGCAACGCCATACCTCTTTGTCTATTATTTTGGCAGTGTTAAAGCACAAGTATGATGCTGATAGTGAAATAATAAAATTTAAGCCTCTAAATCTGCATTTTGATAATCGTAATCGCTCAGAAGAAACGCTACAATTATTATATAAATCGGGTAAGAAGGATGATTTAAGTGACTTGCAAGAATTCAGCATGTTAAATGCTTACGTGATTATTGATAAGTATTTAAATAAATTGTTTGGTGATGAACCTTTCAATAAAAATACCGAACTTCAAAAGCTTTGGCAGTATTTTTCAACCAAGGTAATAATACTAAGATCACCTGTTCCCCAAAAAACAGATTTAAATCATTATTTTGAGATCATGAATAATCGTGGTGAACAATTAGAAAAACATGAAGTTTTGAAAGCTAGATTAATGAAGAGTATTGCTACAGAAAAACAATACACTTTTGGTAAAATTTGGGATGCATGTGCTTATATGGATAAGTATGTGCAGTACAGCTTTGATACTGATATTCGTAAAAAAATATTTGGTGAGGATTTAAAAAATACTCGAATTGTTTTTTCAGAGATAAATGGTTTTGAAGAAATAGTCTCTTTTTTTAGACAGACCAAAGAAAAAAACAATGTATCAGAAACGATTAAGGATAATGATCTCGAATCAATATTTAAAAAAGCAAAAGTGACTGGATTTGGTAATAATTCTAAAAACAAGAGCGAAGAGGGAGATGAGCGTTACGGCTCAATTATTAGTTTTCCTAATTTTTTACTACACACTTTGAAAATATTAAAAAAAGGTGGTGCTAAAGAAAGCCAGTATCCGTTAGACGATAAACGCTTACTTACTGTCTTTGAAAATAATAACGTTGATGCTGAAGAATTCATTATAGCATTGCTTAAAGCTCGCTTTCTGTTTGACAAATATATAATTAAACGTGAACGCAATAAAGATTGGTGCTTAAAGCGTATTACTTATTCGAATACCGGTAAGAAATCCTCCATTAGCTTTCCCAATACGTTTGCTAAAGATAATGATGAACGGAGTGAAGGTGATACTAAGCATATTAACCATCGGATAAAAATGCTACTAGCTATGCTTCATGTGTCTTTTCCGCAGATGACCTATAAAAACTGGCTTAATGGAATACTCAACTATTTGTTTAATGAGAACAATCAACCTACAGCAGAAGCATATTTATGTAGTTTGGAAAAATACAATGATCGTATTTTTTATGGGCTATTTGGTAAAGAGCACTGCTTGACTTTTCATCAAATAATTTATACTGATGACGCTGTTGCAGAGCACTTTGATGAGAAAGAGTTAAAGAAAAAAACTAATATTCAAAACTATATATTTAATCGCTTAGACTGGGCTATTTGGTCAAATGTTATGTATTACAATAACAATATAGCGGTAAGTTCGAAACGTGATGAGTTTGCTGAAACATGCCTAAATTTTTCATTTTCATTAAGAAGCTCTGTTGAACATCATTACCCACAAAATCCTATTGATGGGCAACCAGCGCTTATATCGGCAGATCTAAGCAACGGGGTGGATTCATTTGGTAACCTTTGTTTGATAAGTAGCTCTACAAATTCGCGGTTGGGTAATTTAATGCCTAAGGAAAAAAGAGGCCATTATTTGCTAGGTTCTAAAAATCAAGGCCTCTCTCAGCGAGCCTCTATAAATGTTGAAAGTTTAAAGCAACAAATAATGATGTCTTATGAAAATTGGGATAGTAAACATGCTTTAGTCATTAAAGAGCATGAAGATGAGGTTATCGTACTTTTAAAAGTAAAATATAGCGAAGCCCACTAACATGGGACAGATGATTCTTATCACAGCATCCTACTAATTAGTCAGTTTATATCATTAGTGTTAATGGTTACTGTCGATAAAGTATCGCTGTACATGATAACTAGCTACGGAGCCACTAACCCCCTTGTATTGTCGCCGGAGCGATTGACTAAATTGATGAGTGGAGCGACAGGACGTCGCGAAAAGCGAAGTTGAGCCATGGATGGCGATTCTGAGCGGCCGTCAATTTAGTGAATCGTGGAGAGAGAGCCTTCAGCGTTATAAAAAGCTAGGCAATAGTAGGGCGAAATTTTTATGTACAGGATGTACGGTATAACGCGGTGACATGGATGTCATAGAGCGTATTTCTACAGGATGTACGGTATAACGCGGTGACATGGATGTCATAGAGCGTATTTGTACAGGATGTACGGTATTTGGCGGTGCCAAGGATGGCAAAGAGCCTCTTTGGTTCGGTTTCTTTTTTGCCTGCAGGACGTAGGTAAGGGGCGTGAGCAGGACGCGGAAGCTTTTCGTAAAAAGAAATGAACTCGCTGCAGCGAAACCGCACACGCAATCTTTTGACCGATCGTTGTAAGCTTCAGCTTTAGTGTTGAAAAATATTGTAGATTATGGCTTTGTGGCGATCGTATTAATTCTGAATGCCGACAGGGAATAGTGAGCAAAGCAATAAGAATATAAAATGGCAGAGTTTCTCAGCGCAGCGCCTCTGTGATTTCTGTGGTGGAAAAATTCTCTTGAATCTTAATATTATTGAAGCTTTTGGGTCGATCCATGCTATAGAGCTGCTTTCAATCGTCCATTGGGTTACAATTCAATAAGCAGTAGATAAAGCACTCACAAATGATCATTTAATAGCGAGAGTGTTAAGTGCTAGGTGTATAGTTAGATCCTAGAAATTTTCAAATAAAACCATTCAAAATTTTAGCCACTTGGAATCCATTAAAAAGAAATTTGGCAAGATAAAAAGCTCCTGCAGTACTTTGAGTCACTGTAAACATCAATTTTTACTCTATCACTTGAATCCGTGATTTCAAAGTGAATCAAGAGCTTGCGCTATGTGGTGCAGTGAAGTCCTCGATTTAGATATCAGCTTGTACCCTAATTATCAATTATTCAAATAAATTAATAGCTTGTACCGCTAAGGTTATAAACCCAATCATGACCAGAAAAACATTATCGTTTAAGACCAAAAGAAATAAAGACATTCAACAAGGAGAGGCGCTGCCTAAGCATTCCTCTCATAGTGATCCGCTGAAGCGCTTTGAAAGTGGCGTCGCCATCCATCCCATGGAGTGTATCCGTTTGGAGTTGGGCTCAAGCCAACCCACCGCCCGCGCCTTAGATTTGATTTCGCCGATTGGCAAGGGCCAGCGTGGTTTGATTGTCGCGCCTCCTGGCTGCGGCAAAACGACGCTGTTAAAACACATTTGTCAGGCGGTAGATAAAGCCTATCCCGAAATAAAGTTGTACGCATTGCTGATTGATGAGCGCCCGGAAGAGGTGACTGATTTTAGGCGAAGTGTGGCGGCAGAAGTACATGCCTCATCCTCTGATGAGACCTATGATCAACATGTGCGGGTCGCCAATGAGCTGCTTGGTATCGCGCGTAAACAAGCCGGTGAAGGTCAGGATGTGATGATTGTTATTGATTCACTAACCAGGCTATCACGTGTCCACAATGCGGAGCGCAAGAGTAGTGGCCGGACTATCTCGGGTGGATTGGATGCCAGAGCCCTGGAAATTCCTCGCAAGCTATTTGGTGCCGCCAGAAAAATTGAAAATGGCGGGTCGCTGACTATTTTAGCTACCATCCTAGTGGATACTGGCAGTCGCATGGATGAGGTGATCTTTGAGGAGTTTAAAGGCACCGGTAATATGGAAATCGTGTTATCACGGGATATCGCCAATCAGCGAGTGTTCCCCGCATTAGATATTGCTAAAAGTAGTACGCGACGTGAAGAGTTGCTGATAAATCCGAAAGATATGGAGAAGGTCCGCGTTTTACGTCGGGAACTTAGCGATCTAAGACCCTTAGAGAGTGCTAAAAAACTGGTTGAGTTGCTAGAGGAATACCCAACTAATGCACAGCTGCTGGACCGTTAAGCAGCTCTTGAAATCTTTTTTGCGCAAAAACAAAGCTGATTACCCCTGTATGTTCGCCACACTAGCCAAAAGCAAAAGATGCTTTTAATCTATTCTCTGTGCTCTCYGTGTCCTCTGTGGTAAAACCAATCCTTTAAAGAATTTTTCACCACAGAGGACACAGAGGCGCTGCGCTGCACAGAGGAAAAACAAAACACTRGCTGATTAGYGCTGTGTCTTCACAGRCTGGCCTAAAGTAAAACAAKTCAATTCGCTTGATCTGCAAGTTCTCTAATCTATAGAGGTCTGATCTATAGTCTGCAGAGATGTTGTAGATTGGCGGTCGTATTACTCTGAAAAGGGTATAGTGAGTAAAGAAACTTGTAAAGAAAATGGCACTTATCTATACATGACTGTGTGAATTGTATCTAAAAGCTGTTTTTCTATGCAGGTTTAGGACCTTTAAGGACAGCTGTTAGCCAAGCACTGAATCGAGCGTTAAACCGCGTTAAGTCAGCAGCCAATTAACGTCGGCGAGCTTTTTCACGTCTTCCTCTTGATGGGTAACTAATAGCAGCGTCTTATTGTTTTGCTTGGCAATATCCGCGACCCACTGGGCGGCAACCGCTCTGGTTTGGCTGTCTAGTTCTGCAAATGGCTCGTCCAGTAAAATAATTGGTTCAGGTCTTAACAAGGTGCGTAACAGTCCCACTCTTTGGCGCTGTCCACCTGAGAGTTCCGTGGGTAATTTGTGCAGTTGATCGGCAATATTTAAGCGTTCGGCAGCTTCGGTAACTGTGGCTTCAGCGTGTTTCGTGGATCGATATTCGGCGCCTAAACAGGCGTTTTTGAGGGCGCTAAGGTGTTCAAATAAATTATTTTCTTGAAAGAGCATCGCCACGGGCCGCTGTTCAATCGCCAGCGCGCAAAGATCAGTGTCTTGCCATAAGATGCGACCTGCAGTCGGTTTGATAAAACCGGCGATGCATAGTAATAAACTACTTTTACCAACTCCACTAACGCCTTGTAAAGTTACTATATTTCCAGATTCGATATGTTGCTGATAGGCGAGGACATGGCTACCTAAGGTAATCTTTAACTGGTTGATTTCAAGCATCGGATTTCACTTTTTCAATGTTCAATAAAATAACTAAATAGACCAATAATAAAACCGCAGAGGCAAAAGAGGCTTCGTTTATGCGGTAGCTACCGGCGTATTGATAGATTAGCCAGGGGAGAGTTTTTAAATGATCGCTGCCAAAAATTGAAAAGATCGCCACGTCTCCCATCGCAATCAGTAATACCAAGGCGAAGGTGCTAAAGATCACCGCTTTTATGTACGGCCATTCAATAGTGAAGCGCTGCCAAAAACTCAGTTTTAAGGAGCGATAGAGGATGGCATAATCTTGATCAAATTGTATTAATCGCGATCGAATTTGCTGAATTGCAAAAGGCAGTACCATTAAAGTGTTAAGCAAAACGACAAAGATCATGCCCAGTTCATCTAAGTCGATTATCGGTAAAAAGAGGATGTACAAACCGACCGATAAGACCATGGCGGGGGCTATTAATGTGTGATTAGCCAGCCATTGTAAAATGTTTTGTAGCTGCTGTCGCTGCACAATAATACTGTTGCGGATCGGCAGCATAATGCAGTAGGCCAGCAGCATCGCCAACAGCGCTGTACCTATGCCAAGGGTAAGTGTCAGGGCCAGTGATTGAAAAATATTGAACAGTAATTGACTGCTGTATTTGGTGGCTAAGAGCCCCGGTAGCAATGAGAGTAGCGGCAGTAAAATAAACACCAATGCCAGGGTGTAAATGATCGAAAACAGCACTTTGTTAGTGGTTGATAGCCTGGGTAGCCACTGCTTTAAATTGGCATCTTTTGCCAGCCAAGGGACTGAGCTAGAGCGGTATAAGAGCATAAAAAATAGCCCGGCAATGGCAAATTGACTCCAGGCTAAGGTCAGTGCCTCAGGAATGTTGAAATCGTATTTTAGGGCCTGATAAATAGCCACTTCTAAGGTGGTGGATTGCGGGCCACCGCCGAGTGCTAGTACGACCGCAAAGCTGTTAAAACAGATGATGGTGATAAAGCCAACAATCAGACTGAGATTGCCGCGCAAAGCGGGCCATTCAATCAACGTTAGCCGCTGCCAAGGGCTAAACTTTAACTGACTAGCCAGTATCCAGCTGGTATCGGGAATATTTTGGAGCTGGTTGTGCAAAGCCCTGACTACAAAAGGCAAATTCATATAGACATGGGCTAATAAGATACCCTGCAGACCATATAAACTCCAATTGTCACCTAAAAAGGGGGTGAGGATGCCCGCCAGTCCGAGCAGTGAGACAAAACCGGTGATCAACACTAAGGTCGGCAGCACAAAGCAGAGTAATGATAAGCTTAAAAAGGTGCGCTTTAAGTAAATGCTCGGAAAATAATAGATCGCTCTAGCGATTGGCCAGGCGAGGAGCGTTGAAATAACTGCGCTGAGTAACGCCTGTTTTATGGAGAATAACAAGATCGCATGAAAATAGCTGTCACTTAAAAGTGCCAGGTCCGCGCCCTGTTGGCTAAAGGCAATCAGTCCATAAAAAGCCAGCAGCGTGACCGAGCAAATCATGCTAATAAAGAGCACGCCGATCAGATTAGTCAGCTTCATTGCTAAGCCCGACTATGGGCGGTAATGGCTGAGGTTGGACGGTAGGCATTGATGCTTTCAAAGAGGGCGATAAGAGATCCGCCGTCCATTGTAAACAGTTGAAAAACAAATAGTTGAAAGAAATAATAACAGATTGTCGTCACCTGATAAGTGTTGTTCCGCGTGGTTTGCTTTGTCTGTCAGAAGTATACGAGAGGGCTATCGGAAAACACCTCTGACAGACAAAAATCCTTTAAAAATGGATAGCTCGAGAAAAAGGCGGTTATTTTGCCGCGCTAGTGCGCCAGACTTTGATCCAGTTTTTGCGTTGATTAGATAGATGCTCAATGTCCATGGGTAGCGTTGCAGGGCTAATTAATTTAGAGAATTGCGTCGGCAGTGAAATATTTTTCTTCACCGGCAGCATCCAATTAGTAACCGGTAAGATTTGCTGGGCGGTATCAGAGAGCAGAAACTTTAAAAAAGATTGAGCGAGCTCAGGGTGGGAGCTAGTGTTTAAGGCAGCGGCAACTTCAATCTGTGCAATGTGCCCTTCACTGAACTGTGCTGCCTGGTATTTATCTTCAGCATCGACAATCATGTGATAAGCGGGAGAGGTGGTATAACTTAAGACGTAATCAGATCCCCCTTTTAAAAACATGCTATAGCCTTCGTACCAACCTTTGGTGACCGTCACTGTATGGCTGGCAAGCTGTTGCCAAGCCTCTGCAGTTTTATCTTTATAGACTGCGTTCATCCAAAACATCAAGCCTTGGCCCGGGGTGCTGGTGCGGGGGTCTTGGTAGATGATTGAGGCATCGGATGCCACTAACTCTTGCAGTGAACTGACTGGTTTTTTGATTTTACTACTGTCATAGATAAAGGCGAAATAACCAAAGTCATAGGGGATGAATTGGCGGTCCTGCCAGTTTAAATCAGGGTTTAAGTCCTCGAATGTCTGGTTGTGCTCAGCTATTAAGCCGGTCGCTTTAGCATCTTTCATTAATGCGTGATCTAAGCCTAAAATAACATCCGCTTTTACTTTCTTGCCTTCAATTCTCAATCGGTTGAGGATGCTGACTCCGTCTTCCTCAGCGATAAAATTAAGCTCGCATTGACAGTCTTTCTCAAAGGCTAGTTTTATTTTAGGACCGGGGCCCCAGTCGGAAACAAAAGAATCGTAAGTGTAAACATTTAAAGTTTGCCGAGTAACATCAGCAGCGAAAACAGCGTTTGATAATAAGGTGGCCAAGCAAAAAGTGGTCAGTTTATTCATTATTTTCTCGATAAAGGTAGTTTAAAATTAGTTTGAAATTATTTTGAAAGTAAATTGATTAGCAGTGTTGAGGCTAGGAGCTCGACTAAAAATAGACTAATCTATTGCGATCAAAGCTGTTCGGTTAAAATTAACGCTCAATTTCGTAGAATAGTGCGTTATGTGCCTAAAATGATCGCTAGTTTTTCATCAAAATAATCTTGCTCCAAATGCAAAAATCAGCGGATAGCCAGAGCTAGAGCAAACTATCTTACTCCAGCTGACTATTTTTCCCAATCAAAAATTAGGATCTCACTTGTTTTCTAAAATTAACAACCAACTTGTTCAAGCTGCTGATTGGCAAGAAGTTACTCAAGGCACCAGCAATAAAATATTTAAAGCCGAAGTGGCCGGTCGTAAATTGGTGCTACGCATAAATGCGACACAAAACATCGCCTTTGGCGTGGATAGAAGCAGAGAAGCTAAGGTGTTGGCGTGCATCCAAGGACAAGCTTGGGCACCGGTGATCGTTGAAAACAACGTAGGCCAAGGCTGGTGTTTGATGCTTGATCACGGTGCTTGCCTGGAGCCAAGTGGCAGTTTGCGTGCCGATCTGCCAGCAGCTGGGCCTATGATGTTGGCGCTTGTACAACAGCTGCATGAATTTTCCGCAACTCTCTCCCAGGATGTGGCTAAACAGCTGATTTTTGATTACCAGGGGCTGTTTGCTGAATATAGAAATAAGTTCCCGGCAGGCAATCATAGCGCGCTAGTCTTGTGTGATTATTTATCACAGAGTGTGCGTGAGCTGCCTAAAGTTAGCGATACACTGGTGCATCAGGACTTGCATCCGCAAAATATTTGCGTTGCAGCAGCTGTAGAGCGCGCGGTGATTATTGATTGGGAATATGCCGGGTGGGGCAGTCCGTGGCTGGATGTTGCGGCATTGAATAGTGAGTTTATGGTCACTGCCGATAACTTGCAGCGCCTGCCAGTGTTTGCCGATTTAACCGCGCGAGATTTCTGCATAGGTTTGCAAAAGGCGCTTAATATCAATCGTGCTTTAGCGTGTATATGGTATTGGCTAAGGCTTGAATTGGCGTTAGTCCATGGTTCCGAAATGGCTGCAATTGCCAATCAAGTATCTTTAGATGATCTAAAAAAAGAGGCAAATCAAATAATTAAGGAGTTGATTTGATCTGAATTATCGCTAATTTTTGCTGAGTTAGCGCTGTACTAGTTGTCATTTGTGCGCAGCGCGATTGTCAGAGTGGCCGGCACGCCAATTAAAAAGCGCCACTATAAATGCTGCTCAGCAGAGTTTTTTAGTAAAGGGGTATGTCGTTATGACTGGTAGAATCAGCCAAAGCAATGCTTTGAATTAATTTTAAATACTGTATATTTGTACATTGTTTTGGTTTCAGTGATTCAGCTGCTAGCTAAACTACAGGTTTTATTATGAGGATAAATAAATGATTGGTTATATTCGTGGAGAATTAATTGAAAAGCAACCTCCACATTTAGTAATAGAAACCTATGGGGTTGGCTACGAAATAGAAGCATCTATGCAAACTTTCTTTAAATTGCCAACAGTGTCTAGCGATATAAAACTCTATACACATTTTGTGGTGCGTGAAGATGCACAGTTATTGTTCGGCTTCTTTGATCGGCTAGAGCGCACTTTGTTTAGAGTGCTGATAAAAGCGAATGGCGTCGGGCCAAAGCTGGCGATTGCGATACTTTCAGGGATGTCCACCGCTGAATTTTCAGCGTGTATACTGCGCGAAGATGCCGCTACGTTAACTAAAATACCTGGCGTTGGCAAAAAAACGGCCGAGCGGCTGGTCGTTGAATTTAAAGATAAAATAGCGACACTAGGTTTAGATCAAGAACAAGATTTTGTATTGACAGGTGCAGAACTACCCAGCGCGGCATTCAATACCAATGCCTATATAGAAGAGGCGCAAAGTGCCTTAATTGCACTGGGCTACAAGCCAGTTATAGCCACTAAGGCGGTAGCTGCAGCACATAAAAAAATTGGCACAGTTAATTCTTGTGAAGAGTTAATTAGAGTTTCACTTAAATCTATGGTCAGTTAGCAGCGTTTTGAGTAAGCTGTACCGCCCCTGATGCACGCAGTAGAAGTGGGTTTGTTCGAATAGCAGAGTTCAATGGCCTTGCGTTTAAGTAAATAGGAAAACAATGATAGAAGCTGATCGTTTTATCTCTGCTGTATCAGAGACAAACAAAGTTGAAGAAGTGCAAGATCGCGCGATAAGACCACATACCTTAGCAGAGTATCGAGGTCAGCCGGCGGTGCGTGAGCAAATGGAGATTTTCATTGAAGCTGCGCGCGCTCGCGAGGAGGCCTTAGATCATACCTTGATTTTTGGCCCTCCAGGATTGGGCAAGACCACACTGGCGAATATTATTGCCACTGAAATGCAATCAGACATTAAAACCACCTCGGGGCCTATTTTAGAGCGGGCCGGGGATCTGGCGGCACTGCTGACTAATTTAGAAGCGGGCGATATATTATTTATCGATGAAATTCATCGTCTTAGCCCGAATGTGGAAGAAATTTTATACCCGGCTATGGAAGATTACCAGCTGGACATAATGATCGGCGAAGGTCCGGCGGCCCGTTCCATTAAATTGGATTTGCCGCCTTTTACTTTAGTCGGCGCCACGACCAGAGCGGGCTCATTAACGTCGCCTTTAAGGGATCGTTTTGGGATAGTGCAGCGGTTAGAGTTTTACAATATAGAAGACTTGACACATATAGTGTCGCGCTCGGCGGAGTTGTCTAATGTTGTGATCAGCCCAGAGGGTGCCAAGGAAGTGGCGATGCGCAGTCGCGGCACACCGAGAATCGCCAACAAGTTACTGCGCCGTGCTCGAGATTACGCAGAGGTGAAAGCGGATGGCATTATCACGGCATCAGTTGCCGATAAAGCACTGAATATGCTCAGTGTGGATGATAAAGGTTTTGATCACATGGATAGAAGACTGTTGTTGACCATGATCGAAAAATTTGGCGGCGGCCCGGTCGGTGTCGATAACTTAGCTGCGGCAATCAGTGAAGAGCGCGAGACCATCGAAGACGTCTTAGAGCCTTACTTAATTCAGCAAGGTTTTATCATGCGCACACCGCGAGGACGAGTCGTAACTGATAACGCCTATTTACATTTTGGGCTGGCAATTCCCGAAAAAGCAGAATAATTATCGCACTCTGTTTAGTCTCTGGTGCTCAAAATATCGCTTAATACGAACTTATCCTTAAAACAAAGGTCTGTTTGTTGTGAGAAATTACTGTTAACTATTCAAATAGTTAACTAAGATGTTTAGAATTAGAGCAACGTATGATGTAGAGTGGGACAAACCAATGCCATTTGAGTTTTTATTGCGAGTCTATATAGAAGATACCGATCTAGGTGGTATTGTCTACTACGTGAATTATTTGAAATTCATGGAGCGTGCGCGCACTGAGTTTTTAAGAGCGCACTCGATAGAGCAGCATCAACTACAGCAACAAGGTTATTTGTTTGTGGTTAAAACGGTGCAGTGTGATTACAAAAGATCGGCAAAGCTCGATGATCAGTTAAAGGTCAGTGTCGATATTTTAAAGTGCAGCGCAGCTAGTGTGTTTTTTGTGCAGCAAGTTCACAGTGATCAGCTGCTGTGTACTGCAGAAGTTGAAGTGGTCTGTGTCGATGCCAACACCATGAAACCGCGCAGATTTCCCAGCAAAATCAAAGAAATTTTTGCAAGTGATAAATAACCCTTATCGTTGAAATATCAACTACAGAATTTGGAGAAAATAAGTGGAGCAAATGTCAGTTTTTGACTTAGTACTAAATGCCAGTCTCGTGGTGAAATTTGTGATGGGGTTGCTAATGCTGGCTTCTGTCATGTCTTGGATCTTGATTTTTCAGCGGTTTTTCTTTATTGGGCGATCTAAGCGAGCACTGCGCAAGTTTGAAGATAGGTTTTGGTCTGGAATTGACTTAGGGCAGCTATTTAAAGATGTATCAGAGTACCCCACTTCAGAGGGTGGAGCAGAAGAGATTTTTAGAGCGGGGATAAAAGAGTACACCAAGTTAACGGCGCAGAACAACTTTGATCCAGACGCGGTAATGCAAGGTGTCGAGCGCAGCATGCGCGTGGCTCTCGCCCGTGAAGAAGAAAAACTAGATGCGCACTTACCGTTTTTAGCCTCTGTAGGCTCAACTTCTCCGTATATAGGTTTGTTCGGCACGGTGTGGGGGATCATGAACTCTTTCCGAGGGCTGGCCAATATGCATCAAGCTACCTTAGCTTCTGTGGCGCCGGGAATATCCGAGGCGTTAGTGGCCACTGCTATGGGTTTGTTTGCCGCCATACCCGCAGTGTTAGCCTATAACAGATTTTCAGCGTCTGCTGGAAGCTTGCTAAATAATTATGAAACTTTTGCGGAAGAGTTTTCTAGCATACTGCATCGCAGAGTACATGCTCCTAAATAAGTAATGGTTTTTGATAATGATTAGAAAGCATAAAAAGAAACGTGCACTCAACGCAGAAATCAATGTAGTACCTTATATTGATGTAATGCTAGTGCTGTTGATTATCTTTATGGTGACTGCCCCGATGTTAACTCAGGGGGTGAAATTAGATTTGCCACAGGCAAGTTCCGATCCGGTCGACACATCCGATGTAGAGCCGCTGATAGTCTCCGTCGATATAGAAGGGCGTTATTACATTAACGTCGGGGGTGATGATTTAACACCTTTGACAGAAACAGAGGTTGCCAGTCGAGTTGGAAAAGTTCTACGCAGCAACCCGAGAAAATTAATTTTGGTGCGCGGTGATAAAAATGTGACTTATCAGCAAATTATTTCTCTAATGACTCTAATGCAAGGTGCAGGTGCGCCTAGTGTTGGTTTAGTCACGGAGTAAATTTTGAGTTATATTCTACCTACCATACTGGCGGTCATCTTACATTTGCTTTTAGCCTCCTCATTTATTA
The DNA here is from genome assembly GCA_000416275.1 of Osedax symbiont Rs1. Lineage (GTDB taxonomy): Bacteria > Pseudomonadota > Gammaproteobacteria > Pseudomonadales > Balneatricaceae > Rs1. Next base: position 36,222 of record ASZJ01000007.1, read on the forward strand.
TTAGTCAAATGATGGACCTCAAACAAAGCCGTGAAATGCCAAGGCATATCCAAGCGCAATTGTACGATATAAAAGCCTTGAGCACTGCCACCCAAAAAAAGAAAACGATGGCCAAAGATGCCGATTTAGTCAAACAAAAAGAGCCTAAAAAAACGCCACCAAAAAAATCAGACCTAACCCCAGAAAAATCGCAACCGGTACAAAAGAAGCAAGACGAGAGTAAACAGCAAGCGGACAAGGCTCGGCAACTGCTAAAAAAGGATAAGGCAGAGCAGCGCAAGCTTGCCCAGCAAAAGCTTAAGAAAGATCTGCAAAAAAAGAAAAATCAGTCGGCAAAGCAGCGAAAAATTGAGTCCGAGCGCAAGCTGGCAGCGCAGAAAAAAACCGCCAAAGAACAAGCGCTAAAAAAACAGCAGCGCCAGAAGGCAGCCGCTGATAAGAAGCTCGCTAAACAGCAGGCAGCTAAAAAAGCGGCGGCGGCGAAGAAGCGTAAAGAGCTGGCGCTAGCCAAACAAAAAAAACAGGCAAAAAAACGGGCACAGACAGAAAAAGCGCGGGTTAAAGCATTGCGTAAGCAAATGGCTGACGAAGAGCGCTACGCGGCCGACTTAGTTGCCAAAGAAATGGCATCGGGTATTGACGTTTATATTAAAAGAATATTAGATGGTAATTTAAGCTACAATTTTACTGTCAGGAAAGGAACCAAGGCAGTCTTGAGAATCAGGCTGTTGTCTTCTGGGAGAGTGGCTGGTGTTGAGCTTTTAGAAAGCAGCGGTAATCCAAGTTTTGACAGGGCAGCTGAACAGGCCGTTTGGAAAAGTGAAACATTTCCAAAAGTGGCGGATGTCGCAAAAGCTTCCCCTGAATATTTTAATCGTGAATTAAGGACATTTACAATCCTTTTTGAACCGGCAGGTACTAGATGGTAACTAATAAATTTATTAAATTATGCACGCTGCTAATGTTGTTGGGTGGCATGCAGGCTAATGCAGAGCTAAGAATAGTGGTGGACGGTGGAGTTGAAGAGCCGACTAATATTGCGGTGGTTCCCTTTGGTTGGAATGGAGATAGCCCGCTGGCAGAAAATATCTCGGCGATCGTTGCCAATGACCTGCGCCGTAGTGGTATGTTTAAATTAATGAACGAGGAGAATATGTTAAGTTCTCCAGAGAGCCAAGCGCAGATATTTTTTAGAGATTGGCGTATATCCGGCAACGATTTTATGTTGGTTGGCAGCATGAAGCCAACTGCGAATGGGGTCAAGGCGACTGTTGAATTGTTTGACATATTGACGGAAAAGAAAATTTGGTCACAGACCATCGATAGCTCTGGTAGTGATTTAAGAGATGTCGCTCACTATATAGCCGATGAAGTATTTCAAAAAATCACCGGTATTCGAGGCGCATTTGCCACTAAAGTTGTATATGTGACGGTACAAGGGCGTGGCGCAGCACGTAAATATCGCCTGCAAATGGCGGATTCTGATGGCGCTAGATCACAGACCATACTGGCTTCTAAAGAGCCTATCTTGTCACCGACTTGGTCTCGTGATGGCCAGAAATTGGCCTACGTTTCCTTTGAAACCAATCGACCTGCAATCTATATCCAGCATCTATCGACAGGTAAAAGACAGAAAGTACAATCGTTTAAAGGGATCAATGGCGCTCCCGCTTGGGATCCAACCGGTAACAAACTGGCGCTGGTATTATCCAAAGATGGTAATCCTGAAATCTATGTGTTGAATTTGCAAACTGGTGGTTTAATACGCATCACCAATCATTTCGGTATAGATACAGAGCCTACTTGGTCACCTGACGGCCAGTCGATTCTATTTACCTCTGATCGAGCGGGCCGGCCACAAATTTACCGAGTGGCAGCCAGTGGCGGCAAACCGCAGCGAATTACTTTTAATGGTAACTACAATAGCCGTGGTCGCTTAACGCAAGATGGTCGTTTCTTGACGATGGTGCATCAAGATGCTTCAGGGTATCATATAGCAGTTCAAGACTTGCAATCGGGTCGACTTGATATATTAACAACCTCTAGGGACGACGAGTCTCCGACGATTTCACCGAATGGGGTGGTCGTGATGTACGCCACTAAATTAAGAGGTAGAGGGGTGTTGGCTGGGGTGTCACTCGATGGTAAAATTAAGTTTACGATGCCAAGTTCACTCGGTGAAGTCCGTGAGCCAGCATGGTCACCATTTTTAAACTAACTTTATGAGACCTCTGCATAACGTTGCAAACGCAGTAGTTATGCAGAGATCTCTTTATATAAACGGTACTCTAGCCAAAACTAAGTAGAGTGCATAATTAAGAATAACAAAAGGCTTTGAGCCATCAAACAACTGGAGAGATGAATGAAAAAATTAAACACCACTAAGGCTCGCACTGTTGCGAAATTTGCCAGTATTACCTTAGCCGCATTGTTGGTCGTAGGTTGTAGTTCATCAGGCACCATCAAAGATGATGCGCAAGATGTTGATGGTTCGTCTGCAACCACGACTGGGGTGAACAATGGATCGCAAATTACCGGTGTAAACAGTGCTAATGTTGGCGATTTACAAAGTGTTTATTACTTTGATTTTGACCAGTCAGTGATTCGCTCTAGCGCGTTAAATGATCTGTCTTTGCACGCACAGTTTCTAGCAGGAAATTCCAATGCTGCAGTTCGCTTGGAAGGGCATGCGGATGAGCAGGGCACACGTGAATACAACATTGCACTGGGTGAGCGTCGTGCCCAAGCGGTTGAACAGTTCCTTGTTGGTCGCGGTGTTAGCAGCAGTCAGATTGATACCATTAGTTACGGTGAAGAAAAACCAGATGTATCGGGTCTGGCAACAAAAAGCCGTCGTGTAGAAGTTAAATACACGGCTAAATAATCACTTAATTAGCTGGTTCTTTAACCTGAACCTTAGTTTCAAAGTGAATACAGAGTGTAAGATATTGGTTTTCCGGTGTCATTGAAAAATTTTAACGGCCTTCATAGGTTCAGTGAATGTTTCTCTAATCGCCGTTTAATCAAGAGCTAGCGCTATGTGTTGCAGTGAAGTTGCCGAGTCAGGTTCAAGTCATGCAAGCTGTAAAAACCTCATCGGTGAAAATCGCTGGGGTTTTATGGCTATAAATGGGTAAAACTGTGAAAGTAATTAAACGCTTATGTCTGGCCGCTATTCTCATCAGTGGCAGTCTTGCTGCCGATCAAGTTGAAGTGATTCGAATAACCGAGGGAGCAGGGGTTAATAATACTAGTTTCGATGTTGTATTGATCTTGCAAGTTCTACAAGCAGAAGTTCGCTCGCTGCGCGGTCAAGTTGAAAACCAAGAGTACCAGTTACAGAAATTAAAACAGCAGCAGCAAGAAATGTATGCTGATTTAGATGGTCGGCTTGGTGGCAATAGTTTTAAAGCACCTTCTCCCGCTGTAGATGTTGATGCAGGAAAAGTCACCGCCGCTGTACTAGCGGGTGATGAAGCACAAGATTACAGCACCGCTTTTGCCTATGTAAAAACCCAAGAATTAGTTAAAGCTGAAGCTGCATTTTTGCAATATATGAAGCGTCATCCTAGTGCGCAGCGTGTTTCCAATGCAATCTATTGGCTGGGAGAAATTAACTCTGCCCAGGGAAAACAACCTGAAGCCCTGCGTTATTTTGTGCAGTTGCTGACACAGTATTCCAAGTCGGCGAAAATCCCCGATGCGATGTATAAGTTAGGTCGTGTCAATCAACGGATGGGGAATGCGGACGAAGCTATTACGGTTTGGCAAAAATTGGTTAGTCAGTTTCCCAACTCAACCGCGGCGGCGCTGGCTAAAAAAGCATTAAATTAACCACATCTTTTGTCATACGATCTAAACAAAACAGGCTCTGCGCCTGTTTTTTTAATTGTGGGCTAAGTGATCGACAAACGCCTTGAAATCTGTGGGATTTACTCTCATATTGATGAAATTTTGGATTGCAATGATGAACAGTAAGAAGCAAAAAGCAGTAATTCTACTATCTGGAGGCTTAGATTCCGCGACTGTTTTAGCTATGGCAACCGCGCAAGGTTATGCTTGTTATGTGCTGAGTTTTGATTATGGGCAGCGCTCTATCGTCGAATTACAAGCCGCGATTAAATTAGCAAAAATCGCCGCTGCTGTGGAACACAAAATATTGCATATGCCCCTTGAAGATTTTGGAGGCTCTGCGCTGACAGATACTAGCATAGCGATGCCCTCTGCAGAGAAGGTCTCTACATCGGAAATTCCGGTCACTTATGTGCCCGCCAGAAATACCGTGTTTTTATCATTAGCACTGGGGTGGGCTGAAGTAATTGAGGCCAATTGTATTTTTATTGGTGTCAATTCAGTGGACTACTCAGGATATCCGGATTGTCGACCCGATTTTATCGATGCTTTTGAAAAAATGGCCAATCTGGCAACGAGGGCGGGAGTAGAAGGTAATAAATTGACCATTGAAACCCCTCTGATGCATCTAACAAAAGGCCAGATTATCACCAAGGGCTTGGCGCTGGGTGTTGATTACAAAGCAACAGTGTCTTGTTATCAGGCGGATAGTCAAGGTAACGCCTGCGACAACTGTGCTAGTTGTAAATTGCGTAAGGAAGGTTTTATCCAAGCTGGAATTGACGATCAAACCAATTATTTTAAGTAAGACCTCTGCTAGCGCAGCAGTTTTGCAGAGCTCTTTAAGTAAGTCTAATTGCAGTCTGTCGAGTATAGTTAACGGTGCTATAATTAGTCTTAATATTAGCATCCTGCAATAGGGAGTACTGCAGATCATTGGTAGTAATTACCAGGGTTGGTTTTATCTAAAACAGCGCTTCTTTATCCAATGTGATGGTCTTTACCGCTTGCAATTGAGCTGTTAAACAGTAAAAATATCTGGCCATACTAGATAGTCTTTAAAACTTATTTTAATTACATAGCTCGCTGTAAATTAATTTTAGCAGCTGTGTAAAAGCTACTCATTATTGTGCTTCTCCTTTAGCTTGAATCCGCGGTTTCAAAGTGAGCCAATAGCTGGTGCAGTGCAGTCACTGCGCAGCTTTAAATGAGTATATAACTAAACGTCAACCGAATTGAAAATTAATAGCATGTTAGCAGCCGCTACTCTCAAAGATAGAATCATGATTCAAGAGCACTTCGCTCATGAACACTTGCCCTCTGAACTCAATCAAGCTGAAATTGACGCTTATAAAGCACGCATTAAAATTTTGCTCAAAGAGAAGGACGCCTGTTTAGTCGCGCACTACTACACGGATGCGGTGGTTCAAGAAATTACTGAAGAAACCGGTGGCTGTATTTCTGACTCACTGGAAATGGCCCGTTTTGGCAGTGTTCGTCCCGAGCAAACTTTAATCGTTGCCGGAGTGAAGTTTATGGGCGAGACTTCAAAAATCCTCAGTCCTGAAAAACGTATCTTAATGCCTACTTTAGAAGCGACTTGTTCATTGGATATCGGCTGTCCAATCGATCAGTTCTCAGCCTTTTGTGATCAACATCCCGATCATGTAGTGGTGGTATATGCCAATACTTCAGCAGCGGTTAAAGCGCGGGCTGACTGGGTTGTTACTTCTAGCATCGCGGTGGCAGTGGTTAAGCATTTAGAAGAGCAGAATAAAAAAATTATCTGGGCGCCTGATCGGCACTTAGGTAATTATGTGCAGCAGCAAACCGGCATTGAAATGCTGATGTGGCATGGCTCATGTATCGTCCATGAAGAGTTTCAGGCTAAGGGCATACTTGAATTACATAAAATATTCCCCGAGGCTGCGATACTTGTCCATCCTGAATCACCAGCATCAGTGATTGCGATTGCCGATGCTGTCGGTTCCACCACGCAAATTATCGATGCCGCTGTGCGCATGGATAATCAAAAATTCATTGTCGCTACTGATCGAGGAATTTTCTATAAAATGCAACAGGCGGCGCCCGGCAAAGAATTTATAGCGGCACCGACCGGCGGTAGTGGGGCTACGTGTCGTAGCTGTGCGCACTGTCCTTGGATGGCAATGAATGGATTACAAAATATCGTAGATAGTTTACAGGCCATCGATAGCGATGTGTCGTGCGATCAGCCAGCTCTCCATGAAGTGTTTGTCGAGGCTAAGTTAATGGAGCAAGCTAGAGTTCCTCTACAGCGAATGCTAGATTTTTCAAAAGCACAGCACTCACACTAGCAAACGCTCGATTTTTACTGATCGTTGCTAGAGAGGGGATTTGAGACAGAATCGGAAAAGTGCATAATTTCTACTTCTTCGTGATCAGGCTGCTAATCTAATTCTTGGAACTGTTTAGTTAAGTGGTATAACTTAGATTCAAACACGGTTTCCAAATCATTCAATCTCTCATCGATACTTGCTTTGATCTCATCGCGTTTTTGTTTGGGTCTGTCGGAGGTTAATAGGCGCAGCTCCTCAATCACTAACAGTAAAATGGGAGCGACGTGCTGGGGCCTGATAGAGTTGCTTTGCGGGTCAATTTGAATATGGTTTTGCCCTCTGGCAAAGCGAAACTTTTTACTTTTAGCTAACAGAGAATTTGGCTGTCGCTGGTAGTATATTTTCAGCACATCACTTCGCGACTCACGGGTCAAAGTATATTTGATCACATCGGCAGTAGAGGTGACGCCTATCTGCTCAAGGTTTGGAAAATCTGACATGTTAATCCCTGTAATTGTGGCGCACTAACCAAATATATATAAGTCAGCGACGAAAAAACTTAATGAGGATGTAAAACTTAGCTTTGGTTGTTGATATATACCACCAGAACTAAGTTAAAGCTTAGCACTAAATTGCTTAATCTTATTGACCATAGCTGAGCTTAAATGATCGATTTGCAACATACAAGTGTCACTTTGAACCGATTGCAGAGTTGATGGTGGATGATTGAGAGCTGAGAGTTGATGATTTAGCTTAAATCAATCACTAAGCTTTAGTCGCTATTCACTGGGCGCGCCGCATTGATTGACCTGAGTCACTAAAGCCCGCTTGTGCGGGTCAGTCAATAGCTTGATCTAGCTCCTTTCTTGATTATTTGAGCACGTTTACAATGGCATTCGCCACATAGTCAACATTGTGGGTCGCTATGCCCGCTATATTGATGCGACTCGAGCCGGCCATGTAGATCGAATATTGATCTTTGAGGCGCTTTACTTGCTCTGCAGAAATGCTGAGGAATGAAAACATGCCTTTTTCTGCGGTGATAAAGTCGAAATCACGCTCGGTCCCCGCCGCTTTAATACCGGTCGCTAAAGCGATTCGATTGTCGGCTAAGCGACTGCGCATCACCGTTAACTCACCGCTCCATTGTCGATAGAGTGAATCTGAGTTTAAGATGGTTTCAACAATCGCGGCGCCATGTGCCGGTGGCATCGAGTAATGTCCACGTATAGTACTAAACAACTGGCTTGAGGATATCTTTGCCCGCTCACTGTTCGCAGAGATGATGATTACCGTTCCGGTCCGCTCGCGGTATAGACCAAAGTTTTTAGAACAGGAGCTGGCGACGATCATTTCTGGAACACTATCGGCCATTAAGCGCAGCCCGTAAGCGTCTTCCTCTATCCCGTCTCCAAGGCCTTGGTAGGCAATGTCGATGAATGGAATTAAGTTCTTAGCTAAAACCAGCGCAACCACTTGTTGCCATTGATCAATGCTTAAGTCCGCACCACTGGGGTTGTGGCAGCAGCCATGTAACAGCACTAAATCGCCTGCTGCGGCTGTGTTTAAGGTGTTCATCATGCCGGCAAAATCGACAGACTTAGTGCTGTTGTCGTAGTAGGGGTACTCTTTTAAAACCAGCCCCGCTCCCGCTAACAATGGCACGTGATTCACCCAGGTCGGAGTGCTGACCCAGATAGTGGCATTGGGTGAACATACATTGATAAATTCTGCAGCCATTCGCAATGCACCGCAGCCACCTGGCGTTTGCGCGACGGAAATACGCTGGTCTTTAATCACCTGGTGATCTTTGGAAAATAGTAAATTTGCTGAAAGCTCACAGTACAGTGCCGACCCTGCAGAACCAATGTATGATTTAGTTTGCTGCTGATCTAAAATTATTTGCTCTGCTACTGAAACAGCAGCCATGATTGGCGTGTTTCCCTGTTCATCTTTATAAACCCCGACCCCTAAATCTACTTTTAGAGGGTTTTGATCTTGGTTATATTGAACAGTTAATTTTAGTAGCGCATCTGGCGGTACTGCTTGCAACTGATTAAACATGATATTTCCTTAATATAGGTAGCAGCAAAATATTACTGTAAAATTATCTTTATCCGATCTGGGTACCGCTGTGAGATCTCACTGTATACCTTGTTCAGAGTTTGCTTAGCGAAGAGCAAGCATTGACAGCTGAGTTGATTACCACATTAAATCGTCTGGAATGGCATAATCCGCATAGGGATCATCATCATCCTTAAGCTCTTTCTTAGGCAATTCCACCACCCAGTCACTTTGTAGAGCGTTTAATCTATGTGCTTGATCGGTGGGGATTAGCCAATATTTATCATCCATAAAGACCACTGTTAGTAGACCGCAGAACAGCTGTGATTGCAGTTGCTTGTCGACATAAATGCTTTTCACAAACTTTAAATGTGAAAATTGATGCGTTATGTCGGACCCTCTGGGGATGGTCACTCGATTACTTTCAACAATTTGCCGCGCCTGTGAAATGCTCGCTTTGTCAGCTTTTTGTTGCTCGCGATCTAAGTTAAGCTGTCTATCTTTGTCGCGCTTGGCGGTCTGTTGCTGTTGGATCTGTAGTGCGTTGTCCGGAGCGGCTGTTTTTGATTTTTTCTTGCGTTTATCCGCCTTCGCTTTATTCGCCTGCTTTTTGCTGGCGAGGCCTGCTTTTAATAATTGATCTTGAAGTGAAATAGCCATTAGAATTACTGCGTCTGAGTGAGATTTAGCACACTATAGCACAGGCTTTTTAAGCTGTAAGTTGCGCGAATAATTTTGTCGGTATTTAAGCGAAGTTTACCGCTTAAACAGCGACTATTTTGCGCATGATTCCAGCAGCGCATAGAAAAACAGCCGTTGAAACTCAGAGTTTTATGCAGAGCTGCATTTATGTAACGTATGCGCTTAAACAAAGATCGCCCCCGGATTTTCCAGTAAAGTCTTCAGCGCTTGGATAAATAAAGCGCCATCATATCCGTCTACAATACGGTGATCAAAAGAGGATGATAAATTCATCATTTTCCTAATCACTATTTTTCCATCAATCACCACTGGTCGCAGCTGCATTTTGTTAATGCCGATAATAGTGGTTTCTGGGGCGTTGATAATCGGGGTGGTCGCGATGCCGCCAATAGCGCCTAGACTAGTAATAGTGATGGTCGAACCGGTTAACTGCTGGGCCTTGGCGCCGCCACTGCGGGTGATTGCAGTTATCTTGGATAACTGTGCAGCACTTTGCCAGATGTCTAGCTGCTGAGTGTTTTTGATCACCGGCACTAGTAATCCCTGTTCGGTCATGGTGGCGATACCCACATCAACGGCACTGTATTGCGTGAGTATTTCTGTTTCAGCATTATAGTGGGCGTTGCAATGCGGAAAATCGCGGATGACTTTGACCAAGGTTTGCATGATAAAGGGCAGCAGCGTCAGTTTTTGCTGATCGTCTTTACGGTGCTTGTTTAAATGCTCTCGCAGTGTGTCTAGTGCGGTTAGATCTATTTCTTCAATGTATGAATAATGCGGAATGTTGTGGGTAGCCTGCAGCATTTTTTTCGCAATAACTCGACGCAAGCCGCTTATTTTTATGTCTTTGCTGGCAAAGTCAGCATCTATTGTGCTGCACGTAGCAGCTACTTTACTGACTTGTTGGCCGCCGTTGTCAATGAAATCCTGCAGGTCCGAATTATTAATGCGGCCCGCTGTCCCAGTACCCGACACTAAGCTTAAATCAATATTACCTTCCCTGGCATGTCTGCGCACGGAAGGGGAGCTAAGTACGGTTTTACTCAAAACTTGGACTGGATCGTTAGTGCTCAAACAGCTGACGGCTTGCGGGGCCGCGACGGGAGTTGGTGGTCGCTCATCCTGAGCTGCGCTTTGGCTGTTTTCCTCAAGAGTAAAAAGAATCAATTCACTGCCAACTGGGATCTCTATGCCAGCCTCACAGGCAAGTTTTGCAACCACGCCAGACACGGGGGCGGTTACCTCTACCACCGCTTTATCGGTCATGACATCGACAATGTGTTGATCTTCACTGACGGTATCGCCGACTTTGACATGCCATTCAACAATTTCAGAGGCGACAATCCCTTCTCCTAAATCGGGTAATTTAAAGCTGAATTGACTCATTAGTTGCTCTCCAAAGTGCGCAGCATAGCATCGGTTATGCGTTTTTGGCTGGGGAAATATTGCCATTCAAAGGCGTGTGGGTAGGGCGTATCCCAGCCGGTAACACGTTCGATCGGAGCTTTTAAGTGCCAGAAACACTGCTCTTGAACTTGCGCTAAAATTTCGGCGCCAAAACCACTGGTCAAGGTCGCTTCATGTACTACTATACAGCGGCCAGTTTTAGCCACTGAGGCTTTAATGGTATCAATATCAAGCGGAATTAGCGTGCGAATATCGATCAACTCGGCGCTAATGCCGCTGGCATTGATAGCGCCCTGGGCAACGTGCACCATATTACCGTAGGTGACCACCGTGACATCCGTGCCTTCTTGAACGACTGCAGCACTGCCTATTTCAACGCGGTAATGTTCGACTGGTACTTCACCTAAAGGGTGTGAGCTCCACGCTTTGGCGACTTGATCATGACTGCCATCAAATGGGCCGTTGTATATTCTTTTTGGCTCAAAAAAGATAATTGGATCGTTGCTTTCTATCGCTGAAATCAGCAGCCCTTTAGCATCGTAAGGATTGGATGGCATCACTGTTTTTAAGCCACAAGCGTGGGTGAAAAATGCCTCTGGGCTCTGCGAGTGCGTTTGTCCGCCCCGTATGCCGCCACCACAGGGGGTGCGGATCACTATCGGTGCAAAAAATTCCCCGCCGCTGCGATGGCGCAATCTGGCTAGCTCAGAGACAATTTGATCGATAGCAGGATAGATATAATCGGAAAACTGTATTTCAACGATCGGTCGTAAGCCATTCACTCCCATGCCGATAGCGACGCCCATAATACCGCCTTCAGCGATCGGCATATCTAAGGCGCGATGGGCACCGTATTTCTTATATAGACCATCGGTGCAGCGAAATACGCCGCCGAAATATCCGACATCTTCGCCCATTACTAACACGTTGGGGTCGATATCCATGCAGATGTCCATGGCTGAGTTAAGTGCTTGTATCATGTTCATATTGGCCATGACTTAATCTCCTATCTTCTGGCTTTGGGCTAGCAAGTGCGGGGGTATTTCTTCAAATACATCTTCAAACATCGAACTAACCGGCCAGTGTGGGCCGTTGTCTAAGGAGCCAAAAGCTAGCGCCTCTTGCCAGTGCGCAGTAATGCTTTGACTCAGTTCTTCAGTCAGTGCTAAGTGCTGCGCTTCGCTCCATTCCCCCAGGGCTATTAAATGCTGTTTCAATCGATTGATAGGATCACCTAATGGCCAGTACTTGGCTTCATTTTTACCTCGGTAGGCATCGGGATTATCGCTGGTAGAGTGACCTTCAGTTCGGTAGGTGAAATGTTCAATGAATGTCGGTCCGCCGCCTTGTCGCGCTCGCTCTGCGGCCCATTGAGTCACAGCGTAAACCGCTAAAAAATCATTTCCGTCGACCCGAATACCCGGTACATTTAAGCCAATGCCGCGCGCGGCAAATGTAGTTCCGGTACTGGCAAAAGATTGCGGAGTTGAAATCGCCCATTGATTATTGACGACGTTTAAAATTACCGGGGCCTTATAAGTTGAGCCAAATACCAGCGCGTGATAAACATCGGCCGCCGCAGTAGTGCCATCACCTACCCAGGATACTGCAATTCGGTCTTCTCCTTTATAGGCTGCAGCCATGCCCCAGCCGACCGCTTGAGAATATTGGGTGGCTAAATTCCCCGACAGAGAGAAGAAATTATGTTGCTTAGAGCTGTAAAAAATCGGCATCTGTCGACCTTTAATATTATCCTTAGCGTTGGATAAACACTGACACATTAAATCGACGATCGAATGTTCGCGAACAAACAACAAGCCCTGTTGGCGATAGCTGGGAAACATCATATCGGTCGTTCTCAAGGCCATGCCCTGCGCCACAGATATCGCTTCTTCGCCGGTCGACTTCATATAAAAAGATAACTTCCCCTGGCGCTGCATTTTAAACATTCGATCATCGAATGCCCGGACATGTAGCATATGCTTTAAGCCAAGGCGCAGTGTGTCGGCACTAATTTCTGGCACCCAAGGACCTGCACATAGATGGTCGTCGCCTAATACCCGGACGATTCCATAGGCCAGATCTTGCATGTCTAAGGCGCCAGTCAATACCTCAGGTTTATGACTGTCAGTGGGGGGGGGAATGGCTATGTGTGAAAAATCTGGTGTCGTATCAGGGCGTGAAGAAGCCTGAGGTACAAATAATTTTGAATGGTAGCTCTTAACGCTCTGCTCGGGCTGCTTGCTGGTCATGAGTTCCTCTCCTACTGATCGATTAGAATATATACAACTAATAAGTTGTTATTTTAATTATTTAAAATCAAGATCTTATAGATTAATAGTAATGTTATTTGTTGAGTTTGTTGTTTGCAGATCAGGGCGCTGAAAAATTTCTTCGGCTAGCTGGTTGGCGACTAAATCAGTGCTGGTATTGCTTTGTTCAGCGCGTACAAATATCTCTGTCAGGGTGTCGCCAATGCGTTCAATATGAGTATTGAGAGCCGCTAAGCTCGCCCCGCTTCGCTGATAGGCTATGTCGAGAATGCCGCCAGCATTAATTACGTAGTCGGGAGCGTATAGAATACCTTTTTGCTGAAGAAGCTTGGCCACTTCTGGGCGCGCCAGTTGGTTGTTCGCAGCACCTGCGATCACCGTTGCTCGCATCTTAGATAAGCTTTCAATATTCAAGCTGCCGCCCATTGCGCAGGGGGCAAAAACATCCGCATCGACACTGTAAATTTCATTACTAGGCACCGCTTTGGCGCCTAATTGAGACACTGCTCGGTTAACGTTATCGGCAAAAATATCAGCGACGATTAAATTAGCTCCCGCCGCTTTTAAATACTGGCAAAGGTGAAAGCCGACGTTGCCGATACCTTGCACAGCGATCGTCAGCCCGCTGAGATCCAAGGTGTTTAACTGATAGTGTATCGCCGCTTTTATACCGACAAACACACCGAGAGCAGTAGAGGGGGAGGGATCGCCTTTGTGTAAAGTATTTTCTTGTACGCCAGAGACATACTGGGTTGTCTGACTAATTATCTGCATGTCAGCTACGCAAGTGCCTGAATCTTCGGCAGTAATGTAGCTTCCTGACAAATTTTCAATCTGTTGACCAAGTGCCCGTAATAGCTGTGGTGTTTTTTGGCGACGATGATCGCCAATAATCACGCACTTACCGCCGCCTAGCGGCAGGCCGGCAATCGCTGATTTATAGGTCATGCCTTTAGATAAACGTAACACATCGGCAATAGCGTCACTGTCTGATGCGTAAGGCCACATCCGACAGCCGCCGAGCGAGGGGCCTAAATTGGTATTGTGTACTGCAATAATTGCTTTTAAGCCCACTGCTTCATCGCTAATAAAAACAACTTGTTGGTGATTATCAAATTCTAGATGGGAAAATACTGACATGCAGTTACCTGTGGTTCAGGGTGTAGTTATAAGCTATTTAGAGGGCTATTATCGACCTTGTAGACAGCGTTTTATTATAGATAAAATATACCTGCTAATCGCAGTAAGATTTATTTAACTTTTATCGGTTATTGTTATCTTTTGGTATAATAAATTCAAAATTGTAAAGTTATGGGAATAAATAATATAGTTATTGGGGGAAGCTTAAATAGTAAGTATGATGGTTTTTTGAAAAAAGAACTTTGATTAAAGCTCTAATCAACTCTTTTTACTGAGAAAATCTTATGAAACTAGATAAAATTGATCAGATGATCTTGCAACTACTACAACAAGACGCCAGTATATCTGCCTCTGAAATCGCCGAAAAAGTGAACTTGTCACAGCCCCCTTGTTGGCGGCGTATTAAGCGCTTAGAAGATCAGGGCTATATTTTAAAGCGCACTGCAATATTAGACCCGGCAAAATTGGGGCTGAATTTGGTGATTTACGCGCAAGTGAAGCTTATTGCCAATGGTGAATTGGCTACCTTTGAGCAAGCGGTTAAAAGAATTGATGAGATAACAGAATGTTACGTGATGTTGGGGAATGTGGACTTTTTACTGCGCATAGACACCACCGATATAGCGGGCTATGAACGTCTCTATCGCGAGCAGTTATCAAAACTACCAGGGGTACAAGAATTTAATACCAGCGTCGCGATGAGTGCCGTGAAAAGAACCACTCAGTTACCGGTAAATTTACACTTGCAAACTTAGTCTATTCTCGATCGGGCTGCTAAATCAGTTGCGATAAGAATTGCGGGTGATAGATGGGTTATGTTGCTGTTGTCTGATGTGCTTTTGGCACGATATGCCGTCAATACCTGAATATTTGGCATTCGTGGCTGGGGGTGACAGAGCAGAAGCTGCTTAAAAATTTAAGCTGACCGCTAGCTTTTAAAGCAGTTAGCGGCTAGCTTTGCCTAGTCTATTACTGCTCGGCAACTTTTTTGGCAAATTCAGTATATCCGCCGATATGTTCAGCGCCAATGAATATCTGAGGCACTGTTTCAACAGGCTTGCCCACGGTTTTTTCTAGATCGGCTTTGCTAATACCCTCTTCGTGAATATCAATGTAGCGATGCTCTATATTTTGCTCTTCGCATAAATCTTTTGCCCTGACACAAAAACCACAACCTTTACGGCCAAAAATTGTAACGCGCTCCATGATAATCCCCAATATATTTAAAAAGCGTATTTCAGCATTTATTCGAGCAGATTACCAATAAATAAAAGCTCGATTTTGGATTATTTAATAGCAGCGCCGATCACCGAAGATTAATCGGCTGATAGCGATCATTGTTCAGACAGTTTTAGTCTGCAACGGGGCTTTATTGGGCAAGTGATCAGGGGTCGTGGATCCGGCGCACAGATACCGGGCTAATACCTGAAGTAAATAGTGTTCAGCAATTTAGCAGATTGTTGGATCTTTAGAGTAAAAGCGCGGGTTCTTGCTAGTGCTTTGCCCGCTCAGGCTTTAAGATGGCTGAATTAAACCATTCTGATTGCTAATAAAGAGATAATTCAATGGGTAGGAAGTTCGAAAAAAATAAAGCCACCATGGCTAAAACGCAAGGTGCTAAATCTCAGTTATATGCCAAGTATGCAAAAGAAATATTTGTCAGTGCTAAAAATGGCAGCTCTGATCCAGATGCGAACCCTTCACTGCGCAGTGTTATCGATAAAGCAAAGAAGGACCAAGTACCTGCACATGTCATCGATAAAGCGATCGAAAAAGCCAAGGGCGGCGGCGGTGAAAATTACGAGCCAATGCGCTACGAAGGTTTTGGCCCAGGTGGCTGCATGGTGATTATCGATTGCTTAACCGATAATAATAACCGTACTTTTGGTGATATTAGAATTTGCTTCAACAAAGGTCATGCTAAATTAGGTGGGCAGGGAACGGTCGCGCATATGTTTGATCATAACGCGATGTTCGTCTTTGAACACAGTGATGAGGAGGCCGTGTTAGAAGCGTTAATGATGGCAGATGTAGATGTCACTGATATAGAAAATGATGCAGGTACAATTACCGTATCAGCGCCGCACACCGAATATTTCAAAGCCAAGTCAGCGCTTAAAGAAAACTTTAAAGAGCTAGAATATCAGGTGGAAGAAGTCACTTTCGTCCCGCAAACTATTGTTGAATTAAGCGGCGAAGACGTAGAAAAATTTGAACAGTTCATGGAACTTCTACATGATTGTGATGATGTTCAAGAAATTTATCACAATGCGGAAATAGCTGAAGGGTAATATTGGAATACAGCAGCTGTGATAGTACAGCTCTGAACTATACTACGCACACTTGTACGTTACAGGTGTGTGTGATGGGCTCGCCCTCTATTATCGAAAGAGCTACAAGATGCTCAATGTAGTCGTAGCCCCACCACTGGGAAGGGGTTGTCTTAATACTTTCTAAATACTCTCTAAAAGGTTACGACTCTAATCGCCAATAGAATAAAAATGGCCCCAGTCACACGATTAACCGCTTGATTCTTTTCTTTTAGCCAGTTCAATACCGGTCCTTTCGCCAGCAGCAACACCACCAGTGAATACCATCCACCATCAATGATTACCACAGTAGCTATCATAATCGCCTGATCCATAAATGATGCATCTACCGAGATGAATTGCGAAAAAATTGCGATAAAAAAGATCGCCAGTTTAGGGTTGAGAATCGAAATCATCGCACCCTCCATGCCTGCTTTCCACAAGGTGGTTTGCTGTTTGGGGAGGCTTTCACTGACAGTGGTTGCTTTGCCAGCGCGAATAGCTTGGATGCCTAGATATGCCAAATAACCCGCACCGGCCCAAGTAATAGCTTGAAATAAAACTTGTGATTGAGTGATGATGATCGCCAAACCAAAAATACAGGCAAATGCCCACAGACCAACACCGATAGCATGAAACCAGCTGGTTGCTAAAGCGTGCTTACGACCGTTATCTGTCGCTTGTTTCAACACTACTGCTAAACTAGGGCCAGGTGATATTGCGCCTAAGCAGCAGATAGCCACTAAAGAAAACCATGATACGAGAGTCATTCAGTACTCCTAGTTGAGGAAGGAGCTAAGGATACCCTCGGTGACAGCTAGATACAACTCAAGCTTAATGCGCTTAAATTACCAGCAACTATTAGTCGTGTTTGAGCTAATATTTTTTATTAGATTTTTGATATAAAGTATTGATATAACTATGATTTTAAAGTTGCTTGCGCTGAATCGACAATCAATCGTAATAGCATTTAGCAGCGAGCAAACTGATAATAATAAGTAAGTAGCTTGACAGCAGTATACGAAATCTTGAATAATTACCTATTCGAAATATAGCCGTATTATTTTTAGATCAAAAACCATTGGATTCCTCTTGAATATGCAAGCTCAACTTATACCCTTAAAATTTAGTCACCCTGCGCGTAGCAATAGATCATTTTGTTGTAGCTGCTGCTTTGGTTGGTTGCGGTGTACTAGGTAATTTTTAAATGATCGAGTAGGGCCGTTAATTAACATTACCGGCCCTTTTTTGTGGCTGTCGTTTACTGACTATCAGTACCAATAGCTCAAAAAACTGCCGTGTAATCTGCGTTTTACCAGCAAGTTTTACAGGTCGCTGGATGTTGCAAAGCTCAATTATTGGCAGCCTATTAAACAATCTAAATCAGCAGAGAAGAGAATTTTATGTTCCCAACGTTAAAGCTATACGATACTTATCGTCGAAAAATTGCAAAATTCACCCCCATCTCCAATAAAATGGTCACTCTGTACGCTTGTGGGCCTACCGTTTATGACTTTGCTCACCTGGGGAATTTAAGAAATTATTTGTTTGTCGATGTGCTGCGCCGGGTCCTAGAGTTAAATGGTTATCGGCTTAAGCATGTGATGAATATCACCGATGTTGGTCATTTAACCTCTGATGCGGATAGCGGTGAAGATAAAATGCAAAAAGGAGCGAGAAAGCACGGCCAATCTGCCTGGCAGATAGCGAAGTTCTTTGAAGCGGCATTTCTTGAAGACTTAGGAAAATTATCGATCATGCAACCGAGCAGCTTATGCCGTGCCACTGAGCATATTGCCGAGCAGATCGAATATATTGAAGATCTTGAAAGAAAAGGTTTTACCTATCAGACCTTGGACGGGGTGTATTTTGATACTCAGAAATTGGCTAGCTATGGCAAGATTGCCAAATTGGATATTGCGGGCTTACAAGGTGGTAAAAGAGTGGAGCTTGGAGAAAAACGTCAGATAACCGATTTCGCACTGTGGAAGTTTAGCGAGACTGACAAGTCTATAGCAGCTGCTAAACAAGAACGGCAAATGCAGTGGTCAAGCCCTTGGGGGATCGGCTTTCCCGGCTGGCACATCGAGTGTTCGGCAATGTCGGAGAAGTACTTAGGGACAAAATTTGATATTCATGTAGGTGGTGAAGATCACATACCTGTGCATCATGCCAATGAAATTGCGCAATCTGAGGGTAGGCATGGTCATCAGCCGGCCAATTTTTGGATGCATGGCTATTTTTTACAAATGGGTAAGGAAAAGCTATCAAAATCAGGAAAATCATTGTTGCTAAGGGATTTACTAGAACAAGGTTATGATCCTCTGGCTTTTAGGTATCTAGTATTGACCGGTCACTATCGATCATCGATGCAGTTTAGTATGCAGGCCTTGCAAAGTGCCGCTATCGCGCTGCAGCGACTGCGAACAATGGTTGCAGACTGGTTAGTTGATGCATGCCATGAATCGAGTGACCTGCAAAAATCCGCGGACCATGCTCAAGTAAGTGCCGCTGATAAGGGAATTATAAACCTTGAGTATCAGTTAGCGTTTCTCAACTGCGTCAATAACGATTTAAATATGCCACAGGCGCTCGCCATACTTTGGGCGGTAGTCAAAAGTAAACTCAGTGCTGCAGATAAACGAGCGACAGTGCTGTATTTTGATCAGGTATTTGCCTTGTCTCTGCATAAATCGACAAATACCATCCAGATACCAAGCGAGATTACAGCGTTAGCAGAGCAGCGATTGCAAGCGAGGTTAAATCGGCGCTGGGCAAAAAGCGACCAGATAAGAGAAAAGTTGCGCCAATTAGGTTATGTCATCACAGATACTGATAGCGGCTATCAATTGCAAACTACTCTTTGAGTGCTCAGTTGCAGGGCTAAAATCGCTTAAAGCAGAGGCGGTAGTTTAATTTAGCGGCATGTTGACAGCGGATAAAAAATAACCTGATTTAACTTGTTGAAATTAAATACTTTGTTAGATAGTCGCCAAGTTGAGCGGAGTATGATGGTCAATCGGGAAAAATAATGATCATCAAGGTGAGTTTTGTCTCTTCTAGCTTGCGTTTTTATGCTAAATTTCATTTTCAAATAAGATTGATAAGCAGTGACTAAGTAGAGTGTCTATATAACATTAGCTCAGTGTTTAAAAATTAAATAGACGCCAGCAGATTTTTATTTAACCGACAGTTTACCAACGTTTAGTAGAGGTATTATGACCATATTAGTAACACTAGGGCCTTTGTTAGCGGCGCTAATAATAGGATTTAGTTGGAATATCAAAGGCCTGTCTACTCAGGTAATAGACACAGCTTTAAAGTGGTTGACCTTTGCTATCCTGGCACTGATCGGTTATAGCATCGGTAGTTTAGATGATCTGCAGACTAAATTATATCAGGCGGGTTTTATTTCGCTGGTCTTATTCGCGTTCATTGTCTTGTTCAATATTGGCTTTCTGACCGTCAGTGGTAAGTATTTAAATAGCCCAGCTAGTCGGCAAGATGCCAGCCCTGAAAAAGTTTCAATTGTGTTGAATTGGGCGACCTTTTCAGATTCTGTGCAGACCATTATCTGGGTGGTGGTTGGCTGTGTGGTGGGTTATTTTAGCAAAGGTTTTTTTGAACATGCCGATGCGCTTGTTGCCTGGATGTTGTATTTGTTATTGTTTTTAGTCGGCCAGCAGTTGATGCGAGCTAACTATAGACTGAGATCACTATTTATAAATGTTCAAGGTCTGATTATTTGCTTCGTCACTATGTTGAGTACTTTACTGGCAGGAGCGGTCGGTGCGTACGTTATCGATCTACCTATATACCAAGGGCTGGCGGTTGTCTCTGGTTTTGGTTGGTACAGTCTATCCGGCATCATATTATCGGATCTAGGTTATCCCTTGTTAGGCACCACCGCTTTTTTACTTGATATAGGTCGAGAAGTTTTTGCCCTAGTGATGATACCTTTATTATCGCGAATAAATAATCACTGTGGTGTTGGTGTATCAGGAGCTACCGCGATGGATTTTACCTTGCCAATGCTCGGTAAATTTCACGGCGCTACTATTATACCGACAGCGATTGCCAGCGGTTTCCTATTAAGTATCTTTGTGCCGATCTTAATCCCCTTGTTTATGTCTTTTTCAGCGTAGATGAGAGTTGATTTTCATTAAAATAATCAGCTTTATCCGTGATGTAAAAGTGAACGCAGAGTGTCAAATACTGTTTTAAAGGTGGGGCTTAAAATTTAACGACAATTTCAAAAGAGTCCTGCATTCGCTAAATAAATGCATCCGTGCATAAAACTTATCTGTTGAATCGCTGTAGAATTAAGCGCTGGTGCTATGTGCTGCAGCCAAATCCCAGATTGAAATTATAAGGGATAAGCGTGAGCACAAAGCAAGAAAAAGCAAGAAAAAGCAATTCTATAGTGTTATGTCAGGTATAGTTGGACAATGATACTTTTCAATTTTATTGATTGGCTTAAATGCAATAGCTGGAGTTTAAGTGAAATTAACCATTAGAATATCGATCGTACTTATGGGAGTGTTATTGATAGGTTATCTACTTCCAGGAGCTATTGTCATGCCAGTAAAAGGGGCTAGATCACCCGATTGGAATAAAGCCTCATTTTGGTATGAGCCGTGGGGGAGCTCAGGTGTTCACAAAGGTATCGATATTTTTGCTAAAAAAGGCACGCAGATAGTGTCATCTACAGCGGGTTTCGTTGTATATCAAGGGAAGTTGAGTAAAGGTGGAAAAGTTATATTAGTGCTGGGTGCTAAATGGAGACTGTATTACTATGCCCATCTAGACTCAATAACGACAGAGAGTTTTAGCTTTGTAGAAAAAAATCAAGTAATAGGTAGCGTTGGCAATTCTGGTAATGCCGCTGGTAAACCTGCACATCTTCATTACTCTATGATCACCATGCTCCCTTATGTTTGGAAAATGACCACGCAAACTCAAGGTTGGAAAAAAATATTTTTTCTCGACCCCGGTAAACATATTAAACAGGGCTATTAATCGAGACTTCAGCATAACTTACCCAGAGGGTATGATAACTGCGCTCGGTAATACGGCGTTAAAAATTGACTCAATTTGCCATTTACACCAGTAATACCCATAACAGGGGCACACTAACTCCGCTATCTCGCCGGTTTTTGCCTTGTCTTACCTTCGTTCGCAACGTTAGTGCTCTGCGTTAACGGCTTTCGCCAGACCAGCAGCATTGCTCACTGCCTTAATTACCAGCTTCTCTGTGCGCCAGGGGCGTATGTGGGACTTGTTCAACGTCTCCTTAGTTGATGAGAGGAAATTAGTTATTTTTTCTGCTCATCATCCAAATAAAAAACATCCCTCCAATTAAACCAGTGATTATGCCAATAGGTAGCTCTTGAGGGGAGAGTAGTTTTCTGGCAAATATATCAACCACCACTAAAAATATAGCACCGTAAATAGCAGAAAAAACAATAAGTTGTCGGTTGTCAGCACCGATAAACATCCGCAAAATATGTGGAATCATCAAACCGACAAAACCGATAGCTCCTGAAAAAGCAACCATGACACTGGTTAATAGAGCTGTACAAATAAAAATTTTTAATCTGAACTTGGTTATATTGATACCGAGAGTTGCTGCAATTTCTTCTCCTGCCATTAAGGCATTTATTTTTCGGCTATTTAGAGTGAACCATGTAAAACAGACTATGAAAATCGTTAAAGGGTAGATTAGCTCTCTCCACTGAGCTAAACCTAAACCGCCTAACATCCAAAAAAGTACATTGTGCGCAGCGCGGTGATCCCCCAAGAAAATAAGAAGATTGGCAGCTGACATAATAACAAATGACACGGCCACACCGGAAAGTATCAATTTATTTGGATCATAAAAGCCGGTCTTTTTAGTCACTATAATCACCATAAAGATAGAGACTAGTGCCCCGCAAAATGCGAACACCGGAATGGTAATGGATCCAAATATTAACCCTACATGCATGATTGCCACTATTGCACCAAATGCAGCGCCGGAGCTGACCCCCATTAAATGTGGGTCAGCTAAGGGATTGCGAGTCGCCGTTTGTAAGACACAACCAGTCACCGCTAGTCCTGCACCAACTAAAGCCCCTAAGATTATTCTCGGAGCACGAATTTGCCAAATAATATTTTGCTGGCCATTGCTCCATTCCATAGCGAGATTAGCTCTGCTAAAAATTTCTGGGGAGATTTGATTAAGTATAATTCCCCAGCTCAAGCTAAGGGGTATATCAGCTGTACCGAAAGAGATGGCGATACTCATAGATACTATTAGTATTACCAACCCGATCCAAATTCTATAAATGAAAGACATATAAAAATATCGCTCTAATAAATATATTTAACAACAGTAAGATAGCTAATTAATGTGTAGAGGCCTCTGCATAACTTACCCAGAGGGTATGATAACTGCGCTCGGTAATACGGCGTTAAAACCGGCTCAACATGCTCATTTACACCAGTAATACCCATAAATAGTGGCACACTGTACCCAAAGTGAGGGGCATACTAACTCCGCTATCTCGCCGGTTTTTGCCTTGTGTTACCTTCGCTCGTAACGTTATGCAGAGGTCTCGTGTAAACATTTGACTGCCGACAATCGGAATTTAATCATGTTATTTCCTTTAGCCGTTCTAAAACCAATCAGAAATAGCTTGTTCCCTGTAAGCCCTTGCTACACTTTCAAGTGGATAGGGGCTTTTTCAGAAAAACATTAGCCCCAATATCACATGGGTATTCGAACTATCAATGTTCTGGTCAACTGGTTTAAAAGTTTTTTAATAATTTTTTTATAGCGGCTATGTTTCTAGGGCCCGGTGTCGCCTCATCATATTGCAACACCACAAAACGATTGTTTTTCACGGCTTCAATATCTTTAAATGCCGGGTTGTTTTTCATGAAGGCAATTTTCTGTTCAGCAGTAACATCACCGTAGTTAATAATTACAATCACTTCAGGATTGCGTTCAACCACCGATTCCCAACCAACTTTCACCCAGCTTTGTTCAATATCATCCATTATATTTACCCCCCCAGCCGCTTCAATTAAAGCCGTCGGCATCGCATATTTCCCAGCGCTGAAAGGTTTGTCTTCTCCGCTGTCATACACAAAGACTCTAAGTGGCTTGTTTCTATCGGGGGCTTTAGCTAAAGCAGTTTGCAGTTCTAATTTATAACCGGAAATTAGTGTTTCAGCGCGTTCAGAAACAGCAAATATTTTTCCGAGATTGCGAAGGTCATGATAAACATCTTCCAAAGTTACTTTTTTTCGTGACATGATGTGAATACATGACTCGCTTAATTCATAGCTTTTAATACCAAATTTATTGAGAGATAAAGGGGTAACATCGCCACCTACTTTGAAACCGTAATTCCAGCCGGCAAAATAAAAATCTACATCGGCATTGAGTAATACTTCTCTAGTGGGGTATTTTTCAGATAGTTGAGGTAATTCACCAATATTAGCCACTAAAGATGGGCTTAAATTTTTCCATCCGGATACTCCTGAATAACCAACCATGCTATCACGAAGACCAAGTGCGAGGAGCATTTCAGTAAGGTTGACATCATTGGAAACTGCTCTTGTTGGAGCTTGTTCAAAGGTAACTTTTCGATCACATGATTCAATTGTTATAGGGTAGTTATCGGTTGCAGCGTAAGCATTTATTACGCAAAAACTTAAGCAAACTAAATTAGTTTTAAGAATTTTCTTAGTCAATGTTTTCAAAAGTAATCCTCTACGATGATGAATTTTTATATCGTTAAAATTGTGGGGGCTATCTATCTCCTGAATCAGTGACTTCACTGCACCACATAGCGCAAGCTCTTGATCCTACAGCGGTTAGAAAAATTCCCACTGAACCTACGGGTGCAGCTAAGATTTTTCAATTCCACCGTAAAACCAATATCTTACACTCTGTATTCACTTTGAAGTCACGGATTCAGGTATCTCTATATATGCATAAAATTAAGGTGTGTTTGTTTATTGCAATGAGTATTGAAATTGATGAGTGTTGCTTTTATGGTGATAGTTGACAGTGCAATTAACACCGTATGCTTGCTTAATTAGCGGTGGGGTTAAGATATCAACCGTTTTTCCATGGGCTAGTAGTTGGCCTTGATGTAGCAACAAAATATTGTCACAAAAATTTGCAGCTAAATTGAGATCATGTAAGGTGATGATTATCGTGATGCCTAAATTAGAAATGAGCTGCATTATTTCTAGCTGATGGCGTATGTCTAAGTGGTTGGTGGGCTCATCTAAAATTAGAATATCTGGTTGTTGAGCTAAAGCACGCGCTAAATATACTCTTTGCTTTTCACCACCAGATAGCTCAGTGAAAACACGATTGATGAAAGGTGCCAAGGATAATTGCTCTATAATTTCATTAATTATCGCATCATCGGAGTTATTTATTGAACCAAACAGGCGGAAATATGGAGTTCTGCCCATTTCAATTATCTGTTTAACTGTTAGTGAAAATTCAGCAGGACTCTCTTGTAATACCACTGCTACTTGCTGTGAAAAAATTTGCGGAGTTAGTTTCCATATATCTTGCTCAGCGAGGTAGATATAGCCTTCACTTGGTTTATGTACTCTATATAAACAGCGTAATAAGCTTGATTTCCCCGCCCCGTTAGCACCAACGATTCCTAGAATTTCATTTTTTTGGATATTAAAATTGAGTTTGTTTAATAAGGTAGAAGACTTGTTTGGCCCCCAAGATAAATTTATAACACGCATCACAGTTTTAAGTGTTGCCACAGGTAGAGGGGAGGTAAGTGTCTTTAGCGTATTATTATCGGTCATTTTCTACTGATTCAAGATTAAGATAATGAGGCAGCAGAAAAAAGGAGAAGACTGAATGCATGGCACAGAAATTCCCTTCCTGGCGCACCCCGTCCAGTGGTTAATGCGTAAAAGGCAGGTCTCCTGACTTACATCTCAACAATAATTACCCACCTTCCCAGAAATCAATTCCAGTGGTGTTATAAATCACAGCGAACCGTTTTAAAATGGTTGCGAAAAAATTCTAATTTATAATCGAATCAGGATAATCATCGTGGGGTTAAATCATAAAATTAAAGATTTATGCCAAGGTGAAGTAATTAAAGCTGATTGTAGTAATTATCTAAATGCTTACAGTTGCGGGGGCAGTTAAGGAATCGAATTAAATCTCACCTTATTCCCTTTTAATTCTGAACCAGAGGCTCAAAAACCACGATACGTGAGCGAACGATATAGTATTCAGGCATTTGTTGTCAATACTAAAGTTATAATCTAAATCAGTGACTTCCAAGCGGCGTTTAGCATAAGCTATTGATCATACGGCGGTTAGAAAAATACCCGCTGAAGCTACGGGTTCAGGATGCAGACAATAAATACTTCACCGTAAAGAGGTATTAACTTGTTTTATATTATGTGTTTAGCGTTGCTTTTAGGTTTTATTTGAATCGCGAAACTTGAGTTAGGCTGTATCTTCAATACTCCTTTCTCAAAGCCCTGAGAAGGTTCGTTTGTTAAACAATTCACTGATACTGTCCACTAATCGAATAGATTGGGCTTGGACATGTAGTGGATTTATCACGATGATATTTTCTAGTCCTGCTGGTACTGCGGTACTAGGCACGAGCAAGCCGAGAGATTTTCCTGATTTCAGCCAGCGACTACCAATTTTTTGCGTGGCTATAGGGTAGGGGTAACTTGCCCAGTCTGCCGGCAAGTCATCATGTTCAATAATGTCCAATGTCGTGGTATCTGCAATTTGATATATTCCCAGCCGGTAGCTTTTAGGGATTAATCTCGGAGAGGGTAAATAATTGGACATTTCTAGTAGCGCTGTCGCGGGGGATTGGGCAAAGTATAAAACCGGCTCGCCAGCAAGATTCCAGCGCGCCCCGTTTTTATAGCTAGCTCCAAGGCCTGAATAGTTCTCCAAGTACTGTTCTGGACAGATTCTAAAGAACTGCATTAATTGAATTCACCATATTCAATGTTAGTCATCACTTCTAATACCCATTGACGGCCATTAAAAGTATCAAATAAATCGATCGGCTTATCTCCAGCAAGCGCTGCGATAGGGGTGTTAAGCCATAATAATGCTGTTGCTTCGTCGTCCCAAATTCGTATCGCTTCGGCGATCATACAAAATGTATCAAGAACTTCCTCTGAAGACGATCTACTTAGATTTTTCTTATCATAAAATCTACTTAGGTTCGCAGAAGAGGTATCTAATAATTTGATGAATAAGCCTCGATCAATCAGTTTTGAGCCCGCTTTAATCGCGGTTCCAGATATACCATTACGCACAGTATTTATATAAGATCGTCGATCGTCGATAGCGCTTAAGGGTATATTTGCTTCTTTAAATAAGCTTTGGATGGCCGTATTCATGCTTTTCTCCCAACAGTCACTAAATAATCATCATAATGATAACACACTCTCGTAAATATGATGAATTATTGTGTTATTGGGAATTTAGTCTAGTTGCTGCCGAAAATATTTTTTTAGTGCATAAATATGCATTGGGTATAATTGTTCTGGAGTCTCGTTAATGATGTCAGCGAGCTGCTTGAGGGCTATCCAGCG
This sequence comes from Osedax symbiont Rs1, assembly GCA_000416275.1. Lineage (GTDB taxonomy): Bacteria > Pseudomonadota > Gammaproteobacteria > Pseudomonadales > Balneatricaceae > Rs1. Next base: position 62,898 of record ASZJ01000007.1, read on the forward strand.
AATGTTGTTTGTCTCCTCGCTCTGCTTCAGTAAGGTGCCGGTGGCCCGACACAAAAAGGTGATGACTAAAATCGGGTAGTGACCACTTATATTTTGACCGATGCAGTAGGGCTCACAACTGAGTACTTGGTAATTGGGCATGCTGAGTTGCTGTGCATCGGCTTCTTCGGTTATGGATGTAACGGTGAGTCCGGTTTCTTCTTTAACTTCACGGCGTAAGGTATCAAATAAATTTTCAAATTGACGTATTTTTCCAGCGGGTATCTCTAAAAGTCCGGTTTCTTCGGGGCGACTGGGGGTGACTCTTTCCTGCATTAAAATGTGTTTTTCACCGTCGATATTGCGCTCAATAATAGCAGCGACACCGGGTATCTGAAATTTTTCAAGCACAACAATTCTCCACAACATTTAAGATTGGCTGAGCAACGCTATTGTTTAGCGATGATTTTAAAAGTATCACCAAAGGTTAGTCATTGTTGATGTTTATGACAACCTGGATTGGTGGGTTTAGAGGGGCTGATATTATTATGACCCAGTTAAAAAATTAGTCACAAGCTGATCTGCGTCCGGCATGAAAAATCGGCTCAAGATGCTCATTTCCCCCAGCAATATCTATAAACAGGGGCACGCTGTACCCACAAGTGAGGGGGTATACTAACTTGGCTATTTTAGCGGTTTTTGCCCTGTATTAATTTCGCTAGTGACTTTATGCAGAGAGCTCAACGGCTTAAATTATTCGCTAAATTAATAATATCAATTATTTAGTGTAGAATTGCATTTTTAAAATATGTCTTTCGATGCGAAATACCTGAATACCTTCATTTTTTAGTAACGATCTGCTGCGCAGGTTTTTTTGTTGACTGTAGCAGTGGTGCTGGATGGAATCTTACTCGTTATCTGTTTGTTGGCTGGCAGGAAATGGCCAACCAGCTGATTAGTCATTATTTACTGAGGCCTTTATGAACCTTTCTTTATATCCAAAAATAAGCCCTTTTAACACTGAGTTTATTAACGTTAGTGATTTACACACTGTATATTTTGCCGAGTGTGGCAACCCGAACGGGCAGCCGGTGGTATTTTTACACGGCGGGCCAGGCGGTGGTATCTCCGCGAATGCGGCACGCTTCTTTGATCCTGATAAATATCGTATTGTACTGATCGATCAGCGTGGCTGTGGTCGATCCACTCCTTTTTCGGAATTGCAAGAAAATACCACTTGGGATTTAGTGAGTGATATTCAAAAAATCAAAAACCATTTGAAAATAGATACCTGGGCTGTGTTTGGTGGAAGCTGGGGCTCTACCTTAGCTTTAGCTTACGCGCAAACCTATCCTGAATCGGTGAACGCATTGTTTCTGCGTGGGATCTTTATGCTCAGGGAAAAAGAGTTGCGCTGGTTCTATCAAGAGGGGGCTTCCTTTATCTTTCCGGATGCTTGGGAGGATTATAAAAATGCGATTCCCGAAGATGAACAACATGACTTTATTAGCGCTTACCACAAGCGCTTGACCTCATCAGATCAAGAGGTGCGATCAGCGGCTGCTAAAGCATGGTCTATCTGGGAAGCGTCGACTTCACAGTTATTTCAAAACCCTGAGGCTATTGTCGCAGCCGGTGAAGATGCCTTTGCGGACGCCTTTGCCAGAATAGAGTGCCATTATTTTATTAATAAGGGTTTTATGGAACAGGAATCGCAGTTGTTAGACAATATCGATAAAATTCGCAATATTCCCACGGTGATCGTGCAAGGTAGATACGATGTGGTTTGTCCGATGCAAAGCTCGTGGGAATTGCATAGAGCTTGGCCTGAAGCTAAGTATGTAATCGTCGCGGATGCTGGGCATGCAATGTCAGAACAGGGCATAAGATCGGAATTAATTGCCGCGACAGATAGCTTTGCCAGCACTGGTAAAGTCTAGTGCTAGCGGTTAATTAGCTGCTGTATTTGCTTAACTGGTAATAGACGAGCGACACTGTGCCGATATTTTCTCGACAGTGTCGCTTGCTATAATCGTCTTAATCTACTGAATTTGTTAAGAGTTTTCTAGTTGTATGCCAGCGAGGTGCCTGTTTTTGGACATTTTTAGGCGGATTAGAGTGTGTATGATCAAGGTGACTATGACGACACTTCCCCCTGTAAAGCCGCTGGATTAGGTGTGATAGTTAAAAAAAGCCATATCCATAACGGGCCAACCACGGTTTCAAGTAGCATCAGCATCCCCACTTCAGCTGCGGGAATATATTTAGGTCCCAAGGTGATTAAGATAAACGCGCTTGGCACAATCACTAGGCAAAGAATAAAAGTCCAAAGCCATTGCTGACTGTCTAAAATCACTGAGTCGGTATTAAAAGCGCCGAAAACCGCCATAATTATACCGCTGCCAATGAGCGTTGGAATCATTGAGTGTTGTTTCTCACCTCTATCCATGACAAATTTACAAGACAGAGACAAGCCGCAGAGTAAGGCCAATAAATCACCTTTTAAATGTGGGCCTTGCCACGAATCGGCCAGTACCCAAATAATGCCCGATAGAGCAATAAAAATAGCCAGCCAAGTGACTAGCGGGGATTTTTCACCGAGTAACAGCCAGGAAAAAAAAGCGGCAAATAAGGGCTGCACGCTAATAATCACCAGCACATTTGCCACAGAAGTGAGATTGATAGCCATGACGAAGGCAATGGAGCTGATGCTGAACAACAAGGTGGATATGATGAAGCGCCAATCACGTCTAAACAGCGCTTGCTGCGGATTGATTAACTTGCAGAAAATAGCCACGGTTATACTGAGACAAAGGCCGCGCCAAAATAAAACACTGCCACTTTCAGCGCCAATTAAACGAATAAACAAAGCGTCAAAGCTTAGTATCAGCACGCCGAATGTCGTTAATAGAAAGCCTTTTAAGTAGTTCGCTGGCAAAGTAAATCCTTTTAGCTGAGCTGGTAATATTGAGATGAATGTTCGCAGAGCACTGGTCTAGGTATTGAAAAGTTAAAAAAACATCCCTCAGTGGCAATGCGGATCTGCGCGTAGCTAGTTTTTAACGATATCAATAATTTGTGCCACTGCGCTGTTTTATCAACGGCATTAGCATTGTAGTGCTGCATTAAATACCTTGCCCTGATATTTAGCAAGTAATCGAATCTGCGGCTATTTGGATGGTGATACAGAGCAGCTGAGGTACTGGTTTTTTAGTAAACCCATAGGGGGCGTTTTTACCGAGCTTGGTGGAAGTTAATGCTTTGAGAGCTGACTCTGAAGGTGGTTGCGTCTAAAATCATTATGTCACAGCAAACGTACTCAAACCGCCAACCGGATACGCGCCCATAAAGTCTGCAAAAAGTATAAGGTGTTGTTGCATGTATGAGAAATTATCAAACTCACTTCTCTGTGTGGTAAGGCGTGTGTGACTTGTTCAGAGGCTAGATACCAACCGAGTGTCGGCGTTTGTTGTTATCGACTGAAAGTGCTGTATCCCTAACTGTCTTAATCGCCGGCAATTGGGCCGCTAAAGATAACTGCAAGGCTCTCATTTACAAGAGTAAAGATCGGTTAATTACTGCAAACTTTGGGTTGTTAAGCACCTCAAGCTTGCAGTATTATTAAGCCTGTTTTTTACATCTCCCAGTTTTGCTGCTGCTAATAGCCCTCGCGGGCAAAATCCACCTTAAAATAGGGGTAGGTAGTGGGAAGCTGGACATCAAAACTGTCACACTATAGCTAAAGAGATCTACCATGACTGTCACTCCAAATTTTCGTTTTAGACGTTTGCGCCGCACTCCAGTATTACGCGCGCTGACTCGCCAAGTTCACTGTACTGCCAACGATTTAATTCTACCGCTGTTTATCGAAGAAGGTATTACTGAAAAAGTGGCTATTGCCAGCATGCCGGGGGTTTATCGGATTGCTGAAAGTGACTTGGCTGAAAGGGTTAAACAAGTCTGGAATAATGGCGTCAAAGCGGTAATTTTATTTGGTGTCTCTCACCAAAAGGATGCTAGCGGTAGTGATAGCTGGGACGCACAAGGGCTACTGGCTCGCTGTATAAAAATTGCCCGCGAAGCCGTCCCTGAAATGCTGGTGATTAGCGATAATTGTTTTTGCGAATACACTGATCACGGTCACTGTGGCGTAGTGGTAGATGGGGATGTCGACAACGATGCCACGTTAGTCAACTTGCAGAAACAAGTGCTTAGCTGTGCGCGGGCAGGTGTCGATATGATCGCACCATCGGGCATGATGGATGGGATGATCGCCGCGATTCGCCAAGCATTGGATGCTGAAGGTTTTACTCATATCCCGATTATGAGTTATTCCACTAAATTCGCCTCCGCGTTTTATGGGCCATTTAGGGAGGCGGTAGATAGCAGTTTTAAAGGTAGCCGCAATAGCTATCAACAAGACCCCGCCAACCCGCGAGAAGCGCTTGCCGAATCGATGCAAGATGAAGCAGAGGGGGCGGATATTTTAATGGTGAAGCCGGGCTTGGCCTATTTGGATGTGATCGCTAATATTAGTCAACACAGCTCGTTGCCGATGGCGGTGTATCAAGTCAGTGGCGAGTTTGCGATGATCAAAGCCGCCGCCAACGCAGGTGTGATCGATGAAAAGGCGGTGGTCCTTGAAACTATGACCGCGTTTAAACGCGCCGGTTGTGATTTAATTATCACTTACTATGCAGAAGACTTGGTGCAGTGGTTGAAGTAATTGGCCGCGGCATTAAATCGAGCGAGTTGTCGCTCTTCAACATTTTTTGCATCTGAACACCTCTGATCTTAGATTTTCATCCCCGACGCACGCGGGTAGGGGTGAGCTGTACAGAGGTTGTTTAGTCGATATTTAGGTTAAAGATATGTCCGGTCATCAAAAGTTATTTAGTACTTTAATAGTATTTTCTTGCCTGCTGTTAACGCTCAATTTTGGACTGCGCTCGTCGATGGGGTTTTTCTTAACCCCTATTTCGGCAGAGTTTGGCTATGGTCGAGAAGTTTTTGCTTTCTCGCTCGCTTTGCAAAATCTCTTTTGGGGGCTATGTCAGCCGATAGCGGGGGCCTTCGCCGACAAATTTGGCACTTATAAAACCTTGGTGATCGGCGCTGTTGTGTATGCAGCAGGGCTGTATTTTACCTCGATAGCGGAATCGGCTTTTGGCTTGCATATGTCGGCAGGGCTGCTAATTGGCATGGGGGTTGCCGGCACCGGTTTTGGCGTGGTCTTACCCGCTATGGCCAGATTGGTCGCACCCGAGAAAAGAGCGATGGCTCTAGGGATAGGTACAGCGGCGGGTTCTGCTGGGCAGTTTTTAGTGATCCCAGCGGCGCAGCAGTTGATCAGCACTTATGGCTGGCAATTAACCATGCTGCTGTTAGCGTGTGGCGCCCTGGCTATGGTCGCCTTAGCCATGCCCTTTGCCAAAGATAAAGCGACGGGTTTGGCGGTGGAGAACAGCAGTGAATTAACCATGAAAGCGGCGGTGATTGAAGCGACCAGCAATATACATTACTGGCTGCTGATTGGCGGATTTTTTGTCTGCGGCTTTCAGCTGGCGTTTATCACTGTGCATATGCCTTCCTATTTGCATGATAAAGGCTTCGATCCGCAAGTAGCGGTGATCTGTCTCGCACTGATTGGCTTTTTTAATATTCTCGGTTGCTTATTATTCGGCAATTTGTCAGGTAAATATTCAAAAAAGAACTTATTGGGCATCATCTATTTATCTAGATCGATAGCCATAGCGGCCTTTATGATCTATCCGATCAGCACTACCTCCGTGTACATGTTTTCGATAGTGACCGGCTTTTTATGGCTGGCAACAGTGCCGGCAACCTCAGGGATAGTCGCGCAAATGTTTGGTCTTAAATACATGGGGACTCTGTACGGTATTGTATTTTTGAACCATCAATTAGGCTCGTTTTTAGGGGTGTGGTTAGGAGGTTATCTGTACGATGATACCGGCTCTTACGATGTGGTGTGGTGGAGCGCCGCGGCGATTGCTCTAGTCACCGCTATCATCCATATATTTATTGATGAACGCCCGGTGGCACGTATCAGACAGGCGGTGATGAGCAGCACTTAACGCGGTATTTAGTCTGTTCTTTGAATGGCGCCAGTAAAATAAAAAAGGGTCGCTAAATTTTCATTTAGCGGCCCTTTTTTATCCTTAATTTATATCTGCAGCAGTTATCGCTTCGGGTAGTACTGTTCAGGTAGCCAAGTGGCAATTTCGGGGAATGCCATGATCACCCCTAAACCTATCATCATTATGATAACAAAGGGGATGATCGAGCTATAGATATCCATCAAGTTGATCTCCTTGGGCGCCATCGCTTTCATTAAGAATAAATTGTAGCCAAAAGGCGGTGTCATATAGGCAATTTGGCAAGTGATGGTATACAGCACCCCGTACCAGATTGGGTTAAAACCCAGGGCTATTACTAGTGGTATGTACAGGGGAGCGACGATCACTAACATCGCAGTGTCATCTAAAAACATCCCCATCACAATGTAGGACACTTGCATCATGATCAATATTCCCCAGGGGGATAGGCCCCATTGATCGAGAAATAGCGATTTTATTGCATGTACCGCACCTAAGCCATCAAACACTGCGCCAAAGGCCAGTGCCGCCATAATGATCCACATAAACATACAGCTAATATTGAGGGTTTGTTTAAGTGAGTTATCCATTACCTTAAAATTCATTTTGCCTTTAAGTAACGCGACCACAATAGCGGCAGAGGCACCGACCGCCGAACTTTCAACTAAGCTGGTGACACCCATCATGAACAGGCCGATCACCGAAAAGATCAACAGCAGCGGAATAAGTCCAGCCTGTAATAATTTAAGCTTTTGTACGAGGGGAATATTGCGCTCTTCTTTGGGTAGTGGTGGGCCTAATTCGGGTTGCAGTTTACAGCGCACGACGATGTAAACGATGAACATCACGGCGAACATTAAGCCAGGTAGTACCCCAGCTAGCCACAGTTGACTGACCGGCTGTCTGGCTATCATGCCGTACAGCACTAAAACGATACTAGGGGGGACTAATATACCGAGCGAACTACCGGCTTGGATGACCCCTGTCACCATTCGTTTATCGTAACCGCGTTTTAACATTTCAGGCAGAGCGATGCTGGTGCCGATTGCCATGCCTGCTACAGATAGGCCATTCATCGCCGAAATAGCGACCATTAAAATAATAGTGCCGATTGCCAAGCCACCATTGAGTGGTCCCATCCAAACGTGTAAAGCTTTATACAGATCCCCGGCAATGCCCGATTCAGATAAAATATAGCCCATAAAAATAAACAGCGGCAAGGTCAGCAGAGGGTACCAATTAAGTAATTTTATACTGGCGCTAAAAGCCATATCCGAGCCGCCATTGCCCCAGAGCAAAATAGACGAGAGTGAGGCGACAAAGCCGATGGCGCCAAACACCCGCTGACCGGTAATCATCATCAATAGTAGCGAGCTAAACATAAAGAGCGCAATCATTTCATGACTCATACAATATCCTCCCCGCGAGCCGTCGCTAAGTCTCTAAAAAAGGTAGCGATCACTTGTAGCAGCATTAAAAAAATACCAGTAGTCATAATGATTTTAATCGGTGCCATCGGCGGGCCCCAAGATGAATAATTGTGTTGATTGTACTCGATCGCGTACTCAGTGCTGCCATAGCTACCATAAAGTAGTACTAACATGTAAAACAGCAGGAAAACCGAGGTCACTAGATCAACTTTGGCCTTGGTTTTAGTCGACCAATTGGCATAAAACACATCCATGCGCACGTGTGCTTTATTTTGCAGTGAGTATCCGCCTCCTAATAAGTAGTAGGCCGCCATGGTAAATTGTGCAAGTTCAACCGCCCAGATCACCGGTATATTGAAAACCCCGCGTGAAAGAGTGGCGTAGAGCAAAATGCCGATCATCGCCAAGACTAAATACATAGCGATACGACCGACAATACGATTGATTATATCAATCCATTTTACGTAGGCTTTAATGAAGTTGGGCAAAGTTGCTCCCCTCAATATCCGCTTGTTATTGACCGCTTGAAGCGGTGCAATTGTAAAGCAGTATACACAATTGTTAGTGGTGATAATTAAAGATAGCTGTTATAAAATGTATAAATAACAGTATTTTATGATTGCCTCTTAATCTTTAACCTGAATCCGTGACTTCAAAGTGAATACAGAGTGTAAGATATTGGTTCTACAGTGGAATTGAAAAATCTTAGCTGCAAGCTCATATGCGTCCTGCACTCGCTAAATAAATGCATCCGTGCATAAAACCCGTAGGTTCARCGGGTATTTTTCTAACCGCTGTAGAATCAATAGCTTGCGCTATGTAGTGCAGTGAAGTCACTGATTCAGGTTTAATATAAACAGCGCGTTTAAATTTACTTAAACGCGCTGCTAACTAGTTCTCATCCACAAACGGACTCCTAGCGAGGCATCCGCAACAGACATCCGCTTCTAGATGGGAGCTAGCTAAGCTCAATAGCGGTACGGAGCACCTGCTTTGGTCATAGTGGTGGCGTAGTCTTTTAATATCTTAACGATCTTCGCACTGCGCTCGCTCTTGGCCGCAATTTCATCCCAATATTCATAGGCGGCATTTTCAATGATTTTCCACTCTTGCTCGGGGATTGTGGTCAACTCTAATTTACCGCCGGTAGTGCGATAGTGTGCTTCGCCCCACCAGTACCAGTGCTGTCGATAATAATGCGAACTATCCATGCACAACTTAAATAACGTCTGCAAGTGCGGTGGCAATTCATTCCAGCGTTCTTCATTGGCAAAGTACGAACCACTCCAAGCACCTGAAATATTGTTGGTTAGGTAATAGTTGTTCACATCGGCCCAGCCAACAGTATAAGCTTCGGTGATCCCCGACCATGCAATACCGTCAAGTTCGCCGGTCTGCATCGCGACTTCAACGTCTTCCCAGGGAAGAGTGACTGGCACTACGCCGAATTTCTTTAAGAAACGACCGCCAGTTGGGAAGGTAAATATGCGCTTGCCCTTGAGGTCTTCAATACTGCGAATAGGATCTTTAGTAGTGAAGTTACAGGGATCCCAAGCGCCGGCACTGAGCCACTTCACCCCTTTAACTTCGCTGTAAGCTTCTTCCCAAATTTCATTTAAACCATAGTGGTTAAAGAGTGTCGGCACATCTAAAGAGTAGCGAGAGGCGAAAGGGAAATAGGCGCCAAATACTGAGACATCGACCGGTGCTGCGATCGAATCATCATCTGACTGTACCGCATCTATGGTGCCGCGCTGCATAGCTCTAAATAATTCGCCCGTTGGGATCAGCTGATCGGCAGTATAGAGCTCAATAATCATTTCGCCATTGGCTGCCTTGTTGAATGCATCGATAGATGGCTTGATTACATGCTCGGCAAGGGATGCGCCGGCATAAGTTTGTAATCGCCATTTGATCGGTTTTTTCTTAGCGTGCACATAGGGGGCGCTGATGGCAGCTGCGGTCGCTGTTGCACCCACTCCGGCTTTTATTAAAAAGTCGCGTTTATTCATCGTCTTCATTATTTACTCCTTGTTCACATTTTTAGCGCTACTTATGGGAAGTAACTTAATAGAACCTAGATTCAGCAGTTGAATCACGCAAATAAATACAAGCCGTTGTGAGCTTAAGGAAATTAGCCAATATTCTTATACCAGTGCAGTATCAAGAAGTTATCTGGCTGTATACACGCACATTATCTTGCACCTAGTTCTTGCACTCCATCGCCGAAATTAGGTTAAAGCCGCAACATGATGGCTGCTGTAAAGCGCCGGTTAAATAGAAATAAAAGCTGAATTTTGTCAAGAAATTCAATTTTAACTTCCATTTAAGCCAGTGCTGAAGTATCGCAGCACACAGTTAAAGCTTGTTCTTTGAATAAAAAATTGCATTTTTATTTTTATAATCCATGCCCATTTAGTGATATTAAATCGACACGGGAAATTCATTGGGCAAATTTTCTTGCAGAAGCTGCGCTAGAAGTTTTGCAAATTTTTCCTGTCCGCGCTGGCTGGTAATTAAATTGTTTTTTATTTCCATCATGACACAGGGGAGCTGGCGCTGGCAGCCGTGTAATTGCAGCGTGTGGGTGGCTCCGTCGCTGGCACTATAAGGCTGATTAAGCTTGACCGTTAAATGACTATTGGCCTGTGCAGCTTTAGTTAACTGCTTGGCCCAAGGCTCATCTTGATCATTGATAATGCCGAGGTCCAAGGATCTCTCAACACCGTTATAAATTGGAGTGAAACTGTGGATGGTGACGATTAAACTGTTAATTTTTGCCTGCCGCCGATCTAATAAATCGCTAATGCTCTGGTGAAAAGGGTAGTAAATAGCGTCGGCTCGAGCCTGTTTTTGCGCCGAACTTAAATTTAAATTCCCCGGAATAGTTGTCGATTCGCTGATCTCAGGGATGGCGCTTTTGGCGCTGGTAGGCCGATTGCAATCGTATAAAAGTCGGGATTGGCTCTGTAATACTAGGGGAGCATTGAGAATGCTAGCGAGTTTTTCAGCCACTGCTCGGGCGCCAATATCCCAGCCAATGTGCAAATTTATTTGCTGACGATTGAGCCCTAATTGCTGATACTGGCTAGGAATGTGATTGCTGGCGTGTTCGCAAATGATGAAAAAACGCGAGTCGCCGTTTGGGTTGATAATGTCAGCAATACTATGATTGTTAATATCTAACACTTAAACTCCCTTTTTATTGGCGAACCTAGAAAGTGACAGCTTGTGCCGCGAGCGACAGGGTTGCGAATAATCAGCGTGCAAGTTGACTCGTTAATCTAGCGACTTAAAAGCGGGTCAACTGCAGAACTGTTACGATATTTACATAAAGCATTAAATTGGTCAATATCTTTACAAAATTATATTGTTTGTAGTAAGTTATTGACTCTGATAGGCAATAAATTGACTGAATTTACCGTTTGTTAATATTGCGGATAATACAAATTCAGGGAAAATCAACCGCGGTTATAATGATCAAAAAATCAATTTAACCACCTAAAAGTTACTATTTGGGATAGATAAATGGCCGTAAAAGCTCAGGGGACTACTGATATTGCAAATCCAGTTAACCTCAACGATCCACCGCAACCTCTGGATGAGGTTGAAAGAAAAACCGCGCATAAATCGACTGAAACTGATGAATCTAGTGGCATTAATTCCTCTGGAGGCACTGGAGGCACTATAGTCGAACTGATAAGGTCGAATTATATCGGTTTCACCCGCGCGGAAAGAAAGTTGGCAGATGCACTGATTGCCAATTACCCGGTAGCGGGGCTGGTTAGTATCACAGAGTTCGCCAAAAGCGGGGCTGTATCCACTCCCACGGTATTGCGGATGATCAAAAAAATTGGCCACAATGGTTTTCCTCCATTTCAGAAGGTGTTGCGGGAAGAGTTACAAGAAACCTTGTCCAATCCGATTGCCAAGCACGAGCGATGGAGTGCGGATGCCCCTGAAGAACATGTTATTAATCGTTTTGCAGAGGCGACGTTTAATAACTTGAGCCAGTCTCTCAAGCAAATTGATTACAAGGTGTTTGATAAAATCGTGGCTTTGATAGCGGCCAAAGATCGCAACGTATTTATTGCAGGCGGTAGAATTACCCACAGTATAGCCGATTACCTTTTTACCCATTTACAAGTAGTGAGAACCGACGTCAACATGCTGCCCTCATCGAGTAGTTTGTGGCCACATCAATTGTTGAATATGCATGCCGGAGACCTATTAGTGGTTTTCGATATACGTCGCTATGAAATAGATTTATATAAATTTGCCGAACTCGCAGCAGCCAGAGATGTGCAAATAGTTTTAATGACCGACCAATGGATGTCGCCGATCGCTGCACTGGCACGATATTCAATCAATGCCAGAATTGAAGTGCCCTCTGGTTGGGATTCAGCAGTGGTAACGATGTTCTTTATCGAGGCATTAATCGCCGCCGTTGAAAACCAGCTCTGGGAGGAGACCAGTCACCGAATGCAGGAACTTGAAGGCATCTTAAATGCTACTCAGCGCTTCCAGAAACAGCCCTGATTTGCAGTTTTAGGGCACGAGTAAGATACGTTTATAGGCAGTGATGTAGATGCTAGCGGCTGTGAATTGATCATTAATTCTTCAATAATTAATTACTCTGATTTTAATATCACAGATGGTATGCGAATAGCATTGGTTCCAGATATTTTAGCTGAGAATATCAATTCTTTTACGCAACCGGCAGCGAGTAGTGCGTCAAGTTGAAGATTAAGCTCTTGATACCCTAGCATATCCAATTAAACGACTCATATGTCTCACCAACCTTCAATTAATATGAGTTAATGGTGCTATGATTTATCAGACAGTATTCACATGAATTTTAGTCGATAACTTGAGATTTAAACAATCAATAAACCTGTTGACATTCTATAACAAATAAAGGATGCTTATTTAGTGCAACGGAGCACATAACACTATCAAGCGACGCAGCTGAACATTTTTTTGCTGCGTATCTATGTCAAAATTCTCACCTTAAAGATGTTCAACTGCCTTCTAAAAAATCAGAGGGACATCTCGATGAATAAAAATAAAATTATTGGATCTATACTCTTAGCTTCCAGCTTACTTGTGACTACTGCACATGCCGATATTAAAATTGGTGCGATATTCGATCTCACAGGCGGATTAAATATATATGGTATTCAACAGAATAATGCCCTAAATCTTGCAGTAGAAAATATTAATAATAATGGCGGATTACTGGGAGATACTCTCGTAGTAAAAAGTTATGATTCCCAATCTGAGTTAAGTAAATACACTCAATATGCAAAAACATCGGTCTTGAGAGATGGTATCTCGGCGATGTTTGCAGGGCTTACTAGCTCTTCTCGAGAAGCAATTCGTCCAATCTTCAGAAAAGCAAATATCCCTTATTTTTATTCTTCCCTTTACGAAGGCGGGGCTTGTGATAAGCAAACCTTTGTTACCGGCTCTTCTGCTTCCCAACAGCTATCTGTACTTATTAAATGGGCAGTAGAAAAATATGGCCCTCGTATCTATGTCATGGCACCTGATTATAACTTCGGCACTATTTCAGCTTATTGGATTAAGAAGTATGCCGCGGATAATGGGGCAGAAGTTGTTGGCCAAGACTTCCTCGCACTGACAGTGACAGATTACTCACCCACTCTTCAAAAAATCCAAGCAGCTAAGCCAGACTTTGTGGTTGCCCTGCCAGTAGGGGCTAACCAAACAGGCTTTTTGGAACAGTTTGCTGCTACAGGGTTGAAAGATAAAATTGGTGTGGTGTCTACTAACTATGGTTCCGGTAACCAACAGGTTGTCGTTTCCCCAGAAGCAGGTAAAGGGCTAATTGCCAGCCAAGGGTATTTTATGAGTGTTAATAGCCCAGAAAATACTGAATTTACTAAAAAGTGGGTCGCTAAATATGGAAGTGAGATACCTATTGTTTCAGGCGCAGTGGATGTTTGGAATGCGGTACATATATGGGCGGCTGCGGTAAAAGAAGCGGGTACTGCTGAATCAACGCCAGTGATTGCTGCGTTAGAAAGCGGAATTAGTTTTAAGGCGCCTAATGGGATTGTCACTATTGAAGGTGGCTCACACCACTTGAGACAAAATATTTATATCGCAGAGGGTAATGACCAGCATGGTTTTAATATCATTAAAACCTTTGAAGATGTAGCTCCTAGTTACGAAAATGAAAAATGTGACCTTGTTAGTAACCCTAAATTAGTAAAGCACTTCACACCTTAACTTTATTTATGTTGCAATAGTGCCATTTTATGGCGCTATTCAAAGGAGGAGTTCTATGGAGTTAGATTATTTGGCCAGTGTTTTAGTATCTTCGCTTTCAAGTGCTTCCATCCTTTTGATCGCTACCATCGGTTTGGCAGTGGTGTTTGGATTGATGGGTGTTATTAATTTGGCACATGGTGAGTTTTTGATGATAGGGGCATATTCAGCATTAACGGTCACTCAGCTTGGATTACCTTATGTGCTTTCCATCCCTGTCGCTGTATTAGTTACGATGGCCATAGGTGCTATTGTTGAAGTGCTAATCATCAGTCGCTTGTACGGTAGGATTTTTGACACCATGCTTGCGACGTGGGGGCTAAGCATGGTTCTGTATCAGTTAGCAGTGCTTATTTTTGGCACCGTATCACCCGGTATTGGTATGCCACAATATAATATTCAGATTGGAGATTATAACTTGGCGGGTTATCCATTACTGATGATAGTGGTAGCGATAGCCATGTTAGTTTTTGTTTATCTATTAATGACAAAAACAATTTATGGAATGAAAGCTCGGGCATCCATCCAAGAGCCAGAGATGGCCCAAGCCATCGGTATTGATTCAACAAGAACCAATACTTTGACCTTTGCCGTAGGGTGCGGGCTCGCAGGTTTTGCAGGTGCTGTTTTATTACCAATAGTGCCAGCGACTCCGTCAATGGGTTTTGCCTTTGTTATTAAATCTTTCTTAACTGTCGTCGTCGCAGGGCCCGTTACTTTAACAGGCAGTGCTTTGGCTGCTATTGGTTTAGGCGGTGGCTCTTCAATTACAGCAAGTTTTATGACTTCGGTGGCTGGGGATGTCTTTTTCTTTTTAGTGACTGCAATAATTTTGTGGTTATACCCATTGGGTATTTCAGCTAAATGGCGTCATAAACTATAAGGAAACCAATATGACTAAATCTCAAAAATGCTATCGGTTAGCGGGGTTAATTTTTCCTGCAATTGCTGTGCTATGTGCCTTAGTGGCAGCAGGCATGATGGAACCTTACCTAGCCTTTGTGGCAACATCCTGGATAATCTTTGGTTTGTTAGGCCTAAGTCTTGATGTGGTATGGGGACGAGGAGGTTTGCTGAGTTTAGGGCAGACAGCTTTTTACGGATTAGGAGGCTACTTTGGTAGCGTCGTCGCAATTAATATGGCGGATTTGTTTGGCAATTCTCTTTTGGTAGCGATACCTGCTGGTGCAATATTTGGTGCTATGGCTGCTGCTGTTTTAGGGTATATCATTTTTTATTCTAGAATGGGATTGCTACAAAGCACCATTCTATCTTACACATTCACTTTACTGCTCTGGTCGTTAACTCAAACTTTCAAATTAGAGGTTGGGAATGCTGTGATAGGTGGAGATAATGGTCTTTCTAATATCCCTGGAGTTGTTTTAAGTATTGCACCGAACAGTGAATCACTTGAGCCAAATGCTGTATTCGCAGCAGTAGTACTTGTTTCTGCCGCGGTTTATTATTTTACTTACTGGTTGATGAAAAGTAACTTTGGCAAGGTAATTGATTGCATTCGTCTGGATGTCGAAAAGACAGAGCTACTTGGCTACGATGTTCGCAAGTACCAATTGCTAAATTTTGCATATTCAGGGGCCGTTGCCGGTATTGCCGGCGCTTTGTTTGGCCTTTGGTCAAACTACCTCAACCCTTCAATTTTTTCCGTTCAAGAAGCTCTTTTAGTCCCTATTTACGTACTAGTGGGTGGACTTGGGACACTTGCCGGGCCTTTTGTGGGTGCTTGCCTTATCGGAGGCCTTTCTTTTTGGTTAGGTAGTGGCTCTGCAGGAGGGCAAACGACGCTTATGCTTGGTGTGGTACTAATTCTGTTAGTGTTGTTTTTGAAAAACGGAATCATTGGCGCATTGAATGATATTTGGCTCAGGTTTCTTCCGGATGTTAATGAAGCTGCAAAAAACAGCAGTGCTGTACGCATCAATGTTGCTGTACTTGAGAAGATTCTTCAGCAAGCAGAAGCGCAAGCTGGCCCTGCAAAAGAACTGAAAACTGATAAGTTATTGAAGCGCTTTGGTGGGGTTATTCCGGTTAATAACGTCTCTAGAATTTTTGTGCCTGGTCAACCTTATTCATTAATCGGGCCAAATGGCGCGGGGAAAAGTTCTTTTCTTAAAACCTGTGTGGGAATTTACCAACCGGATAAAGGTGAAGTCTTTATCGGTTCAGACAACGTTGCTCAAATGTCTATATTCCATAAAGTTCAAAAAGGCATGGGCGTAAAAAACCAAAAGCCTCAGGTTTTTTCAGAATTGAGTGTCATCCAAAACTTATGGATAGCTGCATTTTCAAGAACGAGAAGTGAACAAGATGCTCAGGTTGTCAGTGATGAAATTATTAGCATGCTAGGACTCAATAAGCACTCAGATGTACAAGCTTCCGCATTATCTCATGGTCAACAACAGTGGTTAGACATTGGAATGGTGCTGTGTTTAGCGCCTAGAGTCGTATTGCTTGATGAACCCGCTGCCGGAATGACTAACGAAGAAACCAGAGAATTATCTACTTTAGTGCGCACACTAGCAAGATATACAACAGTGGTGGTGGTTGAGCATGACATGGAGTTTATTCGTACGCTCGAAGGGCATGTTACTGTGCTCCATCAAGGAGAAGTATTCGCCGAAGGGGATATTGAAACACTGAGGTTAAATGAGCGTGTTTTGGATATATATTTAGGGAGATCTAAGCATGTTTAAAGTGATGAATGCCACGGGTGGTTATGGAAAAACCACCATTATCCATGACGTGTCTATACAGATCAAACCAGGTGAAATCATTGCCTTGTTAGGGCGTAATGGTGTCGGGAAATCTACCTTGATGCGCTTTATTACCGGGTTAATTCCAGCGATGGCTGGCGGTGTTGAAATTGACGGTGTTAAGGCACCTGCAGCCGTAACAAAAAGAGCAAGAATGGGCTTGGGATATGTGCCTCAAGGGAGGTTTGTCTTTCCTCGTATGAGTGTCATAGAAAATATCGCTGTGGCTGCCGCATCGAATGGACATGATGTAAAAAAAGCACTTAAGGAGGCAATGGATAATTTTCCCATTCTCATTCCAAAAGCTAATGACTTGGCAGGGGGACTCTCTGGAGGACAACAGCAAATATTAGCCCTGGCACGTGCGCTAGCAATAAAGCCAAAAATATTGTTATTAGACGAGCCTACCGAGGGCGTGCAGCCATCAATAATCGATGATATGGCTGGAGTATTAAAGAGAGTTAATAAGGAGCAAGGGATTTCGATACTCATTGCAGAACAGAATTTAGATTTTTGTTTATCATTTGCAGAACGAGCTTATGTGATGGAAAGAGGCAAGATCGTCACACAGATGGGAATAGATGAATTAAAAGGAAATAAAGTGCTACAACAAGAATTATTAGGAGTTTAAAGATGGACACAAATTCACCTCCAAATAAAATCCAACGATTACTAGCTGAAGATAAGCAAGTTCAGAAAATACTGGATAGGATCAAAGCAGGGCTAGACTACCCTGAAGAGAGTAATACTCTGGAACCTGCCCATATTTTCACACCGGAGCAGTTATGAAAATAAAAAATAACAGCTTATCTGATAATGTTAGTGCGCTTGCAGCAGGCGAGGTCAATTCGGTCACATTGGTTACACAGGCATTAAAAGCTGCTGAAAATTTAACATCGTTAAATGCTATCGTGTCTTTAAATGCATCCCAAGTATTGGCACAAGCGATAGCTTCAGATCGAAGGCGGGCACAGGGAATACAACTCAGCCCTATTGATGGGATACCAATTGCGGTAAAGGACAATTTTTTAACGAAAGATTATCCGACAACAGCCTGTTCCAATACTCAACCGTTAAAGTTTCAATTTCAAGATGCGACTATCGTTAGTAATTTACGAGCAGCTGGGGCTGTTATATTTGCTAAAACAAATATGCATGAATGGGCCTTTGGAGCGACGAATAGTAATAGTAATATAGGGCCTACATGCCATCCGTATGACAACACATACATTACCGGTGGAAGTAGCGGTGGATCAGCTGCAGCAGTCAGTGCAGGTATCGTTTGTGCAGCATTGGGGAGCGATACTGGGGGATCAGTTAGGATCCCGTCATCGGCTTGCGGTGTTTATGGATTCAAGCCAAGCTACGGCCGCTCATCCAGATATGGAGTGTTACCTTTAAGCTGGTCACTTGATGCACCTGGGCCTATTGCATCCTCGCTCCAAGATATTGAGTATCTGTTACCTTATTTTTTAGGACCCGATGATAGAGATACAACCACGCTTAACTCGAAAAAATATAACCCAAAAAGTCAGCATGCAGGATGCAAGTTAGTGCATTTAATTGGGCCTGGACTTGAACGAAGTGAAGAAATAGATGCTGCGGTAAAGTCTTTTTTATCCACGGTGAAGGAAGTAAGAGAGGAATCGCTTCCTAATGTTGGACGGTATTTTGTCAGTTGGGAAACTATTTTGCACGCAGAGGCCGCTGCTTATCACAGTGAAAAATTAAATACTGAGAAAGATAATTTTTCTGATACCACACGAATCCATTTGACAGCAGGTATGAGAATAACAGCAGTACAATTTCTTAAAGCACAAAGGTTAAGGGCGGAGTTTTGCAAAATCATCAATCATCAATTGGGTGAATGGGATGCATTAGTTGTACCCACTTTACCAGTAGCAGTACCTAAACATGATGAACAATGGCAGGTTTTTTCAGGGCGCAATGTGTCAACTCAAGACAGTATGACCTGGTTTTGTTGGTTGGGAAATCTAGCAGGCTTACCTTGTGTCAGTATTCCCATTGGAACCAGTAGCAGCGGTTTGCCTATTGGAGTGACTTTAATGGGTAAACCAGGAAAGGATGAAGAGTTATTAGCGCTTGCAAAAATAATAGAAAAATCTAGATTGGACGGGTTGAATTGATATGAAAGAAAATTGTATTAATATTGGCGTTTTATTCTCCCAATCAGGACCGATGGCAGTTTCTGAAACTGCTCATTTGCAAGGCGTTTTGTTAGCCTGCGATGAAATTAATGCCGGTGGCGGAGTGAAAGGCCAACAGCTCAATCCCATCATATTAGACCCAGAAGGTGATGATAGAAAGTATTCTGAGATGGCAACTCAACTGTTATTACAGTACCGTGTGCATGCGATCTTTGGTTGCTGCCTATCATCCAGTAGGAAAGCGGTGCTACCAATCGTTGAACGGTTTAATGGTATTCTATTTTACCCTTCAGTCTACGAAGGGTTTGAGTATTCATCGAATGTTATTTACGGCGGGGCGGTACCTAACCAGCTGATCATTCCTCTGATTGAGTACATATTCAAACATCATGGTAGGCGCATTGCTTTAATAGGGTCAGATACTCTCTATTCTCGAGAGATTAATCGGGTAGTTTGTGAGTTTTTGTCAGAAAGTGATGGCTATGTAGTCTCTGAACACTATTTACCCTTTAATCTAACTAACACAGCAGCCTCAAATATTATGGGCTTAGTGCTAAATGATGAAGTAGATACTATACTTTCTACAGTGGTAGGGGAGGCAAGTATTACTTTATACTCAAGTTATGCACAAATTGAAACGTCGAGTACTAAACCCCCCATCGCGTCTTTAACAACGACAGAGTCAGAACTCGCTAAAATGGAGCCATCTGTACGTGCTGGTCATTTAGCTGTTGCTACTTATTTCAGTACCTTGAACTCCTCTAATAATTTGTTATTTGTAGAGGCTTTTCAAAAAAAATATGGCTCTTCAGTGCAACCAAGTGTTTACAGTGAAACGGCCTATTCCTTAGTGCAGATGTTTGCTGCAGCGTTAGCCCAATGCCAAGAGTTCACATCAGATAACGTATTAGCCGCGATATCAGGCTCTGTTCTTAAAGCGCCGAAGGGAGATATATTTGTTGATATAGGCACTAATCACATGAGCTCTAGACCGTTAATAGGTATTGCCAATGAGCGGGGACAATATGATATTGTTTGGAAGAGTGAAAAAATAATTTGCCCAGACCCTTATCTTATTTCTTATACTCGAAGCTTATCGGATGGCAAGTAACCCATGAAAGAGCACGTAAACCTAAGAAATTATCAGTTATTACGTAGGCTGCGTAAAATAAGAGTGCTAATCATTCATCCTGACGACCTAGATCGTAAAGTGTTACTTGATCACTTTAAGAGAATTGGTTGCCAAACTGATGCAGTGTGGCCTGCTCCAGAGAAATTAGAGCAAGGTATTGATGCAGTACTCTTTTTATTAGATACATTAGAAGCAAAAATTAGTTTAAACTGGATGTCTACTGACCAAGATCTAGCGAATATCGCTATTATCTCTTATGAAACACCCGATATTCTGGAACAACTTGCCAGATTGCATGTTCATGGTGTGATATCTAAACCTATTCGCATATTTGGGGTGCTTGCAGCTTTAACTACAGCCATTGGTGTCGCAAAACATGAGAAAAGATTGCATCAGAGAATTCGTACTTTGGATGAAACTTTAAGATCGCGTCGTAAGATTGAACAAGCTGTTGCTATCTTAACAAAAATACAAGGTATATCTGAAGAACAGGCTTACAAAAAGCTTCGAGATAAATCTATGAAGGATAAAAAATCTATAGCCACGTTAGCAGAGGCAATTATCGCCTCAAGTTCATTGTGGGATTAATTGATAAAGAAATGTAATTTTTTGTATATACAGGAAATAATCTTTATAAAATCAATCTATTTTATGGCTAAAATTAATTTCGAATTTGTTCGCTTTTGCAGTAGAACAAAATATTCAAAAAGAACTGATCCTCCACCATATAGAAGCCTTGAGGAACAGTTCAAATCAAGATGAACTTGAGACGTTATTTCCCGTAAGTTTCACATTTTATCATACAGGTACAAATGACTCATTGTACTGAGTATAATCTTGCGAAAAAACGAAATTGGGGACGGTGATTGAACTATCTTGATCATTGTCGAGGATACGCAGTACACTATCAATTGCCATTCTCATACATGGTTCAGTCCATCCAGCGTCAACGTGATAAGATTCCCCAGCAAGGTATAGCTTTGATGTAGTGCTATATACCTGATTATACATCATGGGAACCTGGGTATCATTCCACTCCCGTTGATCATAGAGTCTGGCTGCACCTTTGGTGAATCGTTCCATTTCCCAATGTACGACATATGATTGAGAATAGTCGACATAATCAGAAAATAGGCCATTTACATTTATACAGCGCTGACATATTTCATCAAGCTGTCGTACACATAAATTAATAAGGTCACTATCGGAATATGATACAAGCTTATTGGCATCTCTCCACCAACTATAGCTAACTAGCATCGCCCCTTTTTGATTCGTATCGACATCCAACTTTATCCCATAGGCATCCCTAATATAGGTATCCGTTGCAAACATCTGTGGCATGCTAAGGGCAGCGTTCTCCCAGAATGGTTCTTTCAGCGATACAAAAACCTTACAAGCAGGCTCCCAATGTGCACGTTTTAAAAAAGTTTGTAGGGAAGTCGGCCATTTAGATGCGGCGGTTTCACGATTTACAGTTACTAAACTTGTTTCTGTGCCAAAATTCCAGCTAGGAATCGTGATGATAACATGATCATAATTGGTTTCAGTGAATTTTTCGGACTCAATAGTCCATTTTCCGCCTAATTGTTCTTGTATTTGGGTTACCGGATTGTTCTGCCATATACTAAGAGGCGCCCCAAGGCCTGTAGACATCAAATCGTACATGGAGGTAGAGACTGATCCTCCTAGTTCCACACTATAAAATTCTGTTGTTTCGAACATCATGGATTCCCAAAAAATCTCGGTACCTAAATAGCGCGGAGATTTAACTTTCGAACCTCCAGTATCCACCATACTTTCATCGCTATAATGTGGACCAGGAGTATAGGTTCCATCAACAAAACGCCCTTGAATAAGAAAGAGATCTGATCCAAATCCATGAGCGAATGTTCGTGAGCTTACGGCAGCATAGCTCAACTTTATATT
>ASZJ01000008.1 GCA_000416275.1 Osedax symbiont Rs1
ATCTTCTCGTAAGCTCACGAATGTTCTATAGACATACAAAAAAGAGAGATTGAAGAATGATCCCCACCCGCCATCTCCAGCGCCAACTGTGTAGAACAGTGCGGCTTCATCTTCAGTCATGCCAACGCCACCAAAATTACCGACATTTAGGGGATCATAAGTAATTACCGGATTCAAAATGACATCCCTGTATGTGTTTTTCCAATACGAGTTTACAACACCTTCCCAAAGTATTTGCCACGCTTGAGGGCTTTTAGCATAAGTGGTTGAAACAACCGCGAGAATCTTATCGGTAAACGCTTGCCATTTATCATAAACAGCCTGCAGTGCAGGTGTTGGCGGTTGTGTATCTTTTTTAAGCCAAAATGCTAATTCGGGTTGTGTGAGATCCTCTTGGTAACCTTCATTGTAATAAATCCCAGTATCTGCATATTCTGAACCAGGGTTAGGAAATCCTTCAGTGGCTATGTTGTATTCATTTACATAATAGGATAAAACTGACTCGCCTAAGGCTGGGTCTTGTGATATTCCGCTGAGGAACGGTGGGAACCGCATTGCGCCACCTTCAAACGTTGCATATTGTGCACCATCTGTTGTGCGCTCGTCGTAATGGGTGTCGTGTCGGCCGCCAAGTCTATCGGTTGCTTCATACAGATGAATATTTTTATATCCGCATTTTAGAAGCTCATACGCAGCAGTAATTCCAGTAATGCCGCCACCGATTATCGCTATTTTTGAATCACCGGTAGTCGTAATACCGAGCCCTATCGATTTGGTATCCATAAGCTTTCGGTAATTAAAGTTGAGGTCTGCAGGACCTGGAAAAGAAGAACCCCATGTAGTTTGCGCTGGAATTCGGAATTTCTTATTTATGTTGAATGGTTTTGCAAGAGACATTATATCGAGCTCTCTGTTCAGGTATATTTGCGTAATTGCAAGAGCTTCGTAGCCAATACTAGAATACAAGTCTAGCTATAACGGAGCTCTAATTAGAATGTACTCTTTGTTTTAATTAAAAACAATGATCATTTATTTTTCGCCGCTTGGGGTTGTAAGCCGCACCGCTGAAGGCTTTGCCAAGCTAAAGCTATAGGAAAACTAACTGGGGTTTAGCGCACATCGCCTCAGTGTTAACCTTAAAATCGTAAATAATTGATTTTTCAAGCGATCTTGAAGTACTTAACAAATCTCATTAAACGAACGTTTGTTGAGACCAATTTAATAGTGCTGTGAATTGACTTAAATTATGAATTTTTTGTCTCGTAAAGCTGTCTCAATGATCAAAACACCGAGAACTCATCGAAATTGTCCTTTTTCAGAGTAACTAAGGTTAATTTCGAGGGAATGTGCACCAAACCCCTAAATGCTACTCAGCGCTTCCATAAACAGCCATTATTTCTAGTTTTAGAGCACTAGTAAGATACTAATGATCAGTGACGACTCGCTAAATGCGCAAGGCAGTGATGTGCATGTTAGCGGCTGTTAATTGATCATTAATTCTTCAATAAAACATTATTTTGATTTCAATAATACTGATAATATGTGGCTAGCGCTTAGCATTGCTGATTTAGCGCGCTCTTTTTAAGCTTTGCTAATCGCAGTAAATAAAGATTGTCACATAGCGCGGCTGTGCTTTTAAATGACTAAATGAGAGTAAGAATGAAAATTATTAAAGATTTCGTAGATAATGATTCGGCGAGCGGTATTTTGTTAATACTAGTGACTGTGTTGGCACTACTACTCAGTAACTCGGCATTTTCTGATATTTATCAACTCAAGTTTCGGAGTTCATTTCATTAGCTAAAATGAACTCCTCCCGTTACTCTAGGCCTTCTTGCCGTAGAGTAAAATTATCCATTTGCATGACT
>ASZJ01000009.1 GCA_000416275.1 Osedax symbiont Rs1
GAATCCCGAAACTTGAGTTATCAAGCTTTTCTACACATCCCAGTTGAAATTCGATTTGGCTCGCTCTCTATCGATAAGTCACTGTACCACTGGGTCAACGATGGCTTGATGGCGATTTTTTTCTTACTAATTGGTCTCGAGGTCAAAAGAGAGATACTCGAGGGGCACTTGTCGTCTGTCAGTCAAATTGCGCTACCTGGATTTGCAGCACTGGGAGGAATGTTAATTCCCGCCGCCGTTTATTTATATTTTAACGCTGACAGCGACGTGGCGATTAATGGTTGGGCGATTCCGACAGCCACCGATATTGCCTTCGCATTAGGCATACTGTCGATGCTCGGTAAAAGGGTGCCGGTCTCGCTGAAAATATTTTTGATGGCGCTGGCGATTATCGACGACTTAGGCGCGATCGTTATCATTGCGATCTTTTACACCACTGAATTATCTACTATGTCGATCAGTGTAGCGCTGCTGGCATTAACGACCCTGATCGGCATGAATATCATGGGGGTCAGTAAAAAAGCGGCCTTTTTTGTGGTGGGGACAGTACTTTGGGTGAGCGTGCTTAAATCTGGCGTCCACGCTACGTTAGCAGGAGTGGCGCTAGCCTTCACAATTCCTTTAAATGCGATTGATGAAGCTCGAAAAAAAGTCTCGCCGTTAAAAGAAATAGAACACAGCTTACATTTTTGGGTGGCTTTCTTTATCTTGCCGCTGTTTGCCTTCGTCAATGCAGGGGTCAGCTTTAAAGATATTTCACTCGATCAGATGAGCGGACCAGTGCCGATGGGAATTATGCTCGGCTTGTTTTTTGGCAAGCAAGTGGGGGTGTTCGGTTTTAGCTGGCTGGCGATTAAACTAAAAGTAGCGAAAATGCCACAAGACAGCAATTGGCTGCAGCTCTATGGAGTCTCGCTCTTGACCGGAATCGGCTTTACTATGAGTTTATTCATCGTCTCGCTGGCCTTTAACGATGATACGCTCTTCCAATTCACCGACAAATTAGCCATCTTAGTGGGCTCTTTTCTATCGGGAATATGCGGATATATGGTATTGAAAATAGCCATTTCCAAAAAAGAATAACTGGGTTGATTAGTGTCGCTAGGGGATTATGTGACAGGGCAATTTCATAAACGTTTTATGATCAAAATTCTGGGTGATGGCTTATTTTTTTACGATTTGAATTGAATTTATATCTGCGTCATGAGACCTTTGCATAACGTTGCGAGCGAAGGTGAAACCAGGAAAAAACCAGTGAGATAGCGGAGTCAGTGTGCCCCCTCACTTTGGGTGCAGTGTGCCCTTCTTTATGCGTATTACTGGTGTATATGAGCATATTGAGTCGATTTTGACGCCGTATTACCGAGCGCAGTTATCATCCCTCTGGGTAAGTTATGCCGGGCTCTCAAGCTATTATTTACATTATTGTAGTTAACTTAACAAAATTATTTATGTCTATTAGGAAGGTTAATGCCACGTATATTAGTCGCATTTATGTTTTTTATCTCAGTGCTGATCGCGGCGAATAGCCCCGCTGATTCTGCGCTGACAACATGCCACCCTGATTCTGGCGTAAAAATGGGCAGTGTGCACAGCCCTAACTTGCAGTGTGTTGATCTGCAAAATTGCTGCAGCCAAAGCTGTGCCAGTGATTCACCAATTAGCCTAAATTCTATTGCCACTGCTCCAGTGTGTGCTCCTAAAAAAATTAACTCTGCCTACTCTTTCTCGCTTGTTGCAGGCTTCGATGATGTGGTGAAACGACCACCGAAAAGCGTTTTCATCTGTGCGTAAGCGCACCTTTATCGATACTCTTGTTTACACCCATATTTACACACCTAGCTACACCCTCCAAGAGTGTCGTTGGTACTGCTTAATACACTTGTAATTTATTGTCTTAGTGACAGTTTGAGCAATTTTTTTAGCAGTCCTATTAGTGAATTTTGATGATTTCAACCTGAATCCGTGACTTCAAAGTGAATCAAGAGCTTGCACTATGTGGTGCAGTGAAGTCACTGATTCAGGTTTGTACAAGCTGCAGTCGGTTGATAAGCGACTGGCACAGAGCTCTGCAATACGTTGATCGGTTGATCAAATAAGTGCTTAACGAGCCCTTTTAGCGAGCAGTGTTATTTTTTTAATCAATTTTTGCTAAAAATCATCCTTGAATGAGTTAGATATAATGCTCAATAGAAGAACTTTTATAAAGCTCGCCAGCATTTGTTTGCTGCCTCTGAGTCAATTTAGTCAGGCAATTACCCCACAATACCGAGCAATTACGCTAAAGCTGCGCACTGAAACTCAAGACTGGTTCGCTAATTACGCACCTATTCAGCTGTGGGCTAGTGACCTTAAACAACTCGATTTACAGCAATTTGAGACAGTGCAGATTGAAGTGCAAAATCAGTTACCTGAGGCGACCTCGCTGCACTGGCATGGGATGCGAGTCGAAAATAGAATGGATGGTGTAAGTGGCATGACACAAGCACCTATCGCAGCGGGTGCCTCGTTCAACTACCAAATAACCGCGCGAGATGCAGGTACCTATTGGGCACATGCTCATCACCAGACTTATGAGCAACTGGCGAGGGGGCTATATCTGCCCTTAATAGTATGGGAGGCTGAGAAATACGTCGTCGATCAAGATTTATTGATGGTTATTGATGACTGGTTGATCAATGCCGACCGGCAGCTGGATATTGCCTCTCTGGCTAATTTTACTGAGTGGGCTCACGGTGGGCGCAAGGGTAATGTAATCACGGTCAATCGACAGCGTGATAACATTTATCATTGTAAGCTCGGTCAGCGCATTCGATTAAGGCTGTTAAATGCCGCTAATTCAAGGATCATGACGCTGGCTTTTCCCAACCTTAAAGTGTGGATATTGGCCAAAGATGGACAGCCTTTACCCACACCTCTTAAATCGGATAAACCACTCACTCTCGGGCCGGCAGAGCGCTATGATTTGATTGTCGAGATACCACAGAGTATAGGTAACTTTCCGATTTATGAAGTGAGTGCCAAGCAAAAACTTGTTGTATCAAACATCGTTGTCACAGCTAACGATCGCTTGCTGCAACATGATTCTGAGCCATTGGCGCTGCCGGAAAATCGATTGCCAAAAATAGATAAAAATAATATTGTGCACCGTAAAAAACTGCTGATGGAAGGCGGCGCTATGGGTAATCTTCAGCAAGCTCGTTATCAAGGCGAGCTATTAAGTGTTAATGAACTGGTCAAAAAACAACAGATTTGGTCGTTTAATGGTGTGGCAAACTTAGCTGATCAGCCTTTACTGACTGCCAAAAGTGGAGAGATGGTAGAAATTGAAATTATTAACCAGACTCGCTGGCCCCATGCTATGCATTTGCACGGCCACCATTTTAAGGCTGACTCGGCATTCTATCCAAAAAATATTTGGCATGACACGCTATTGATCGAGGCAGGTGGGACAACAAAAATCATGTTCCGCGCAGGCGAGCGCGGTAAATGGTTATTGCACTGTCATATGATAGAGCACCAGGCATCAGGTATGGCGACTTGGATACAGGTGAGCTAATTTAGTCCGCTAAAAAAAGATGTCTGAAGTGGGATTTCAGTAGCTCGCTCGCGTTTCTTAAGTAAAACGCATGACAATTAATTGAATAGTAAATTCAGACCTCAGCACTAGGCAGTCGCTATGTGGAAATCTGAAATTATCACCATAAGGAATAACGATGTTAAATAAGTGTAAGGAATTTAAATTAGTACTGCGCGGCTCCCTGACAATATTGGCTTTACTGCTGTTGCAGGCCTGCTCTGATGGGGTTGATGTGCAGCATCAAGACAGTCAAACACAACGTTGGTACAGCCTCGCACAAGTGGCACAAGGAAAGGAAATATTCATTGAAAACTGCGCTGTTTGTCACGGTCGAGCAGCCCAAGCAACCAAGAATTGGCGCGTGCCTAACGAGCATGGCAAATATCCAACCCCGCCACTGAATGGTACGGCCCATGCATGGCACCACCCGCTTAATATGCTGATAGATACGATTGAAAATGGCACAAAAGGGGGCATGCCCGCCTGGAAGAGTCAATTAAATAAACAGCAAATAACGGCGACGATCGCCTGGATAGAAAGCCACTGGCCAGAGCCTATTTATCAAGCTTGGAAAAAGCGTCATTGAGACCCAGAGAGCCGCTGAACAAGTTCTAGGTCTTCGCTGCGGATAACTAACTGCCTATATCCGCGCAAGCAAGAGAATGCCGGTAGCTGAACTTTAAGCCGAGTTCAAGCCCCAGCTATGCTGGGGCAGTAATCGTAGCTTATAATTGAGCCTGCTCCTCTCTATCTATGACTGCTAAATGATGCGCGAGAAACTCTGCTTGAGTTTTTGTTTGTCCATATAGGCATCAAACACCATACAAATTCTGCGCACTAGCATCCTGCCAGCGGCAGTAATTGTTAGCTGCTGTTGATCTATAATAAGTAAATGATCGACAGCTAGCTTCTCTAATTCCAATATTTCTTGCGCAAAATACTGCTTAAACTCTATATTATGTTTCTTAGAAAACTCATTGATATCTAAGTAAAAATGACAGATTAATTGGGTGATTAGGTCGCGGCGAATTTTATCATCCGCGCTTAATTGAACCCCTTTAATGATCGCGCACTGCTTGCTTTTAATTAAGTCGGTATAAACACTGAGCTGGTGAGAATTTTGATAATATAAATCGCCAATTTGACTGATCGCCGACACTCCCATAGCGACTAAATCGCAATCTGAATGGGTGGTATAGCCTTGAAAATTACGGTGTAAGTAGCCTTTTTCTTGGGCGATCGATAGTGAATCCGTCGGTTTGGCGAAGTGGTCCATTCCAATATAGACGTAGCCCGCTGCCGTTAACTTATCAATAATTAACTGTTGGATGGCCAATTTCTGCTCAGGGCTCGGCAAATCTGCATCTTGAATATGGCGCTGTGCTCTAAAACGGTTCGGCATATGCGCGTAATTAAACACTGACAATCGATCGACCGACATTTCGATAACTTGCGTTAAGGTATCTTCAAAAGTTGCTAAAGTTTGGTGGGGTAGGCCGTAGATCAGATCGACATTGATGGATTTAAACGCTAGCTCTTTGGCCTGCTTAATCAGCAGGGCAATCTCCTCAACAGGCTGCACTCTGTTGACCGCAATCTGCACTTTTTCATTCACATCTTGAATGCCCAAGCTGATGCGATTGAAGCCGACCTTGCGCAACACTTGCAAAGTAGTTAAATCACACTCTCTTGGATCGATCTCTATTGAGTAATCACCTAAGTCATCATCGCGTAAATTAAATAATTCTGCGGTCTTGGCCATTAAATCAATAATTTGCTGGTTATTCAGAAAAGTTGGAGTGCCGCCGCCCCAATGCAGTTGGTTGACTTGTCTATCGCCACTAAAATGATCCGCCATAAACTGCATTTCTTTATACAAAGTCGCTAGGTATGGCTCTGATCTTGAACGCTGTCGGGTGATGACTTTATTGCAGGCACAGTAGTAACAAACATGGGCGCAAAAGGGGATGTGAAAATACAGCGATAGAGGTTGCTGTTGGTTTAAAGAGCACTTGGCACTACTTATTAATGAATCGGCATTCAGGGATTCGTTAAACTGTAACGCGGTAGGATATGAGGTGTAGCGCGGTCCTGCCATATCATGGCGTTTTATTAGTTCGCTGTTCCACTGAACAGCAGAAATAGCAAGTGGATTATTCAATGTGATACCTTGTCCAATTAAACCGGAAATTTTATTATGGGCCCGCCAAGCGGAAGTTAAGTGTCAAATGTTGATTAAACAGCAGCACGGCCTAATCTGAGCGATGCTCGCCGCTTAAATCCTCAATCCGTCTAAATCAAGAGGTGATTTTAATATAAAGAGCAGCCGGCGCAGCTTTTATATAACTTGAGCTTGACTGAAATCAATATCTTAATCTAGCGCTTAGATATTAGCAGCTAGGAGCTAGGAGCCGGTAGCGCCAGCTGCTGTAGCTTAGGTTTGAATTGTAAAAGAAAAGTATCGTTGCAGCTTAGTACAATATAATCTTTATGCATGCTCACTCGCCAGTTTTCAGCGTGGCAGATCAGCTGCAATAGTACCGCTTTTATACTGCTAAATGCTGGTTTTTGGGAGAGCCACTGTAGATCGGAAAACTGCTCGCAGCTGAGTAAATTTTTCACATCTGCTAAGCGCCAATGACTAGGCGGGGCTTTAATCGGGAGTAGCGGTTGGAGTAAAGCCGGGGATATAACGCATTTATCTTTGGCGAAAAATTGACGAATGCTGAGATTGCTGTGTAAATTTAAGACCGAGTTGTCACGCACGTTAGAGCTAAAATCGAGCCGCTTAAACCCCGCTAACAGTTTTCTCAAACTCCAATCACAAGTTTCTATAAGCTGCCATGCCGCTCGCTGTGAATTTCGATCTCCCAAGCTGTATTTTAACGCTTGCCGACCATCACTAAGGTCTTTTTTAATGTCGGTCACTAGTAAAAAACTGGTCTGAAAATCCACTAAGCACGAGGGACTAGAGATATAAGCGTAAGTATTTTTCTGGCGGCTAAAAGCTAACCACTGTTGCTCGGTTTCAAGGTTCTTTAAAATCGGAATTTTCATGGCAGCTTTTTACAACAACGTTTAGAGACCTCTTCATAACGTTGCGAGCGAAGGTAAGACAAGGAAAAAAACGGCGAGATAGCGGAATTTACTGGTGTAAATGAGCATATTGAGCCGGTTTTTAACGCCGTATTACCGAGCGCAGTAGTTATGCAGAGGTCTCGTTTAATAATAACTTCCATCTAACAAGGTAGTAGCGCAGGGAAGGGTAGAAAACAAGCAGATTAATGTAGCATTTCAACTAAGACAATTCATTAACTATTTCATATACACCTAAAAACTGCATAATAGCACTATTAAGCGTGCAGCCTTTAAGCTGTGCCTAGCTAGTAGTCACTAGTAGGTCACTAGTAGGTCACTAATAGGTACGGTACTGCTGAATGTCAGCTAGCTTTAATCACTTTAGAAAACTTTATCAAGAAGCGACCCATGAAATTAATCAATAGATCTAGTTTTACCTTGTTGGCCAAAGCCCCCTTTGCCGAGTGGATAGCAAGTTTAGAGGGAAAAATAGCCGCTGAAGATGGCTATCAAAAGCTCTCTTTAGCAGAGCTCAGAGAATCAGGCAGTGTCTACCTGATAGATGAGGTAGCGCAAGAGTCAGATTTTGATTTACTACTCAGTGATGGCTGGCAGAAAATGTTTGAAAATGAATTGTCGGCATGGGATCAATTTGCCGATTATTGGCCAGTGATCAACTATCCAGTATTTACGCAGTGGTTTGAAGTGCAAACCAATGTCATGACCTTTGATCTCAGCACTGATCAAATCATGACCGCGATCCTCGATTGAGGATAGTTTACAACGTGTAATATGGGCTAAATATGAACATTAAAAATGGCAAGATATCCGGTATTCAATATCATCCATTGCTAGAATCCCTGTATGAAGAGATGCACTCGCGTCCCTATCAAGTTATTCAGTGTCCGGCGCATATTACCCATTTCGTAGTGTTGAGTAACGAGTTGCAAAAAGCCGAGCAGTTTGCTCATTTGCAACAGCTCTACGCTGCATTCGAGTTACCCGTGCCACAGCTAGATCAAACTAATTTACAGTTAGAGACCGCTACTTTTAAGGTGCGACGCGAAGTGCATTTAGAGTTCACTGCTTTTACCTTCATCAACTCTTCTCTCAGCGATCAAGCACCGTTTGAGTGCACGGGATTGACTCCCTTGCCCCAAGGTTGGCTAGAGCAACTACCGGGAATGGTGGTGGCAAATTTTCATCTGGCTTTACAGTGTATCGATGAAAATGATAGCCAGTTAATTGTTAACGCTAAAAAATCATTTGAAAATTTTAGACTAGTCGGTAGCAGCCCACAAAATGGTGATGCACGAGTCTGGACCTCATTCAGACTGCACTCAGATGGCTTTGGGCGCTTTTTAATTGGCAACATTCACATGAGTGACAGCCAGATCGGTCGTTTAACTCAGCGCTTGATCGAAATTGAAACCTACCGCATGTTAACGTTGATGGCCTTACCTTTGGCCAGAGAAAATGTCACGGTACTGACAGCAATGGATGAGAAATTAGTCAAGCTGACCAATCAGCTAGCCTGCTCAGAACATTTTTCCGAGCAGGGGATACTCACCCAGTTAACGGCTATGGCAGCGCAGATTGAAGCGGTCCGTGCCAGAACCGCCTTTCGCTACACTGCTACCTTTGCCTATTATGATTTAGTGATTAAACGATTAGAAGAATTGCGTGAAGACGAGGTATCAGGGCATTTAAGCTTAAATGAGTTCATCACCAGACGATTAACGCCGGCGGTCAATACCTGCAGAGCGGTCAGTGATCGTTTAGAGAGTTTATCGCTGCGTATTGATAGAGTCTCAGATATGATGCGCACCAAAGTTGAATTATCCATTCAAGAGCAAAACCAATTGCTGTTGACCTCCATGGATAGGCGCTCCAGAATTCAACTAATGATGCAGCACACAGTGGAGGGTTTGTCAGTTGCAGCAATTAGTTATTATAGTATTGGGCTGGTAAAGTACCTCATCGAAGCTGTTGATTTAAGCCTGTTGCCCATTGAAAAAAGTCAATTAATCGGGCTGTCGGTGCCGATTATTATTGGCACCGTATGGTTCTTTACCCGCAGAGTTCACCGTCGCTTTAAAAATATGGACGATGATAAATAGCTATTACCTGAATCCGTGACTTCAAAGTGAATCAAGAGCTTGCGCTATGTGCTGCTGTGAAGTCACGGATTCAGGTATTTGCTGAATCGGTGGCTTTAAAGTGAATACCGAGTGTAAAATCCAGAACGTGTGTTAGTGGTGCAGTGCGGCCACGGATTCAGGTTTAATAAAAAGAGGGTACAATGAGCATAGCAAAAAAGATCGAAGAGTTAGTCAGCCAAGGACTTAATTGCGCTGAGTTTTATTTGGAGAATGAGAGTCAAATGCACTCGGGACCAGCCACCGAAAGTCATTATAAATTAATAGTGGTCAGCGATGATTTTATCGGTAAAAGGGCGGTACAGCGTCATCAAAGTGTCTATAAGTTAGTCGCTGATTTAATGAACAATCCAATTCATGCGCTGGCACTACATCTATTCACCACCACAGAGTGGGCGGTCAAAGCAGATAAACAGTTGCTGTCGCCTAAATGCCTAGGTGGGTCTAAATAGAAAAATTGCGCGATGCAGCATACTCGTTGTAGGCGTTTGGTGGTTTATTCAAGTTATAAAACC
>ASZJ01000010.1 GCA_000416275.1 Osedax symbiont Rs1
GAAGGTGGATTATTTACTTTAGAGAGCTCTTTAAGCCGAATATTGGCTGCAATATCCGGCTTAAATGATCGAAAGAATACTATTGCTACTACTTAGGTAGCAATATATAGATTTTTACCGGTTTGTTTCATGGTGCCCGCCAGTGCTTTTGCCCTGGCCCCGCGACCGAAAAAGACATCGGCTCTGATCGGGCCATTAATAGCGCCACCAGTGTCTTGAGCAAACATCAATCTTCTATAGTCGGCACCGTCATTGGGCAGTGAGGTACTTAACCATATAGGGCTGCCGAGCGGGATAATACGTCGATCAACCGCCACCGAGCGCTCAGGCGTCAATGGCACATTCAGTGATCCTCGAGGCCCTTGTTCTACCTTAGTGCGCAAGGTGAAAAAGATGTAGCTCGGATTCTTGTTTTTAAGTGCTTGCGCTTTTCTCGGGTGCTCAGTCAGCCAAGACTTAATTGATTGCAGCGAAATATCTGCTTTAGAAATTTCTTGCATGGCGACTAAGTCTCGACCAATCGCTCGGTAGGGATGACCGTTTTGCCCCGCATAGCCGACACCTACCAACACACCATTAGGTAACTGCACTAAACCCGATCCCTGAATATGCAAGAAAAAGGCGTCGTCACTACTGTCGACCCACAGCAATTCATTGCCAGCTAAAGGTTGTCTAGCACCGTCTATTTCTGCTCTTGAATAATAAGCTTGCAGTCGACCATTGACCAATCGGCCGCGAGCTCGGTTATCTTTTACTTTTAGCAAATTGTTTTTAGCGGAGACCTTTAGTAAATTCGCCGGTTTTTTATACAGCGGATAATTAAAGCGCGCAGTTTTTACAAAGCTGCCTTGCAGTAAAGGCTCATAATAGCCGGTGATTAAGCCGTGCTTACTGCCTTTTAAGCCATTGATCGCATGCGGTTGAAAATGTTTTTGGAAAAACAGCTTAACGGCGATAGAATCAGTCGGATTTAACTCTTGTGCCTGCTGGCAAATCTTCGACCACTGCGGCTGCTTTTTAAGCAGTTTTGGGCACTGTGCCAGTAAAGGTGCTACTAAGGTCGTGTGATCGTCCTGTTGCCAGCCCTTTAGCGCCTGCCAACTCACCGCATTTGATATGCCAGGTTTTCCGGCGCAGCCAGCTAAAAACAACAAACAAGCGAGCGCCGCTAACGTGTATTTAACCTGCATAGTTAATTTTCTGCTACTCTTAAAAACCATAGTTTAATCCCAAATAATACGCTGATATAGCATCGTTTTACCGATCATTAAGCTCGGCGTTTCGCTATAAAAGCCACAGTATAACAGTCGCTTAAGCTGTTCAGCTAGGCCGAATGTTGTAACTACTTGAACCAGTGAGTTTTATGCGGATATTGTAACTTCTCAATAACTCGGGGCAGAACGTCAATATAAATCATTTTCTCTTGACAGGGTTTTAGTCCAAAAGTCGTTAAAATTAAAGACCACTTCCCTTCTTCTTTAAAGTAGCAGC
>ASZJ01000011.1 GCA_000416275.1 Osedax symbiont Rs1
GGAAAAGTCTTGCCAGATCAGGATTACACAAGCCATGGCTGTAGTTACTACCATCATCCTTACCAGAGTGGGTGTTAAGAGGCGTGATCAAACCACCCCACGGGCTTCCTGATGGCTCATACGATATAAATCAAACAAGCCCAAAAACCATCCCAATCATTAAAATTGGCAACATACCAGCAAGCGTGTCCTCACCTTTATTCATTTTAAACCTCTCTTAGTTCACAGCATTATTAAATTGGTATCAACAAACGTTCGATTTATGAGGGTTTTTTAGCGTTCTAAGATCGTTGGTGAAATCAATCACTTACGATATTAAGATTAAAACCAGGGCCTATTTGCGCTAGACCCCTTCTAAGTTCACTCTAGTCAGATGATTGAACGGATCTGGTTACTGATCAGACTCGTTATTGAGACTGTAGACGTCCAATCGGCGTTCTTCGAGCATGCTAAAAAAACCATTGCGACACTGCTGTTGAATGATTGGGTCAATCAGTGCAATTGAATAACCTGCTTGATCCTGAAGCTGGCTCAGGGCTTTGCCAGTGGGGTCATAAATTCCTGAATGGCCGGAAAAATTAAAACCAGAACACTCACCTACACTGTTGCTGACAACTAAGTGTAAGGTGTTATCTATCGCTCTGGCCATCGAAAATTTTTGCAATTCAGGCGCATAGGGACTCTCCCAAGCGCTAGATGCTACCAAAAGATCACAGCCCTGTAATGCCTGAAGCCGAGAAAGCTCTGGAAAAGCCAAGTCCCAGCAGATTTGCATCCCGATTTTTCCCAATGCAGTATCAACCACGGCCAATTCGTGACCGGCAGAAAAGGTCGATTTCTCAAATTCAGTCAGATGAATCTTACGGTAATTTAGAAGCGGTTTACCTTGATCAGATACCAGCTGTTGAGAATCATAAATTTTCCCCCCAGCTCCCCGTTCTACATAGCCATAAACGATGTGTACTTGATATTCCGCGGCCAGCTTTGAGATAAAACCAAGATGCTCTCCATCATGCAACTCTGCTGCTTCACAAGCTTTTTCTCCCAAAATGAAACCGGTAGTGACCAGCTCAGGGAAAACAACAAGACGGAGATCAGGGTGCTCCCCACATATCTTCTGTACCCACCGCCGCATTGTCGACAAATTGGTGTGTTTGTCACCTAACTCAGAAGCCATCTGCACACAAGCAGCTTGGTAAGCCTTAACCATTATTTTGTAACTCCACCTTATTAGTGTCTTTAGCTGAAACACGCATCAGCAATAGATAAATTAGTGCCGATATAATAAAGGTAGGGATGGCGCTACCGACTGCCAGTGGATTAACATAAGTAAAGTAATAGCCAAAGCCAGCACCAGAAACGTAGGCTGCTATCGACAATAGATTAAACCCATGAAAATAATGATATAGTTTTTTCTCATTGCTACAGATATCTTCGTTGTCATATTCGCCACCTTTAAGTACAAAGAAATCTGTCAATATGATGGCAAAGATCGGGATGAACAATGTAGATATCAATAGAATAAAATCAAAAAAACTAGCCATAAGTGTTTCTTTCATAAGAGCACCTAAAGCCACAGCAATACCCAAAATAACAACTATTACTTGGAAATTGAGGTTTTCTTTTATCGACATCATTGAGTAAGTAGCACTGTAAAGTCCCATAACGTTGGTAGAGACCACAGAAAGAAATACGATTACAGCAGCAACAAACCCATAAAAGCCAAGTCCGGCATCAACGAGTAAAACTGTTGGATCGTAGGTCCCCTCTGCACCGCTTGTAATACTAAATGCAGCTACAATAAACCCAAGCATCATGGCAATAACGGATGCTAGAACATAACCCGAATAAGTGCCAATAACGCTTGAACGTTCTGTTTTACAATGACGGTTATAGTCACAGACTGAGGACATCCATGAAAATGCGGTTGCAATCACAATATCAAAAGCAACAATGGTACTGATATCTGGGTTTTCTGCAACTTTCATTGTGATTATGTTATGCACATCGTAATGAGTAAACATCACCGCAAAAATTACTACCGACAGTACTAGCATGACATTGGCAATTGTTTTCTCTAGTGTTTCAATCAACCGGTGACCATTGATGGTAATCAAAATAACGACCAACTCGGTGAAAATAACAAATAAATTTACATTATCGTACCCAAACATATAGTTAACTGCGTAATTCAAACTGACACCAGCCAGATATGCTTGAATCCAACTCCATGCGATCAACATGAAAACGTTGACAATCGCAGGAAGTATTGCCCCCCGTTGACCAAACGCGCCACGTGCAACTGCCATTGTTGGTAAACCGGTTCTAAAGCCCATTTTGGCGGTCAGCGCCAAAGGGATAGATCCCACCAAAGATCCTACAACAACCGCAAATAAACATTGATAAAGGGTAATTTGTTCTGCAAAGAGCATCCCTGTAAGTACCGTTGTAATAACAACGTTAGCGGCAATCCATAAGCCGAATGTTTCCTTAAAGCCCATAGTTCTCTCGTTCATATGAACGGGGTTTAGTTTTTCTATCATTTTAATTCTCTCTTATATTTATAGTTATAAAGTGACTATCTAGCGTAATTCCAGACAATACACACAGCATTTCGTACAGTAAATTGACAGCAACTATCGAAGTATTTTTAGCAAGGTCATACGGAGGACTCACTTCAACCAAGTCGTCTCCAACAA
Organism: Osedax symbiont Rs1; assembly: GCA_000416275.1. Taxonomy (GTDB): domain Bacteria; phylum Pseudomonadota; class Gammaproteobacteria; order Pseudomonadales; family Balneatricaceae; genus Rs1. The sequence continues at coordinate 2,700 of ASZJ01000011.1, forward strand.
CTTTCATACCGCGACAACCACGAACAATTTCGATTCCTTGATGAACTGTTAAACCAGTCATCTCGGCAGTACCCGTTCCCGATGCATAATCGGGGTCAAGGCAGTCAATATCAAAAATTATAGATCCCGGACCATTCCCGAGCTGCTGGCGAATTTTTAGCATTAACGCTGCTAAAGATTTGAACCAGCATTCATCTGATGTGATAACACAGGCACCTTGTTCTTGAGTCCAGCTGTATTCAGCTGACAAGTAGCCTGTACCACGTAATACAATTATAGCTCATAGCAACCGTCCCAAAGCTCTTCTTCAAAGCACACTATATGGGTAACGCAATGGTGTGATCTCCACCTGTCGTCAGAGGAATTATGCATTTCATCGTAGAATGATTCGATAATTCCCATACTTTTTGAATATTGAAGGTATTAATCGGCGCATCACCAATATCAGCAATCGAGAGACTGTTGAACGAATTAGCTCCAGTAGAAACGTTGAACGGCCTCAACATTATTGATTCATCAAGGATTTCTCTCTGCAATAATCGAGCTCTGAGACGGTTGGATGTACCAATATCAAAAGGAACCCCGACAAACCCAACATCCAGTTCATCACAAACACCTTTTGCGGGTAACCGCATAAACGTTGCAGGACCACCAAATCTTGGCATTTCATTGCCACTCAAAGGCTGATAATTGCTTTTCACTGTTATACATCCTCTTAAATACGGATAATTATTCATATCCGGTTAATCAAGTTAACCAAATATGAATAAGTTTGTCAAATACAATGCATCGAGAGGATTGTAAGTCGATTTCCACTATATGAAATGTGAAGGCTCATATGATCAGTATTATGTTATGCTGCACAGCATCTAAAATAACCTTACCAACTCAAGCTGAAAACTATGGACCAACACTCAATCACAGGTACCTTCGGCGTAAAGACCATCCATACACGCGAGCGTATCTTAGATAAAGCAGAACAATTGATTGCTCAAAAAGGGGTCTACGGGCTGCAGTTAAAAGATATTGCCGAACCACTGAATATTCGAGTACCCGCAATTTATAAACACTACAAAAATCGTGATGCTATTTTGATCGCGGTTTCCAAGCGTTTTATCACGCAGCTGGCTCAACAGTTTCAATACGAACCCAGTAGTGATGCTATTGAGGGATTACGCACCGTGTTGGATTCTTTCGTTGACTTTAAAATTATGCATCCTGCATATGTAAGGCTCTCTTTAATTGACTTCGCCACACCTAAGGGAGGGATGGATTACGTCAAGATAGCAGCAGGTGGAAGCTTCACTGAAAATTTAACTCAAGGGCCGTTAGCGAAAATGCATAAGCGCCTTCAAACACTACTCGAAGAGGGACATCATCAGGGATATTTTCGCCCTTGTGATCCGGTAGATTTTTATCGGTTGGTCTACTCAGGAGTGATCTTACAACTGGTGTTCCCTAATGATAGACTCCTAACAGCACCTGCGGATCAAAAGTCTATCTATCTGGTTAAGGAGTCACTGAGAAATCTGTGCCTTCGCTATCTTTGCTGGTAAGCCGATATTTGGTTGTGCCGCAAAGTTTACTTGGTTATTGGATAATATCTATTTTTCTTGATGCGCATTATAAATGATCGATTTTAAAGGTACGCATTATCCAAAAGAAATCATTCTTTATGCTGTCTTCTTTTACATAAGTGACTTCACCACACCACATAGCGCAAGCTCTTGATTCTACGGCGGTTAGAAAAATAACGGATGAACCAGGCAAACAAACCAAGTGGTTTTCATTCTACCTAGCATTAACCGCTAATGGCTTTTCACTGATTGGCAACAGCATCTCGGTGATTGCCATTCCCTGGTTTGTCTTTGATATAACCGGCAGTGCGTTCACTACAGCCGCCATTGTTGTGGCTGGGCAATTGCCGAATATCATGGTTGGTATCTTTAGCGGGCCTTTAATAGATAGATATTCAGCGAGCCGAATCAGCTATATTTGTGATGCAATAAATGCAATTGCGGTGATCCTGATTCCTGTTTTCTACAGCTTACAAATGCTCGATACTCTGCTGCTGACAGCTCTAGTGTTTTTCAGTATGTTGCTAGATGTTCCTGCTCAGACCGCAAAAAATGTCATATTCGCGCGCTTAATTAGCAGCCATAAATTACCCAGGGCTAGAGCAAATGGTTTGGTCAGTATGACAGAGACACTGTCTGATCTAGTCGGCCCGCTTGTTGCCGGTCTAATGTTAAGTGTTGTTAGCGCCCTATATCTGCTTTATATTGATTCTGCTACCTTTGTGATAGCAGCCTTGATCTTAATATGGATGAGCAAAAGGCAGCTGCTTAAACAGCTTCGATACCCGCAAAAAATCCAATTAAAGCCCGCCAATACTTGGCGCTGGCTAGTCGCCCAAAAACTGATTTTAAAATTAGCCATCTTTGATTTAGTGATCAATACAGTAGCGGTTTCTATGCTCTCTTTAACTTTGCCAGTTATCGCCAAGGCAACTGGAGATCAGGCCGTTTGGCTGGGTGTATGGCTAACCATGTTCGCTGCGGGCACCACCACAACCACGCTCATATATACAGTCTTTGGCGATAAACTGAGCAACTTACAGCTCTTGATTGCTACGCCTATTGCACAAAGTCTCGCACTTGGCTGCATTGCGCTAGCCATTGCAAATAACCAGGGGCAGTGGCTCGTAGCCGTAGGGCTCTTTATCTATGGTCTAGCACTGGGAGTAGGCGGCTTAATTGATGCCAGCATGCTGCAAAAACTGGTCCCGGAAAGTCGCCAGGGGACGATTTTTGCGCTGTTCAATTCTCTGCGTTATGCCGCGGTGCCAATCGGTATTTTGTTAAGTGGGTGGTGTTTAGATCAATTAATGTATACTGGCCTATTTGTGGCTTTCGCCACCATTACGTTAATGACTGCAGTGCTCTGGTTGTTTGGAGATAACTCTAAAGCTAAATGTTAGAGACAGGTCATTACCCAGCAACAAATCTGGCGCTAGAGGATCACGGATGTTAGCTGCAAGCTCATATGCGGCCTACATTCGCTAAATAAACGTATTCGTGCATAAAACCTTTAGCTTCAGTGTTTTTTTTCAAGCAGTTGTAGGGTCAATAGCTTATGCTTAGCGGCGCATCTCACTGATTCAGGATTATGTGTGTATGAGTATTCAATTTTTTTATAGGACACCTTGATGAACCAGCTATTCCCTGAAATAACACCCTATAACCACTTTAAATTAAAAGTAGATGCTATCCATGACATTTACGTTGAAGAGTGTGGAAATCCCAACGGGCAGCCCGTAGTCTTTTTGCACGGTGGACCAGGGGGTGGTTGCTCCGCAAATTCTCGACGTTTTTTTGATCCTGAAAAGTATCGAATCATTTTATTTGATCAGCGCGGCTGTGGCAGATCGCTACCTTTTGGCAGCCTAGAAGACAACACCACTAGTCATTTAGTGGCAGACATTGAATTGATTCGCCGTCAGTTAGACATTCAAAAATGGCATGTCTTTGGCGGATCTTGGGGATCAACACTCGCGATTGTCTACGCGCAGGCACATCCTGAAAGAGTGCTAAGCTTAGTGTTGCGGGGGATATTTTTAGGTCGAAAACAAGACACCGATTGGGCGTTTGCGGGGGGTGGGGCAAGCAGGCTCTTCCCTGATTATTGGACTGACTACCTACAGGCATTGCCAGCGGGATCAACCCAATCTTCACCGGCGATCGCCTACTCTATAATGACCTCGGATGATAAAGAGGCGGCGCTAAAGCTCGCCAGAGCTTGGGCGACCTGGGAATTAAGGTGCTGTACCTTAGTGCCAAATCCAGAATTTGTCGACTCAGCTACAAATGATCACGAAAGCTGGACGCTGGCCCGTCATGAAGCACACTATATGGTGAATGACTGCTTTTTAACTGATAACCAGCTGCTCGAAAATTGTCACCTAATTCAGAATATACCGACCACGATCGTCCACGGTCGATACGACATCATATGCCCCTTTGATAATGCTTGGCTTTTAAAGCAACAATTAGCCAATGCAACGCTAGTTATTAGCGAGGCGTCGGGGCACTCCTCATCAGAGCAAAATACCAAGCATCACTTAATCGCTGCCACCAATGCAATGTTAAGCATTTAGTTTAAAGCAGGGGCTTCTAAGCGGTGCTTAGCATAAGCTATCCCGATGAGCCCTGTGTACCCGCCTCACTGCCAAAAGCAAAAGATGCTTTTAATCTCTTCTC
>ASZJ01000012.1 GCA_000416275.1 Osedax symbiont Rs1
ATATATTGAAAGCTTAGCAGCAAAATATTCACTAATTACTATTACCTGAATCCGTGACTTCAAAGTGAATACAGAGTGTAAGATATTGGTTTTACGGTGGAATTGAAAAATATTAACTGCAAGCTCAAATGCGTCCTGCATTCGCTCAATAAATGCATCCCTGCATAAAACCCGTAGGTTCAGCGGGCATTTTTCTAACCGCTGTAGAATCAAGAGCTTGCGCTATGTGGTGCAGTGAATTCACTGATTCAGGTTATAAACTAAAACCTATCAGCCTTAATATTTAAGACTATATACTATTATTTTTTACTAACTATCCTGTATATTCATTTTAAGTTAATTTTAAGTGGTTTTTCAGTAATTCTAAGACACTAGGATGTGTCTAATTAAGGTGTGTTTCAAAGTATGGATACTGGATTAAATACATTAGTGGCAATAGCTAGGTTTCACCAATTGCCTGCAGAACCTGAACAGCTGCAACATGAGTTTGCAGAAGACAGTCGATTTTTTAATGACACACAAATTTTACAAGCGGCGAAATCTTTAACCTTAAAAGCTAAACTGCTTAAGCCTGCGATTGGTGATTTTAATAATGACATTTTACCCGCAATCGCTAAGGCAAAAGACGGCAGTTATTTTATTGTCGCAAGAGCTGCTAAGCCACAAGCTGCCACAGAGAAAGAACCGGCCCAGCCACTTAAATTATTGATACACGATCTGCGTGAATCGGCCCCTAGTACTGTTACTGAAGAGGCGTTTATCAGGCTGTGGTCAGGTGAGATCATCTTGATCGCACGCGAGTGGGGCTTGCTGAAAGTTCAACAAAAATTTGATATATCCTGGTTTATCCCCTCGTTAATCAAATACCGTAAGCTATTTTTTGAAGTCATAGTCGCCTCGTTTTTTATTCAACTGTTTGCGCTAGTCACGCCGCTATTTTTCCAAGTGGTGATGGACAAAGTATTAGTACATCGTGGCTTTACCACACTTGATGTACTGGCGGTCGGTTTCTTTGTGGTGGTGGTATTCGAAGCCTTCCTCGGTGGCTTTCGCAATTATTTATTCAGTCACACCACCAATAGGGTAGATGTGGCATTGGGCTCACGATTGTTCAAACACTTGATGGCGCTGCCAATGTCCTACTTTGAAGCGCGGCAAGTCGGGCAAAATGTCGCCCGGGTCCACGAGTTAGACACCATCCGTAACTTCATCACCGGCACGGCGTTGACCTTAGTGATCGACTTGTTTTTTGTGTTTGTGTTTCTCGCGGTGATGTGGTTTTACAGCCCGACACTCACCTATATCGTATTGGCGACCATTCCCGCCTACGTACTGTTATCGTTATTCATCACCCCCATTTTACGCCACCGATTAAATGAAAAATTCAAACACGGTGCTGCCAATACCGCATTTTTAACAGAGTCGATGACCGGTATCAGCACCGTTAAATCGATGGCGGTCGAGCCGCAGATGACCCGTAAGTTAGAGGAACATTTATCGGGTTATGTGCACGCCTCGTTCAAGAGCCAAAACCTCAATAACGTCGCCAACCAAGTGGCGGGTCTGATCAATAAGCTGATGACCTTAGGTATTATCTGGATGGGGGCGCATTTAGTCATCGCCGGTGAGTTATCTGTGGGCCAGCTAGTGGCGTTTAACATGTTAGCGGGCAGAGTTAGTGGCCCGGTTTTAAAATTAGTGCAGCTTTGGCAAGAGTTTCAACAGGCGGGTATCTCCATCGAGCGCTTAGGCGATATCCTAAATACCCCTCGCGAGCCCGGCTTCAACCCCAACCGTTCACGTCTGCCATCGTTAGAGGGAGCGGTGACCTTTGAACACATTAAATTTCGCTACAAAACAGACAGCCCAGTGGTGCTGCACGATATAAGTTTAAAAATACAAGCTGGGGAAGTAGTCGGCATCGTTGGGCGCTCAGGCTCTGGTAAAAGCACCATCACTAAACTGATTCAACGTTTGTACGTACCAGAGTCCGGGCGCTTAATGATCGATGGTGTCGATTTATCGATGGTCGATACGGTGTGGTTACGCCGGCAAATAGGGGTGGTACTGCAAGAGAACTTTTTGTTTAACCGTACCATTCGGGAGAACATCGCCTTGGTCGATCCCGCCATGTCCATGGAGCGTGTAGTGGAGGCGGCAAAAATGTCCGGTGCCCACGAGTTTATCGTCGAAATGCCCGAGGGTTACGACACCATGGTCGGCGAACAGGGCAGTACTTTGTCCGGCGGTCAGCGCCAGCGCTTGGCGATTGCCCGAGCACTCATCAATAATCCACGTATCTTGATTTTTGATGAGGCGACCAGCGCCTTAGATTACGAATCTGAGCGCTTAATCCAAGACAACATGGCTGATATTTGCAAGGGCCGTACCGTGTTTATTATCGCCCATCGTCTCACTGCTGTTCGCCACTGTGATCGCATCGTAGTGATGGAAAAAGGCATAATTGTCGAGCAGGGCGACCACCAACAATTGTTAGACCACAACGGTTATTACGCTAAGTTGCACAGTTATCAAAACCATCAACCCAGATTAAAGCCTGTTCCTGACACAGAACACGTTAGCCTAGAACATTCCAATGATCCCAGCTTACCTGAGCGAGGCGATCAATCATGAGTGCTATTGATGTATTTAAAGATGCCTGGGCCAACAGAGACAAACTGGGCGAGAGTAATAAAACCCGAGAGTTGGCGGCTTTTTTGCCGGCGGCGCTAGAAGTGCAAGAAACACCTCCCAACCCACTGTTGCGCTGGTTATCCAGAACGTTATTACTGCTGATCGTGATTGCCCTCACTTGGAGTTACTTTGGCTACATCAATATCGTGGCCTCGGCCGAGGGCAAGATAATCCCCAGTAGTCGGGTAAAACAAATTCAACCCTTGGAAAAAGGCATGGTCAAAACCCTGTTTGTTAAAGAAGGGCAGTTAGTGGAAAAGGGTCAGCCGCTCATCGCGCTGGATGCGACCTTAAATCAGGCTGATACCAATAGCTTAATCTCTGAGCAACAGCGCACTCAATTGCGCTTAGCCGTCAATCAAGGTTTTTTGGCGCTGCTAAACCGCATTACCAATACTTCTAAAGCAGAAAAACTTAGCGATTCTACCAATGTAGAGCAAGCTCTGACGCAACAGATCCAACAAATGTCATGGCAAACGCCGCCTTCCAGTGCCGACTTGCAATTACATAAAAGTCTATTGCTACAGCAATGGCTGCAATACCAATCGCAATTGCGCTCTCTGCACAGCGCACTGGCACAAAACAGTGCAGAGCAAGCGACAGTGGCAGAAGTGATTACCAAGCTGAGGCTGATTTTACCGGTGGTCAACAAAAGGCTGCGGCTATTAAAAAAAATGTTCCGTGAAAAACTGGTGGCCGAGACTGAATATTTACAGAGCCTGCAAGAGCAAATTCAAATCAGACAAGATTTTGCCGCCGAAAAGCAGCGCTTAAAGCAATTACAGGAAACGGTGACGGACATCACCGCGCAGATCAACCTGCACAATGCCCAATCTGCCAGCGCGGTATTAATGGAAATTACCGAGCAAAACCGGCAGTTAGCAGGGCTGACAGAAGAGCTGATTAAAGTACGCGATAACAGCGCCAAACAAATTATCTACGCGCCAGTAGCGGGACGGGTACAAGAGCTAATGGTACATACTATCGGTGGCATCGTCACTGCGGCGCAGCAGCTAATGTTGATTGTACCCATAGAGCAAACGTTAGAAGCGGAAGTGTTTTTAGAGAACAAAGACATAGGTTTTGTCTTCACTGGCATGAATGCTGAAATCAAAGTACATACCTTCCCTTTTACCAAGTATGGGGTGATAGATGCCGTCATCAATAATGTTTCGACCGATGCGACCATCGATGAAAAAAAGGGTCTGATCTACCGGATGCAATTGAAGCTGGCTGAAAATCAGATTCAAGTGAATAACAAAATGGTCAAATTAGTACCAGGCATGTCGGTGACGGCTGAGGTGCAGATTGGCGAACGACGGATTATTGAGTTCTTTTTGGCACCGTTGTTGAAGGGTAAACAAGAGGCGTTGCGGGAGCGGTGATGATTATAATAATGCGTGTTAGAGCGATATATTGGAGGAAGCTGGAGTGATGCTTAATTTTAACCTGACCCCAATTATCCCAAGTGAATAACAAAATGGTCAATTTAGTACCGGGTATGTCGGTGACGGCGGAGGTACAGATTGGGGAACGACGAATTATAGAGTTCTTTTTGGCACCGTTGTTGAAGGGTAAGCAAGAGGCGCTGCGGGAACGGTGATGATTATAATAATGCGTGTTAGAGCGATATATTGGAGGAAGCTGGAGTGATGCTTAATTTTAACCTGACCACAATTATCCTATAGGAGCACGTTTTGATTATATTACGAAATCTAAATCGACTTATTCGATCTAAATTATTTATGGTGACCTTTGTATTATTTGTTATTGCTTTAAGCATGAAATATTTTATTTTTGACTTTAGGTAAAGATGAGGCAGAGAGATTACGTCGATATCGAGATTTGTTTACACAGTATTTGAAACCTGAACAGCTAACAAAAATACGCGCTAACACCAACAGTGGTTTAGCAATAGGCAGTGACAAAATCAAGCAGAAGATAGAGACGTTGACGGGAAGAAAAATGGTTAAAGGAAAACGTGGTAGACCGGTAGATTGGATAAAGAGTGATGCTTAATTTTAACCTGATCCCAATTATCACATGGGCAGCGCTTCGTTAACTTAATCGTAGTCCACATAATTACATAGGAGTTTATTTATGGCTATACGTAAAAAAAGTATCGGTATTTTTCTTGGATTGATTGTTTTCTTGTGTTCAGGTTTTATATTTAAAAATCATATAATTACTTATTATGAGTTTAATCATTATTGTAATAATGAGTCTGGGTTCAGTATTTACGAAAAGATAAAAGTAAATAAAGTATGGCGATCTAGTGACTACTTTAATGCACTTGTTGTCGCTCGATTTAATGGAGTGAAATCGGTTAAATATACTAAACCTAACAATGAAATACATGAAGTTTATTATACAGATGGTGATAGAAACAGTCGTTCGTCATACGCTGATGTAATTACAAAAAAATTGGATGATGAAGAGTATGAGCTAACTTCTGATCCTTTATTAGTAGGGATGTTTAAGAAAATAAAAAAAATAAGATTTAAAATCACACGAGTGAGTGATGGTTATTTAATGTCCGAATTTTTTGATTATTCCTTTTCTCTGCCTAGCCCAGACTTCGAGATAAATTCTTGTCATTCTGAAACGGGAAGTTTTTTTAGAAATATAAATAAAATTTTTGCATCAATAAAATAAGGAATTTTAATTATGAGTTTAACAAATATACAACTAGATAAAGCTTATGATGTCTTTGATAAGGGCAATGAGGCTTTTGGTGACGATTCGTTTATTAATAGCGATGTAAGAAATGATATCACTGACAGCGCGATAAAATATGGAAGTAATTTCTTCATAGATAGTGCTGTGCTTGTTGGTTTAGAAACTTCCCTGGTAAAGGATTTTGCTGATATTGAAAGAGATTGCGTAAGTAATGACGATATTCTTGATGAAATCAGAATAAGAAGGGAACACTCTCCTTATATTATGCCTAAAGAGCTTGTTGGCATTCCTTTTTGGGAAAATCTGGTTAATGTAATTACACAGCGACTAATTTTGAATGACATAATGTCGGATTACGAAAATGGAGAGTGGCCGCCCTTAGATGAGAATGATTCTAAATGTGATGATGAAGTCAAAGAAGAAGTAAGCACTGATTTTAAAAATGCCCTTAACTGGACAGCCCCACGCCGTCGAGATCCTCTTGTTTTAGATCTAGACGGCGACGGTATAGAGACAACGGCCGCTGATGGCAGTGTTAATTTTGATCACGATGGTGACGGTGTTAAAAACGGGACCGGCTGGATCAGTGGCGATGATGGTATGTTAGTCTTAGATCGCAATGGCAACGGCACTATTGACAACGGCGGTGAACTCTTCGGTGACAATACGATAAAAGCCGATGGTAGCAAAGCACTGAACGGTTTTGACGCGCTGGCGGAACTCGATACTAACAATGATGGCAAAGTAGATGCGGCGGATACGCAGTTTTCCGAGTTGCGTATTTGGCAAGATTTTAATCAAGACGGTATCAGTCAAAGTAATGAACTTTCGACTTTGGCGGATTTAGGTATTCAAAGTATCGGTACTGGATATACTTCATCGACTCAAGATGTTGGGCATAATAATCTATCCATTGCTCAGGGCAGCTTTATTAAGACCGATGGTACAGCCGGCGATGCAGGGACTACTACCCAAAGCAGCGGTGCTGCCGAGAGCCTTAATTTGGTGGAAAATAATTTCTACCGTGAATTCACCGATCACATAGCCCTTCCCGATTCATTGCAAGATCATCCTGACATGCAAGGTTCTGGTGCTGTTAGAGACTTATTACAAGCCGCGGCATTAAGCCCTGACTTGGCCGCGCTTTTAACAGCTTATGCAGGAGCAGCCACCAAAGCGGCACAACAGGCTCAGTTAGATGGACTGCTAATCGCCTGGGCGAATACTGCCCAGTTCGACATGCTGAGTGAAAGATTACAGAATTGGAACACCAACAATGCTAATAGCGGCCTTAGTTATCAAGGTGATTATGCAGGCGGTACTGTCACTTCTGTTAATGATAAATTACAAATTTTAGAAGTGTTCAATAACCAGGCATTCTCTGACGTACAAAATATCATTAATAGTGATGGATCTTCTCGTCTCTCTAATCCGCAGCAAAACTTTATCGATGCCGCCTACCTGAGTTTACGCGAATCAGTATATAACGCGTTATTGTCCCAAACACGATTAAAGTCTTATCTACAGGCTGTGGATATCAAAGTAACCGACGAAGGTGAGTTAGGCCTTGGTTTTACTAACGTCGAAACGGTTATTGTCAATGGTTTAGCAGAAAATCCTGAGGCGACTGTCGAAAATCTGCTTGAACTTAATCAAATTACCGGTGATCAATTCGTCCAAAAAGATTGGAATGTCTATTACTTTTTAAGTGAACAAATCAGCACGGATAATAGTTTGGCTGTAAAGATTATCCCTCTATTAGCAGCACAAGGCATTAAATTATTATCAGCGACTGAAACAAATTACTCAGCGGAAAATGCCACGATTTTTATCGCGGGCAATAATACAGCCAACCATCTGACGGGTGGAAATAATAGTGATGTTATTTATGGACGCGACGGTGATGACAACTTACAAGGCGGTCAAGGCGATGATTTACTGCTTGGGGGTAAAGGCAGTGACACCTTGCAAGGAGGCAGTGGCAATGATGAATTGGTTGGGGGTGAAGGCAATGATCTTCTAAACGGTGGCTACGGCAACGATGTTTATAAGTATAACTTGGGCGATGGCTCTGATCTCATTCAAGATACTGCCGGCACAGATACGCTCTCATTTGGTTTTGGTTTATCACTATCGGACATTAAAGCGACCAGGGTTGGGAGTGATTTAGTACTATCAATCACTAACCCGACAGACTCTGCGCAAATTAATCAGATTACTCTGCAAAATATGTACGCAAACTCAACATCTGCACGTATAGAGCACTTCTCGTTCACGGATGGCACCGTTTTAAATATCCAGCAAATATTTGCATTAGTGACAGGCGTCGTCGCTTTTTCTGATGGCGCTGAAAACATATATGGCACTGAATTTGATGATCAAATTTCTGCCCAAGAGGGTAACGATATAGTCAGAGCAGGTAGCGGGGACGACTATGTGCAAGGTGATGGAGGTAATGATTCGATTTACGGGGGTGATGGTAACGATACCCTTGACGGTGGTGCAGGTGATGATGTTATCAGAGGAGGGGACGGTAACGACTATCTAAGAGGTGGTATAGGTAATGATGTACTTTATGGCGGTGAAGGTGATGATACGTATTTGTACGCCGCAGGGGATGGTAATACCACAATTTATAATGACACAGATGCGCAAAGTCATGACGTTTTACGCTTCGATGCCAGTATCAATCCACAGGATGTAAAACTATCAACCAGTGGCTCTAATTTATTAATAACTTTGCAGCAAACCAATGAAGTTATTACCATAATCGATGCGTTCTCGGTATCGACAATCGATGGGTTTATAACACGTTGGAATCAGAGCCGAGAGCTAAGTGAGATTGTTTTCGAAGATGGCACCCGCTGGGACACTTACACAATACGAGCAAAAGCATTAACGGGAACAGAAAATAATGATGATATCACTGGGTTTATGAGTGATGATTTAATCACTGGATTAGGGGGAGACGATAATTTAAAAGGGGGTAACGGTGATGATCGCCTGCTAGGAGGAGCAGGGAACGACGATCTCGACGGGGACAAAGGTAACGATGTACTCGATGGGGGTGCCGGGGTTGATGTGCTTTCTGGTGGTGAAGGTGACGATATCTTAAGGGGAGGAGCTGGGGATGGAGATCAGCTTTGGGGTAATCAAGGTGATGACACTTATCTTTATGGGCTAGGTGATGGTGATATAAATATCTACAATAATGTGGGTGCAACAATTAATGATAAAGATGTCTTAAAGTTTCTAGAGGGTATCTCGCCCAATGATGTGATTGCTACAAGGTTTGGCAGTAGTACTGACCTTTTTTTAGTTTTAAAAGGCAGCAGAGAAATGATAACTGTTCTTCATTATTTTTCAAGCTATAGGTCAAATTTTATCCCTTTGAGTACCATAGAGTTTGCAGATGGCACTGTTTGGGATGAATCTATAATAAAAAAATTAGTCCTATTACCTAGTGAACTTAATGATCAGCTGTATGGAACCAGTGACAATGATGTCATGAATGGTTTATCAGGAGACGATTTGCTCCATGCTCATGATGGGAATGACACATTATTTGGTGGCGATGGTAATGATACTTTATATGGCGAAACGGGGGACGATTACTTATACGGCCAAAATGGCAATGATGAATTAGTAGGTGCTGAAGGGAATGATTATTATGTCACTGGAAGCGGAAATGATTCTATCGTCATCTTAGATAATCATGGACATGATGTTATTGATACCAGTGGTGGTGGAATTAATAATATCCTGTTTTACGGGTCTTTAATCCTAGATCGATTGAGTTTTACTCAAGATGGTAATGACTTATTAATTCTCATCGATGAGGGTTCTTTACAGTCCATTCGGGTTACAAACCATTTTCTTGGCGGTGAAAATGCAATAGATGGAATAAAAGCTGCAAATGGTATTTGGTTAAATACCGATAAAATAAATTTAATGGTATTAGCCAGTAATAGTGGAGTCGATACAGTAGTACAAGGCACTGCTATTGGAGAGCAACTATTAGGCACCAATGGTACTGACCTTATTCAAGGCTTAGCAGGCGATGATCAGCTCTATGGTTTTGCTGGCAATGATCGATTAGAAGGCGGGGCTGGTAATGATAGATTACAAGGTGGCAATGGCTCAAATAGCGGTTCTGGCGATGACATACTAATTGGTGGTGCTGGCAACGATATTTTAGTGGGTGAAGATGGCAATGATTTATTAGACGGTGGCGATGGTAACGATCATTACTACTATTATGCCAATTCAGGGGTCGACACCATTACTGATGCTGGGAATGGACAAGACATTCTATTCTTCATTGATGTCAGTGCCGATAGATTGAGCTATCTGCGTGACGGTGATGATTTATTAGTGCGCGTTGATGGCGATGCAACACAGCAGGTGATCGTCAAAAAGCACTTTTTAGGAGGTGATCATAGTATTTATGTTCAACCTAATGGTGGCTATACACTCACACCTTCACAAATTAATGCCTTAGCTGAAGAAGTAGTGGAACAAGGAGAGGGGGAAGCTGATTCAACGGACACCTCCAATGATAGCGCCGGCTCTGATACTGACACTAGTGCTTCGGGTAGTGGTTCTACCACCAGTTCTGGTGCCAGCGTACTAGATCTGACGGGGAATGATGTCGTGACTGGTGCTATTAATAATGATGTTCTTGTCTCTGGAGACGGCAACGATACTATTAATGGCGGTGCCGGTGATGATCTGCTGATAGGGGGTGATGGTGATGATGTTTATATCTTTGATAGCAATAGTGGCAAAGATATTATTGTGGACGTCAATGGCCAAAATATTATTCGCTTTACCGGATCTATTGGCTTTAATGATGTTGCCAGTGGTTTGATGAAATCTGGTAACGACTTGATTCTTAAAGTGTCCAATACGAATAATCAAGTCACCATTAAAAACTTCTTTACGTTGGCGAATACGTTCGAAAAAATTGAGTTTGTAGTAGGAGGGCAATTAACCGCTGCACAATTATATGGTGCATTTGGACTCACAGCGCCAAGTATGCTAGCTGATAGTAGCCAAGTGCTATTTGGTAGCTCACAGGCTGATGAATTGGTGGGTGGCGATACGAGCGATACGATAATTGCAGGTAAAGGAGATGATACTTTATCCGGTGGAAATGGTGATGATCTATTGGTAGGTGGCTTAGGGAATGACATTTATATCATCGGCAGTAATAGTGGCCACGATACCATTATTGATACGCAAGGCAATAATACGATTCGCTTTGTTGATGGTATTAGTTTTAATGATGTTGCCAGTGATTTGATGAGAACAGGTGATGATCTTGTGCTGAATATTGCTGGAAACACTAATAACGTGCGGATCAATAACTTCTTTAGTGTTGCCGACACTATTGACCAAATTGAGTTCGAAGCGGGCGGACAAATTAGTGCAGCTCAGTTGTATGGTGTTTTTGGTTTATCTGCTCCTACCACTACTCAAGTAACATCCGACATCTTAAGTGATAATCAAATTGTGGGTACTGAAGCTGATGATAGGTTAGTCAGCGGTGCCGGCAACGACACGCTGACAGGCGCTGCAGGTAACGATACTTATGTCTTTAAGTCGGGTTTTGGGCAAGACATTATTCTTAATAATGATGCCGCTTCCAGTGCTGATATTGCACAATTTAGCGATGTTAATTATCAAGAGCTATGGCTGAGTCGAAGTGGAGATGATCTGCAGATAAATATAACGGGCAGTGATGATCAAGTGAAGGTAGATGATTGGTATGCTGGTGAACAATATCAACTAGATCAAATTAGAGTAGGCAATGCGGTGCTACTTAATAACCAAGTTGATCAGTTAGTGTCAGCGATGGCGTCATTTGATGTACCTAATGGGGTTGGCAGTGTTATTGCTCAGCAGGTGAAAGATGATTTACAAGTTGTTTTAACCCAGACCTGGCAAACCAGTTAAAAAAGCGGAAGACAAAAGAGCCGCAGATCTACTGGTGTCTCACAAATTATAGCCAAAAAGGGATCTTCATTTGAATATCCCTTTTTAGTTTTTCTGTGAGCAGAGTCTAGCGACCAAAGCAGTATCCTGAATCAGTGACTTCAACCGATAACAATCGAAAGAATCCTTGAAAGAGTAATGACAGTTTAAGTGATCAGACACACGACTTTTAATCGTTTTGAAGCAATTATTCCAGAAAAGTAGGCAGAACGGCACATATCCGGTATCATAGGAAAGTGAATTTTTCGATAAATGTAGTCATTACGATTTAGCCGAGATTGTTCGCCAGTATGTGATAACAAATCACACCTACCCTCAATATACCCCTATTACATTATATTTCCTGATTGACCATCATACTCCGCTTGACTTGATAGCTGTCTAACAAAGTGATTAATTCCAACAAGCTAAGTGAAGTTATAATATATTTTTATCATTTAATAATGGTTTTAGTTATAGCCAGGTCATTTATTTGTAATTTTTTTTACTTTAGGTTAGTCTGTGAAGACACAGCACTAATCAGCTAGTGTTTTGTTTTCCTCTGTGCAGCGCAGCGCCTCTGTGYCCTCTGTGGTGAAAAAATCTTTAAAGGATTGGTTTTACCACAGAKGACACAGAGAAGAGATTAAAAGCATCTTTTGCTGCGCTRTGGCGGAGACACAKGGCTAATCAGGTTATATTTTCCGTACCTAGGCTCGCTGCCATCATACATCTAAGCTAATTTTAGGCGCTGCTAATAGAAAAACGGCTGCAATATCCCCTCTAGACTTAAAATGATGTGTTTGTTCTATGCTCTTAAAACAACTAATAAAACATGCTTGTTCACAGCCAATGCTTGACTGCTCAATCTGAACAACCCCACTAATTCCAATAATTAATCCGTACTTTCCCGCCAGTGCTAATTCAAATTCAGACTGTGCTGACAACTCATATCTAAATACTTCAAATTGAGGGTAATTTACAATTCTATCAATCTTCAAATCACTACTGTTGCTGATGTTGTGCACTTTGGGCTGGGGAATGCTATTGACCTCAATCTTTTGCAGGGCAGCTTCAGTATCCCAACCGGATTGAGTGAGAACTTTTTGCGCGAAATAGAGAATGCTTCTTTCGTAGACTGGGGTTTGAAACTCAATAGTTCTGACGCCGTGCATTAAAGAGTGGGGTACCAGGCAAGGTATCACGACAATATCTCCCACTCTTAGTGATTTAGTGCCGATAAAGCTTTCTACATCTGTACGTAAAGAGCGCTCTTTATTGATTAAAGCAGCGGGAAGGTCTGCTAGCCAAGCCTGCATTAATGGCACGGGAATCGCTTGATTGACCGCGTAATTAGCCAATAGTTTTTGTTGATCTAACAGCTGATCAATTTGTTGTCTGACCGTGTAATAACGCTTAACAGCGCTGCTGAAATCTTGTTTGAATTCAGCGTCAGTTGCGTAGTGCTGTAATTTCACCTGATTAAATCCATAGCGGATTTGACCTACTTCATCAGGCCAAGCGCTCTTATCGATGTGTGTGACGACATACACTTCCTGCTTGACTTGATGCATTTCAAAGTATAAATCGCCAAAGACTTTATCCGGCAGCGGAGCTAATATTTTAAGGAGTACCAGAGCTTTGTTGAGATTGCTCGTTAAGCTATCAGGTAGTAAATCTAACAGCCAGGGAAGCGGTATTCCGGGCTGATCAGATTTGCTTGAGCATAACTGTGTCGCCGTGAAGAAGGCATGACCTCGTTGTTCTATGCCGCTAAACCAGATCTCTTTTCCCCATGGTTTTTCTATATGGCAAGGAGTGAGACCAATAGGGTCATTGAGTTTAATGAAAGGTAATGAATGACGTTCGACAAACTCTTGCACTGCTAGTGGGGAGTCTGGTAGTGCGAGTAACAGTGCTTTAGTATCAGCCGCTTCTATAAACACAGTGCAATGCATGTCGATAGTCTTCAGCTGTTTGCTAAAACAAAAAATTGCACATAAAGCTATGCTAGGATTTTCTGCTAAATAGTATTGTGGGTATTGATAACTAAACGAAAATTGTAGATTGATTAGCTCGCTTTGTTTGAAATTTGCGAGTAATTGCAAGAATTGTTTCTCATTTTGCTGATGATCAGTGTTAAAAATATTTTGCATCACTCGCCCTAATTAACATCAATTATATTCTCACCGGCATCCGTGGCTGCAAAGTGAATACAGAAGGTAACTTATTGATTTTACATAGTGTTAAAAATAACTAATTTTCATATGTCCTTTTTAATCAATAGCTTACAGCATGTTCTGCAGTAAGGTCACTGACTCAGGTCTCTGTAAGGTCGGTCTTAGTGTTGATCGAGTGACCTATATTCTACAGCGTACCTTTATATTGTCTAGAGACCTCTGCATAACTTACCCAGAGGGTATGATAACTGCGCTCGGTAATACGGCGTTAAAAACCGGCTCAATATGCTCATTTACACCAGTAATACCCATAAAGAGGGGCACACTGACTCCGCTATCTCGCCGGTTTTTGCCTTGTCTTACCTTCGCTCGCAACGTTATGCAGAGGTCTTGTCTAATCACAATCGCCGAGCGCTCGTCGCTAGGGAGCCTATTTAATGAGTATCTAATGGAATACTTCGCTGATTTTTAGCTTGTTTTATCTTCACTGGTCACGTTATGCTCAGGCTCCATATAAATAATAATTTTAAAAAAGGAGTATTTATGAATTTAAGGCCCTTCCATTTAGCAATACAAGTGCGAGATATAGAAGAAGCTAGAGCTTTTTATGGGGAAAAACTTGGTTTTGAAGAGGGAAGAAGTTCAAGCATTTGGGTGGATTATAATATGTTTGGCCATCAGATGGTGGTGCACCTAAACCCTGCTTTAGGAAAAGAGGGCAAGGTAGCTCATATCAGTAATGGGGTCGATGGAAAAAGTGTTCCTGTGCCACACTTTGGGGTGGTTATGAGCCTTGATGAGTGGAAAGTCTTTTCAGAGGAGATAAAAAGTAAAATAGAGCATTTTATTATAGAGCCCTATATTCGTTTTGCAGGCGAGGCAGGGGAGCAAGGTACGATGTTTTTTTGCGATCCCAGTGGCAATGCCTTAGAATTTAAAGGCTTTAAAGATATTGAAAAAGAGCTCTTCGCGCCCTCTGTAGTGAAAAAATCTTTAAAGGATTGGTTTTACCACAGAGGGCACAGAGAGCACAGAGAAGAGATTAAAAGCATCTTTTGCTATGGCGGAGACACAGGGCTAATCAGGATACATTTTTAGTTGTCGATATACGAAATTAATTACATTTCCATTTTATAAAGCGCTTGGTTAGGGTATATGCGAACAAGTCCAGTGCGCCACGTAGGGCAGAAGGATATAGTTTGAACATATTCACATGCTCCCTAGCCAGATTTACACGCTAATCTCATTATCTCATCAGCAGTGACTATTGTGCTGGTCTAAATCAAATAAACAAATCTGGGATTAACGGCTTGCCGGGGGTTACTGCATAGCTTGTTAAATCGGTAATGCCCGCTTCAGCCAATACTTCTTCATCAATGAAAAAATTGCCAGTGCAACTTTTCGCATCGCGGATCAGGATTTGGTAGGCGCTATCGGCAACAATGGCGGGGGTTCTACAATTATCCGCTTGGACTAAAGCGCCTAGTGCTGCCAGTGCCGCGGTATAAATCACGGTTTTTGGCCAGAGCGCGTTGACCGCAACCCCTTGTTTGGCAAGTTCTGCTGACATCCCAAGTACGCACAAGCTCATGCCGTATTTAGCGATAGTATAAGCGGTATGATTTTTAAACCATTTTGGATCCATATTTAGCGGGGGCGATAAATTGAGAATATGCGGATTCTCAGCTTTTAATAGATGTGGCAAACAGGCTTGCGATACGGCAAAAGTACCGCGAGTATTAACTTGCTGCATTAAATCGTAACGCTTCATCGGCGTCTGTAGTGTTTTAGATAAGCTAATCGCCGATGCGTTGTTAATACAAATATCGATACCGCCAAAAGTGGCCACTGCCTGTGCTACGGCGTCCGCTATTTGTTGATCATCTCTGATATCTACTTGTAAGGGCAGGGCTTTTCCTCCCGCAGCTGCAATTTCAGCGGCGGCCGTATAAATAGTACCAGGCAGTTTCGGGTGTGGTTCTGCGGATTTAGCCGCAATCACGATGTTAGCGCCATCCGCGGCGGCTTTTTTTGCAATAGCCAAGCCAATCCCGCGGCTGGCCCCGGTAATAAATAGTGTCTTTCCCTGTAAGTTTGACATTGATAACCTCAATTTTGAAATTTTATTTGCGCCCCTAGGGCTTGATCAGCCCGGCGCCATTCGAGCATCCATGCTGGTAATTCAGGGCTTTGAGCCGCAATATTCGCATGGCGCATTAAATCTGCGGTGGGAATGTTGCCACTGCGATCTCTAAACAGTACTTTGGTCGCTGCAAGTGCGTAGGTCTCTTTACCAACTGAGAAGGTTTGCTGCATAAAAATCCATTTATCGTCCCAGCCGGCAATGCTAGTGACCAGTTCAAAGCGCTGAAAAGGCGCTAGAGATTTACGGTAGCGGATCGTCGAACTGCCTAATAGAGGCTGCCAGCGATTTTTAAACATCGGAATATGCAATCCTATTTGGAAAGCGAGATCAAATCGCCCTAGATCCATACAAGATAAATAGCGGCCATTGTTTTGATGGAGGTTAATATCTAAATCCATGGGCCAAACTCGCATCGATAGCACCGAGGGTATGTCGACCTGCTGTTGATACTTTTTTCTCAAAAAACCTTTGATCACTATTTTTGCTAAGCGCAAGTGCATATTCATTTAAACATCTCTTTAAAATTGCTCTTCATTTAATGCCATTAAGCTCTTGCTGCCGGCCATGATGGAGGCGAACAATGAACTGCTTTGTGGCAGTATTTTGTGCATATAAAAACGGCCTGTTTTAAGCTTGGCATCGTAAAATCCGCTGTTATCAGCGGCTGTTTTTTGCAGGGCTACCTCAGCCATTCGACACCACATAAAGGCGAGCGCAACCAGTCCAAACAGTTTTAAATATTCACTCGCCACACCAGCCGCTTCCTCAGGATTAGACATGCCGGTGACTGCAACTTGTCCGGTGGCTTGTTGCAACCTAATAAATGCTTTGGACAATGGCTGGATAAATTCAGTCAATTCTGGGTTGGCTATATGTAGTTCAATATACTCTTGTACAGGATGGAAAAAACGGCGCAAATTTCGACCCGCTTTGTCCGGTAGTTTTCGCCCGATAAGATCTAGTGCTTGAATACCATTGGTGCCCTCATAAATTTGGGTGATACGACAATCTCTGACATATTGCTCCATCCCGGACTCACGTATGAAGCCGTGACCGCCGAGTACTTGCACTCCCAAATTGGTACATTCAAATGCAATATCAGTAAACAGAGATTTAACGATAGGGGTGGTCAGTTGTACAAACTCGGCGGCAGAATCTCTACGCGCTTTATCCCGATGGTTGGTTGAATAGTCGAACTCTTGTGAAACCCATGCCCCAAGAGCTCGACAACCTTCCGTATAGGCCCGCATGGTCATTAGCATTCGCCGGATATCTGGATGAACGATAATTGGGTCCGCCGCTTTATCCGGGTGTTTGGCCCCAGTCAAAGATCGGCCTTGTAAACGATTTTTAGCGTACTGAGCTGCACCTTGATAGGATATTTCACACAGGCCTATACCTTGCATACTCACTGCCAGACGCGCTCTATTCATCATCACGAACATGCCTTGCATGCCCTTGCCTAAATCTCCGACTAGCCAGCCCTGTGAGTTTTCAAAGTTCATGGTACAAGTAGACGATGCTTTAATGCCCATTTTTTGTTCCAGAGCACTGCAGATTACACGGTTGCTTTCGCCAGCTTCTCCCCGCTGGTCAAGGCTGTATTTAGGCACCACAAATAAGCTAATTCCCTTGATGCCAGCCACGGCCTCAGGTGTTCTAGCCAAGACTAAGTGAATTACATTATCGGTTAGGTCGTGATCACCGGCAGAGATGAATATTTTGCTGCCGCTGATGGCGTAGGAACCATCAGCTTGGGGGACTGCTTTGGTACGACATAGCCCTAAGTCTGTGCCACATTGTGGTTCGGTTAGGCACATAGTGCCAGACCAGCTACCGTCAACCAGTTTAGGTAAAAATTGATCTTTTAGTGACGAGGTGGCAAAGGCGTGAATGGCATGATAGGCGCCATATGAAAGCCCGGCATACATGCCAAATGAGAGGTTAGCTGAGCAGAGCATTTCCTCGACCATAGAGTGAATACTTTTAGGCATGTTCAGGCCACCGTATTTTGCATCGCAGCTTAACGCTGTCCAGCCACCTTGGCAGAGTAGTTGGTATGCTTCTTTAAAACCTTTGGGCGTGCTGACAACACCCTCTTTGAGGGTGCAGCCCTCTTCATCACCAGAGCGATTCAGAGGGAAGACAATTTCTTGATTGAAGGTGGCGGCGGCCGCTAAAATGGGTTCGACTAAATCTCTACTCGCCTCGGCAAAACCTGGCAGACTTGTCAATTTATCCGCCTGTAAAAGCTCGTACAAAACAAATTGCATGTCGCGTATAGGTGCTTGATAATTAGACATATTAATTCCTCAAAGGTTTGCTGGTTAGCAAGATATGTTCGACCCTTTCCAGGCTGTCTGGATGGCGAATTATTTTCATAAAGGTCTTGCGTTCAAGAGCGAGAATCTCATCTTCAGATTGCTCAACTGTCGGGTCGGCTTTCGCGCCTCCACTGAGAATATCAGCGACCGCCATTGATACCACTCTATCGTGTTTGGTGGCTTTTCCACTGCGTACAAAGCCGTCAACCGCCATCGTAAAGGCGGCTTTGGCGCTGGGCCCTGGCAAATGAAAAGTCGGTGCTTGCGGTGCTTGATAGTCGGCAACTAGTGAGAGTGCTTTTTGCTTGGCATCGCTCAATAAACGATAGCGATTCATGGTAATGCCATCGGTATCGCGTAAGACCATGTTGGAGCGAGCCTCTTCAGCAGATTTGGAGACGGTGGCGGTGGATATCAGTTCAAACGCTTTGGCAGGTCCCGGCATAGGGCCGCGTGGATGCTTTGGATTGGTAGACCATCTGTGCAGCATTTCTTTACAGCCGCCCCAGGCGGGAACTAGACCTACGCCTACTTCAACCAGACCTGTGTAAGTTTCAATGTGGGCCTGCACAGCATCGCAGTGTAATAAAATTTCACAGCCGCCACCTAGTGCCATGCCGCAGGGAGCAGAGACCACGGGGAAGGGCGAGTACTTCAAAGCTTTGTAAGCCTGTTGGCCCGCGGCGACTATTTTAGCGATTTCAGGCCATGCGGCAATATTTGCAGCAAACATCGCCAAGCCTAAGTTAGCGCCGGCACTGAAGTTGTTTGCGTCCGTGTATATAACCAGCGCTGCATAGCTTTTGCTCACGGTTAGGATAGACTTTTGCAGTAACTGCATCGTATCTGAGTCAAGGGAGTTCATTTTTGATGTAAACTCAAAGCAGGCCACACCGTCCCCTATATCCCACAGTGCCGCTGAAGCATTTTTGAGGATCGGCTGGCTACGGCGCTTGATGTCAGCTAACATCAAGATGCCCGAAGGACGTTGCAAATCGCGGTAATTACCGGTTGAGGTAAAGTATTGTAGTTTTTGCTCTTGCTCTCGGTAAAAGCTCTTTCCTGATAGCTTCTGTAATATCGGGGGAACGACTTGGTTCTGTTGCTCTAGTTTTTCTATAAACCACTGTGGTCCCAATATATCAAGCAGTTTAAATGGACCAAATTTCCAGTTGTAACCTAAGCGCATCGCCTCATCAATGGCGGTTATATCCTCTGCCGCATCGGCAACTAAACTGGCAGCATAGGCTAAAGTTTGCGACATAACTCGCCAGGCATATTTTGCTGATTTATCATTAGTTTCAAATAGTTGGCGAATGTCTTTAACCTTTATTTTAGCGCATTGTGATTCGACTTTAAGTACCGGTCGGTATTCACCTGAGACGAGATCTATCGCCTCTTTTACCTTGCCACCACCGTCGCGATTGATCCGATAAAATCCTCCTTTGCCCTTGCGACCGGTATAGCCGTCACTAATCATTTTTTCCAGCAGCGGCAAGCTTCGCTCGATTTGCACAAAGGGATCATTTTCGGGTAGTAAACTGACCATCGATTGCAGAATATTAGGCATTAAATCTAGCCCGACTAAATCGATTAAACCAAACACTCCCGTTTTAGGTACGCCGCAGGGACGTGAAAGTACCGCATCCGCTTCCTCGATGCTCATACCACAATCAAAAGCTTCCACCAACGCGCAGTAAATCCAAAAGATGCCGAGTCTATTGGCAATAAAACCCGGTCGATCTTTACAGTTAACAATCGATTTTCCCAGTTTATAATCGGCAAACTCACTGACAGTATCAATGGCTGATTGACGAGTGTCTGTCCCTTTGACCACTTCTAACAACCGCATATATCGCGGTGGATTAAAGAAGTGTGTAATACAAAAATCCTCGCTAAAACTAGCGCTCATACCGCTGGCTAAAGAAGTTAAGGGGATCGTCGAGGTGTTGGAAGAGACGATAGAGCCAGATTTTCGATGCTGATCCAGCTTTTTATATAACTCTTGTTTGATATCAAGACGCTCGACTATCGCCTCGATAATCCAATCGCAATCGCTTAACTGATCGAGATGGTCTTCTATATTTAAGGGGGTTATCAGCTTAGCGTTGCGCGGGTGGGTGAGTGCTGCAGGATTTGACTTTAACAGCTTTTGGATAGCTGTTTGAGCGATAATATTTCTATTTTTAGCAGCCACAGGCACTATATCTAACAGCAAAACAGGGTAGCCAGCATTGGCAATGTGGGCTGCAATACTCGCCCCCATTACTCCTGCGCCGATCACGCAGACTTTGTTAATTGCACTCATTAGATGGCCTCCACTATTGTAGCGATACCTTGTCCGCCTCCGATACATTGAGTCGCTAAACCGTATCTCTTACCTTCGCGCTGCAGCAGTGAGGCGACTTTACCGACAATACGCGCACCGGTTGCGCCCAGAGGGTGACCTAGTGCGATAGCACCGCCATCGATATTGACTTTAGCAGGATCTAGTCGCAATTCGTTGATACAGGCTAAAGACTGAGATGCAAAGGCTTCATTTAATTCAATAATGTCAATATCATCAATGCTTAAGCCGGCTCTGCTAAGCGCTTTTCTACTCGCTTCTACTGGTCCCATGCCCATGATTTCTGGAGCACAGCCAGAAATAGCGACCGAGACGATACGCGCCAGCGGTTTAATATTGTTGTGTAGAGCGTACTCTTCAGCGCAGACTAGGACTGCAGAGGCACCATCAGTGAGGGGAGAGCTAGTGCCAGCAGTTACAGTGCCCGCGGCATCAAAGGCCGGTTTTAGGGTTGCCAGCTTTTCTAGGCTGGTATCGGCGCGGATGCAACCATCCTCTGTCACTGCGTTTATCGAAATAATTTCATCTTTAAAATAACCTTGTTTTTGAGCAAGCGCGGCTTTTAACTGAGAATTCACTGCAAACGCTTCTTGTGCTGCACGAGAGATCTTAAAACGTTGGGCGATGATCTCGGCAGTATCGCCCATACCCATCAGCGAATTAGGTCGCTCAGAGTAAAGCTTAGGATTTGGCATTGGGTTGAATCCCATCATTGGGATACGTGACATGCTTTCAATGCCTGCGCAAATAAAGGCGTCACCGGCGCCTAGTGCTATACTGCCGGCCGCCATGTGAATCGCCTGCATGGATGATCCACACCAGCGGTTAATTGTCGAGCCGCCGACACTATTGGGTAAATCCGCTAAAAAAACCACTAGGCGAGCGATATTAAAACCTTGTTCCCCCTCGGGGAAGGCACAGCCACAGATAAGATCTTCAATATCCGCTCCTTTAATTGAAGTTCGCGCTAGCAGCCCTTTGACAACCTGGGCCAGTAAATCATCGGGACGAACTTTTACTAATTCACCTTTGTGGGCGAGTTGAAAAGGGGAGCGAGCATAACCCGCGATAACAGCGTTTTTCATAGTGAATCTCCGTTTCTGATATGTTTTAAAATACTGAATCTGATTTACAATTAGCTAGCTATTTAAAGCATCGAGACATTTTTCTTCAATTTCTAGCAGCTCAGTCAAAACCAAATCTAACTCCGCACGTTGCTCTTCTAAGTCATTGATTTTATTTCTTACTTTGACGCTAAGCATTTGGGTTTGCTGCTGGCTATTAGTGTCTATGTTATATAGATCTAAGAACTCTCCAATGACCGCCAAGCTGAATCCTAAGCGCTTACCGCGTAAAATTAAGATTAATCGCGCTCGGTCTTTGCGTGTATAAACTCTAGTGCTACCCGCTCTTTGTGGAACAAGCAGACCTTTGGTTTCATAAAAGCGAATCGCCCTCGGGGTGATCCCCAGTTCTTTAGCTAATTTAGGCACAGTGTAAAAATCTTGATCAGTCATATTTAACCTGTAGGTAAGTGATATGAATAAATGACTATTAAGTTATACATGTTACCTATAGGTAACGCTAGTCAATAAATAATAATACTGATTTTAAAAAGGCAAAAAAAAGCCTTTCATCTAGGAAAGGCTTTGATATTTATGTGCATGATTAAAATTTGTAGTCGAATCCAATGCTTAATATATCAATGTTAGAGTCGAATTCGCCACTAAATTCAGTTCCGCCACCAAGGTTTCCCAGTTTGTGGTTTTCATTGATTTTAGCTTTTTTAGCTTTTATATGAGAATAGCCTGCGTTTAAAGTGGCTTGATCATTAATTTTATAGCTCGCTCCAATAGATGCCCAGTAGCGAGTAGCATCAGGGATACCTGCTGTTCTATCTGCGTCATTTGCAGCGCCTTCATCATAGGCGATACCAAATTTTAGTTGTAGTTTTTCATTGAATTGATAATTGGCACCGATGGCGGCGAAAATAGTGTCATCCCAATTGTATACAGTAGTGGATCTAGTGCTTCCGTCAGAGTCACGGATTACGTTCAGCTCATCAAGTTCAGACCAATCGGTCCATGCTATATCAGCTAGCAGCGTCCATTTGTCGGATACTTCTTGATATAAGCCTACAGATACGACAGCAGGTAAAGTAAGATCGGCGTGAGCATCAAAATTAAGATTTTCTGAAGCCGAGTCTGGGGTAGACAAGTCTCCTTTTAGTGTATGTTTAATCTTGGATCTATAATTAAAACCAACACGACCTGTATCACTGTATTCATACAAAAAACCAAATGAATAGCCCAGGCCTGTATCATCTGCAGTAAGAGTTGATAGGACTGCTCCAGGAACAAAGTTAATATTAGATAGTTTTCCTTCAATTTTTTGAAATTGTATGTTGCCGCCAATAGAAAGTTGATCATTTACTCTATAAGCAATAGAAGGAGCAAAATTTATAGTCTTAATTTCGCTAAAAACATTGTATTGTGCGCCAATCCAATCTTCATCATATTCTGTAGATAAACCAAAAGGTGCATTTATACTAATGCCTAGCTTAATGTCATCAGAATAATCCCAAAGTGCATAAGCCGCTGGTACAAGTGCTGAGCTGCCACCGTCTACACCTGTTGTCCTATTCAAAATTGCTCCACCCCCTGCCGAAGAATTACTTTTGTGTGAGTAGTCTGCGCTTGGTCTGATGAAGGATAAATTGGATTGTACGTGGTTGCCTTTAATTCTAGTCATACCTGCTGGATTGAAGAAGATAGTACTGGCATCCACCGCTTTGGCTGTTTGTCCAGCAAAGGAGTTGCCTTGTCCCTCTGCGCTTTGTTCTTTTAATTGAAACCCTGCTGCCTGTACCACTGCAGTGCTGCTAGTCATGGTAATAGCAGTGATCATCACAGCGAGCTTCGTTCTTTTATTTATTTTTAACATAGAGCCTCTCTTTTCTTTTGACTAAGTCTAGCTTACCTATAGGTGATCTAGACTACACTTATGGTTACTTAAAGTTCAATACGAAATGCTATTTTTATCTGGCGCGTTAGCAAAATTAGTCATTTCTCTCGGTTGGTTTTGGTAAAACAACATGATCATTTAAGGAAGGGTAGGGCATTTATTCGCTTAAAAAGCGAATAAATGCAATGAGCATACATCATTTCTATCGTGAAATGATGACTTTAAGCAGTTGTTATATTAACAGAGAGTGAGCAGATAAAGTATTACTGAACTACCGTTATACTTAGATTATTTGGCCAAAGAAGCAATTCTAGGCTCTGTAATTAGCAATCAAACCAGTCTGATCTAGTTCATTTGTTAGAGAAGGTAAGTTTATGCTAACGGAGGTTTATAGGTGGCTATATAGATAAAAGTTTGAAAATAGAGAGTTCGTATAATTTTTATTATGTTAAATTATCAGTACGATTAGAATGATCTGAATAGCTTGTTTTGTGCTAATGGTGGATTATCAATATGAGTTTTAATAGCGGTTATAGGAGGGGATTACTTGATTTAGTTGGTCTTCACTATGCCGCGATAGTCAGCATATTATGGGATGGGAATATATATATTGAAAATGTTGTTCATTACCAGATAGATCCTGGTAGGCTCTCCTAGGGAATGAACAACGTTTTGCGCAGCTAAAATATTAACTTGGCTGAACTAACTTTTATCTGGTTTGACAAATTAATCGCGCTTGCTGTCGGTGCTTTTGAAAAGCATGCTCAATTAACAAATCAATCAGCTCTACATACTCGACTCCACTCGCCTGCCATAATTTGCTGTACATACTAATCGGAGTAAAGCCAGGCATGGTATTTACTTCATTGATGTATATTTTATGGGTCTTTCTGTCGACAAAAAAATCAACCCTAGAAAGACCGCTTCCGTCAATAGCAGCAAATGCGATCAGTGCGGCAGCCCTTACTTCCTCTAGCACTGATTCTGGCAGTGCCGCAGGAATAATAGTCTGCGATTTGCCATCAAAATATTTGGTTTCATAATCGTAAAACTCTTTTCCCGCCAGTATTTCACCGACCACAGAGGCTTCAGGGTTATCAAAACCTAAGATTGCGCACTCTACTTCTGCAGCATTATCAGCAGAGACTTCAATAATGATTTTATTATCAAATTCAAAGGCGCTTTCGATACCTTTAATCAGCTCTGTTTGGTTATGAGCCTTAGATATACCGATGCTGGAGCCCATGTTAGCGGGCTTTATGAAAACAGGATAATTTAATTCACGTTCAATGCTGGCGATCGTCGCGCTTTGGTGATCTAGATAGTGTTGGTACTTGTATACTTGATAGTCCATCTGCGCTAAACCGGCAGCTTTAAAGGCATTTTTTGCTAGCGCTTTATCCATGGCAATCGCTGAAGCTGCGACTCCACAACCTACGTAGGCAATATTAGATAATTCGAATAATCCTTGAATAGTTCCGTCTTCGCCAAAGGGGCCATGTAAAACTGGAAAAATAACATCCAATTGGGTAAAAATAGCGCCTTGCTGCCCCTCGGTATTATTAATGAGTTTAGCGCTGGCATTAGAAAAATCTAAACGGGTTGCCGGCAGCGTTTGCTCATCCACTGTTTTGTATTCTAAGGAGTTGTTGTCTTGTCCTGCATACAGCCATTGACCTTGATGGGTGATACCAATTAAGTGTACGCAATATTTATCTTTATCCATGGCTGCAACCATTGACTTCGCAGACATCAACGACACTTCATGTTCCGCTGAGCGACCCCCGAAAATCACCCCAACATTGATTTTTTTTGACATTTAGATTCTCGAGAATAAAAAATTATTAGTGTCAAAACCAGTGCCAACAGCACGGCGTTAAGACGTAAACTCATACCTGAATCCGTGACTTCAAAGTGAATGCAGAATATAAAATATTGGTTTTACAGTGGCGTTAAATGATCTTAGCTGCGCCCGTAGGTTCAGTAGGCGTTTATCTAACCGCTGTCGAATCAAGAATGTGTGCTATGTGGTACAGTGAAGTCACTGATTCAGTGGTAAAGACATCAATGCATATAATATCTAATTCAGAGAGCGCTGATTTCTAATGGCGATTATGGACTTCTGGTAGAGCGATTTCAATGGCTTTTAAGCTAAAGTGTGGTTTTTATAGATTGATTGATATTGATTTCTTAGTAAGAAATATCTAGCGTGGTTTACCACATTGCCATTTATGCTCTCTGCTCGTATTTGAATGCCCTCTAGTTGAAACTGCAGTGTTTCACATATTTTTCTACTGCCAATATTATCGGTCGCCAATGAAATTTCAATTTTATTTAATTTCAAAAAATCAAAACTGAATTCAATCATTTTTTCACAGACCATGGTCATTATTCCGCGTCCTTGATAGCCAGCGCTGATCCAGTAGCCCAACTCGGCTTTGCCCAGGATATAGTCCATTTTAGTTAAACCTATATAGCCTATTATTTGACCTTTAAAACTGACAGCACACTGTAGTGATGTACCTAAAGCATATTCATTAAGGGATTGGTTGATTAACTGTAGAAAATATTCTTCATTTAAATTGTCTTTTGGCCAGTTGTGCCACAGCCTTAATTCTGCTCTATTACTGATGTATAATTGATAAAAATCTTGCTTAAAGTATTGATGCATAAAAACAATACACAGATGCTGATTAACGGGTAAGGAAAACATAATATTTCCATTATTTAGGTGTTTTATTTGCAGCTAACCTCGTCGTCCCTAAAATACCGTGATAGCAGTGTCACTAGATGTTTTTATATGGATTTTCCGGTGTGACGCAGTACTGGTATTTTATTATTTGAAAAATAAAATTGTAAAGTTGAGAGATAGGCCGCCGCACATAATAATTAGGGCTTGATGCCACGAATGAATGCGAACTACAGAGTTTAGAATAACAGAGAAATGAAGGTTAACGTAGGATTAATGAATTTTTGTTGTCATGGTTGGCCTTACAGTAAGAATAATAATTGGCCACTGAAAATATACGTATCTGATTGGCTTAGATAGATGTGGATAGTGGGTTATTATTCTTCTATTACTATCAGATTTACAAGGCTTGGGTGTATAAGCTGAAGTATTTTTCTTCTGGATGATAGACTTCAAAAGCAGGCTTTTCATAGGGATGGGTGTTTAATAGCGCAGCTACCGCAAGCTCAATATCAAGTTCGGTACAGAGAATTTCAACTCTATATTCAGCGACAGTTTCAGGCTCATTAGCGATGCCAATGTATGGATTTGCATTTCCAGTAGGGATGAATTTAGCTTCTCCCAATACTTGCCAACAACAGTTTGAATAATTACCTAAAGTACCTGCACCAGTGGCAAAAATTGCTGATTTCACAATTTCACAAGCATCTATTGGGACATAAAAAATGAGTTTATACAATATAATTCCTTTGTTGATCTACGCAGAGAACTTTTTAGGTGGTCATCATTAGCTTGAATCGGGCAGCGAACCGCCGTCTATATATGTAACACTACTGTTTCCGTTATAGGGTAGTACTAATTTCGGCGTTTAACGACTCTACAATCATAGTTATAAATTGAATGTTAAATAATTGGATGGTTAAAGTTTGGCGTAATTATATAGCTTGCAGATGAACAAATAATGACTACGGCTTAATTGAGATGATGATTGGTCACTATTTATTAAAAAATCATCTATAGGTGGTCGCCAAACTCATTTTAATATCACTAAAATTTGTAACGATCTAATGTCTATATTTAGTAACATTCATCTTAGAATATAGAATTCTTTTGGCAACGGCTTTGTTTATAGATGAAAACTAACTAGAAATCAAATTTAACGCTAATCTACTGCGAAAAAAAAGCGTTAGCCAGTAGATTAGTCAGCTTTCAAGTGTCGGTGTGAATTAGTACTGAATTTCGGGAACGTAATCGGGGACAATCAGTTTACCCGCTGTCTTGGCAATAATTTCATCGACAGAAACTCCAGGGGCTCTCTCTCTTAGGATAAATGCTCCATCGGCAATCTCCAAATATGCAAGATCTGTCAGGACTTTTTTAATGCATGCAGCACCGGTTAATGGCAGCGAACATCTGTCGAGTAATTTCGAATCGCCATGTTTGGAAGCGTGCGTCATTGTGACGATGATATTCTCAGCTCCTGCGACTAAATCCATGGCACCACCCATGCCTTTAATTAGTTTGCCGGGTATCATCCAAGAGGCGATATTGCCTAAGACATCTACTTCAAAGGCTCCTAATACAGTCAAGTCTACATGGCCGCCTCTAATCATCGCGAATGACTCCGCTGATGAAAATATTGAAGCGCCGGTCGCTGCGGTGACGGTTTGTTTACCGGCATTGATCATATCGGCATCAACTTCGTCCTCGGCTGGGAATGGCCCCATACCGAGTAAGCCGTTTTCTGATTGCAGCATGACGTCAATGTCGTCAGGTATATAGTTGGCGACTAAAGTGGGAATGCCTATCCCCAAGTTCACATAAAACCCATCTTTCAATTCACGGGCCACTCTGATTGCTATTTGTTCACGAGAAAGTGCCATTGTTTACACAGCTCCTTGTTATATTGATTGCATCAGCATAACGTCATTGATCGTTTGAAAAGAGAACTACTGCGCAGCGCGGACTGTTCGCTGCTCTATGCGTTTTTCGAAGTTGCCCTTAATTACTCTATCTACATAGATACCTGGGGTATGAATATGTGCGGGATCTAACTCACCAGGCTCTACTATTTCCTCAACTTCTACAACAGTAATTTTACCTGCCGTCGCAGCCAGTGGATTGAAATTTTGTGCGGTATTACGATAGATTACATTGCCAAATTTATCCGCTTTCCAGCCTTTGACGATGGCGAAGTCGCCGGTGATTGCCTCTTCAAGAATATAGGATCGACCTGAAAAAACTCGCACTTCTTTGCCATCACCAACCGGTGTACCATAGCCAGTAGCCGTATAAAATGCAGGTATACCTGCACCACCGGCGCGCATTTTTTCGGCTAATGTTCCCTGTGGGGTGAGCTCTACTTCAAGTTCATTCGCCAATAGCTGGCTTTCGAATAAAGCATTTTCACCCACATAAGAGGCGATCATTTTCTTGATTTGACGATCTTCAAGTAAAATCCCTAAGCCGAATCCGTCGATGCCGCAATTGTTAGAGACAACGGTGAGGTTGGTAACCCCTGATTTTTTGATTTGTGCTATTAAATTTTCAGGTATACCACATAAACCGAAACCACCGGATAAAACTGTCATACCATCTTCTAAACCAGCCATCGCCGCTTCATAACTATCTACTATTTTATTAAAACCAGCCATAATTTGCCTCTACTTGAATCTTGGTAAGTCCAATGCAGTTTGTCTGATGACTTAGTATTTATCAAATAAAAAAAATATAAATATTTATTAAATTCTTTTATAAATAAAGGGGGTTTGCTAGTATTAGTACCCAATGACATATACCTGAATCCGTGACTTCAAAGTGAATACAGAGTGTAAGATATTGGTTYTACGGTGGAATTGAAAAATCTTAGCTGCACCCATAGGTTCAGCGGGTATTTTTCTAACCGCTGTAGAATCAAGAGCTTGCGCTATGTGGTGCAGTGAAGCCACTGATTCAGGATATAGGAAGTTATCCATTGATTAAATAGCTTGACGAAAGCAGGGTGCTCGGTTATTGCCAATAGTAACAAGGTGTTGCAGTAGCCAGCTGCTGTTGGACAGTAATCCCACTTAGATGATTAAATTTTCCAGAGGTAGGTTTTGAATACACATTTTACCGTGAAACAATTAAGAGCTTTTGTCGCAGTCGCTAAAACGCGGAGCTTCACCGAGGCTTGCGAGCAAGTGCATTTATCTCAACCTGCTTTGAGTATAGCGATTAAGAATTTAGAAGAATCACTGGGTGGTAAGCTATTAGTCAGAACTACCCGAGCATTGAGATTAACCCCTGAAGGCGAGGGGTTTTATAAAACGGCGCTGCGGCTCTTAACTGATTGGGATGATGCCTTTGAGGAGATTCAAGGTCGATTCTCCCTTTATCGAGGTAAAATATCAATTTCTTGTATGCCATCTTTTGCTGGAAACCAGTTACCTGCAATACTGCTTAAATTTAGAGAAAAGCATCCAGACATTAATATTGCTGTACAAGATGTTATTGCCGAAGATGTAGTAGAAATTGTCCGTAGTGGGCGAGTAGAAATAGGTATCAGTTTTGATCCTGGAGAGGCTGAAGACCTGCACTTTCAAACATTATTTGAAGATGATTTTGTCGCAGCGCTACCTAGTGACCACATACTTGCTAAAGAGCGTGAAATTCCATGGTCAAGAATAATCGAGGAGGAAATTATAGCCTTACAACGTCCTTCTAGCATGCGCCTACAAATTGAAAGAACCTTAAAAAAGCAGCATTTGCAGTTAAATGTCTCTTATGAAGCTCATCAATTGGCCACCGTTGGTCGTATGGTTTCATCAGAATTGGGGATAGGTTTGGTTCCTGCTCTGTGTGATATTCAAATGCGTGAATTAGGGTTAGTCTGTCGCCCTCTGGTCGCGCCGGTTATTTCAAGAAAAGTTGGGGTGATTACTCGTAAAAGAGCGGCCTTATCTGCTGCCGCGCAGGGCATAGTTAACGAGTTGATGTTAAGCGTAGAATCAGATTTGGATTAGATATTTGGATAACCTAAATCAGTCCCCAGTCTGCAGAATCAGCATAAGTTATTAATACACGGAAATACAAAAGCTTAAATATTAAGGGGATATAATGAGTATTGAAGGTAGAGTAGCGGTAATTACTGGCTCAACAAGTGGCATCGGATTAGGCATAGCACGAGGTCTTGCGCGTGCGGGAATGAATATCGTTATAAATGGTTTTGCCGATGCAAAAACGATAGATAAAATTTTGCTTGATTTAACCAAATATGGAATAAAAGCCAGTTATCATCATGCCGATATGACTAAACCGCTGCAAATTCGGGATCTTATTTTGTCAACAAAAGAAATCTATGGCTCTGTCGATGTGCTAATTAATAATGCAGGCATTCAGAAAGTCGCCCCTATTGAGGATTTTCCTGAAGAAGACTGGGATGCGATTATAGCCATTAATTTATCCTCTTCTTTTCATACCACTAAAGCAGTTTTGCCTCTGATGCGTGCCGCTGGGTGGGGGAGAATCATCAATATCGCATCAGCACATGGGCTAGTCGCTTCTCCTTATAAATCAGCCTATGTTGCCGCTAAACATGGCATTTTGGGGTTGACTAAAACAACAGCGTTAGAATGCGCCGAACAAAACATTACTTGCAATGCCATTTGTCCAGGCTATGTAATGACACCTTTAGTCGAAAAGCAGGTTGTGGATACTGCTATTGCACGAGGTATTAGTGAAGAGCAAGTCAAAACTGATGTGTTGTTAAAAGCACAGTGGACTAAGAAATTTGTCCAAGTAGAAGAATTGGCGGGGACCGCGTTATTTTTGTGCTCGGATAGCGCACAAAATATTACTGGTGCGCATATCAATGTTGATGGGGGCTGGACGGCAGCATAGACTGTTTAGATTTTCGCTCTAATTGCCAAAGCATTAAGGCCACACCTAGAGCGGAGGCTCCCAGTAACATAGACATAATCATAATTTGATAGCGAACTGCGATCAACGGTGATACATCTGATAAAATCTGTCCAGTCATCATGCCTGGTAACGAAACTAAGCCCACTGCTAACAAAGTATTTATCTGTGGAATCATCGCTCCTTTAAATGCATTTTTGCGAGATGTGGTAGGACTCTTTCCCTCGTGTAAACAGGCATGGAATCTTTCTGCGGCTAAGCTAATCGCATTCATGGTATTGGCAAAATACATGCCTGCAAGAGGAATTATCACCTTAGGAAGGTACCAGTATTCCATCGTGAGGACTAATTCAACAGATATAAACAAATGCAAACTTACCGCAATAAAGAGAGACAACAAGGCGGGGAGTAAATATCCTTGATGGTGCCTAACAGGGCGTATTGCGATCCAAGCAGCTGCGCTGATCATTACCGCCATAATCAGCAAAGTTAGCCATATTGACGGATCGTTAAACATTGCAATGAGTACGTATCCAACTGCAATCAATTGCACTAACATTCTGCTAGTAGCGATTATTACCTCTTTGAAATCTATATTCCACGCACTATAAATCAGACAGGTAATAATAATTGGAATGATGCACCAAGACAGTGCCAGCCAAGATATGCTTTGCATTGATATTTCCAAATAATTGTACTGTTAATGGCGTAATATTTGATCAGCATTCAATCCCGAAAATACCGATGATCAAGGGTCAGTTTGTCGATAAAAAACCGCTAAGCTTTAAGTACGTGTCGAGATCCTCTTATCATCAAGGTTTTTACAGGTGTTAAGCCCGCTAAAGCGAGCCAGCAACTGAATGAGTTGCTATTTTATAGTGTTATTGGCGAACCACAACATCAAAAGCTGGGCTTTGCCTGCTATTGAGTGAAGCTTTGATAATATCGCTGCCTTTTACAAGGTTTATCCCTGAATCCCTGGCTTTAAAATGAGTGCGTGGCATAAAATTTTCCTGATTGACCATCATACTCCGCTCAACTTGGCGACTATCTAACAAAGTATTTAATTTCAACAAGTTAAGAAGTTGTAATTTGTAATATATTTCTATGATTTAATTATGGTGTAGATTATGGCCAAGTC
>ASZJ01000013.1 GCA_000416275.1 Osedax symbiont Rs1
TCAACAAGTTAAGAAGTTGTAATTTGTAATATGTTTCTATGATTTAATAATGGTTTAGATTATGGCCAAGTCAGATATTTGTAAATTTTTTTACTTTAGGCCAGTCTGTGAAGACGCAGTGCTAATCAGCTAGTGTTTTGTTTTTCCTCTGTGGTGAAAAAAATCTTTAAAGGATTGGTTTTACCACAGAGGGCACAGAGAGCACAGAGAAGAGATTAAAAGCATCTTTTGCTATGGCGGAGACACAGGGCTAATCAGGTGAAATATTGATTTAATGGTGGAGTTGAAAAATATTAGCAGTGCAGCAAAGTCGCTGATTCAGGTTATAATGATTAGAAATTTATATAGAGACTGAAGGTATGCCTGCAAAAAATAATCTTTCATTAATGCTCCCCGCTGATATTCGTCCGCTGTGGAAACAGCTCATTATAAGGCAGTCTGAACAAGAGTACTTTAGTGATCTGGTTGAGGTAATTGCTACAAAAAGGTCGCAGGGTATTGAAATATATCCAGAAGATAAAGATGTATTCTCTGCGATGCAATATTTAGATTTAAATGAAATCAAAGTGGTGATTTTAGGACAGGATCCTTATCACGGCCCTAACCAAGCACATGGTCTCGCATTTTCGGTCAATTCCACGATGAAAATACCACCGTCGCTTAAAAATATATTTAAAGAATTAACCGACGATATTGAGGGTTTTATCAGCCCACTTGAGGGTGATCTTACTCAGTGGGCAAAGCAGGGAGTGTTGCTGTTGAATACAGTGCTAACTGTGGAGAGAGGGAAAGCACACTCACATGCAAAGTTGGGCTGGGAGCAATTTACAGACCAGGTGATTGCTCAAATCAATCAATCTAGTCCACACTGTGTTTTTATGTTGTGGGGCATGCATGCTCAAAACAAAGGAAAAAATATTGATCCTACCAAACACTTAATTTTAAAATCAGTACACCCATCGCCGTTATCTGCGTATCGTGGTTTTTTGGGTTGTCGGCATTTTTCTGAATCCAATACCTGGTTAATTGATAAAAACATGTCGCCGATTGACTGGGTAATCAAAGAGAATAGAACCTTAGACTTGTTCTAGCATGCTAAAGATAAACTAAAACAAACTCTACAGTGAAATTAAAAATCTTAGCTGCAAGCTCAAATGCGCCCAGCATAAAATCCGTAGTTTCTGTGGGTGTTTTTCTAACCACCGTAAAATCAATAACTTGCGCTATTATGCTGCAGTGAGATTGCTCATTCAGCTTAAGGTCTTGAATTGAAATCATCTGCAGCGATAACAGTGACGACTGGTATTTTTAACTCATTGTTATACCTGAATCCGTGACTTCAAAGTGAATACAGAGTGTAAGATATTGGTTTTACGGTGGAATTGAAAAATCTTAGCTGCAAGCTTATATGCGTCCTGCATTTGCTAAATAAATGCATCCGTGCATAACAGCGGGTATTTTTCTAACCGCTGTAGAATCAAGAGCTTGCGCTATGTGGTGCAGTGAAGTTACTGATTCAGGTTATATACTACCTTATTCCGTGACTTCAAAGTGATACAGGGTGTAAGATATTGGTTTTACAACAAAATTGAAAAATCCATGCAGCAAGCCTGTATGTGCCTTCAGTCCGTTCAGTAAATGCATAAAACCCGTAAGTTCAGTAGTGTGTATGACCAATAGTTTATGCTAAGCGCTGCTTGGAAGTTACTTATGCAGGGGCGAGTTAAAACTGATTTTTTTATAAATTTTCACAGGGAGCAAACCAACGTAATGGATTATAATAACGTACTAAAATTCTGGTTCCAAGAAATTAGCCCCGCTCAGTGGTGGAAAAAAGATCCTGATTTGGACTCTTTAATCACAGATCGGTTTGCCAGTATCTATAGCCAGGCAAGTTTAGGTGAGCTATACACTTGGCGTCATAGTATTAGAGGTCGTTTAGCAGAAGTCATCATTCTCGATCAGTTTTCTAGGAATATGTTTAGGGGCTTGGCTCAATCTTATGCAACGGACGCAATGGCATTAGCGTTAAGTCAAGAAGCTATCCGAATAATCAATGAGAACCCATCTGTAAGTCAGGATTTATCAGCAGTAGAAAAGAGCTTTCTATATATGCCGTTTATGCATAGTGAATCGGTGATGATTCATGAGATCGCGAAAAAACTGTTCGATGAGATCGCCATACAAAGTAATATAAACAGTGCCAAACAACATTACGACATCATTAAACGCTTCGGTCGTTACCCGCATAGAAACCAATTACTGTGGCGAGAATCAACGCCAGAGGAAATGGAGTTTTTGGAGCAGCCGGGAGCCGGTTTTTAGATTTGCATGCAAAGCTTAAAAACTTTCTAAAGGGCTGTTAAGCAGGACGGTTAATCAAAGAGGCCAATGCACATTGTTATAGTAAGAGAGCTCTGCCTAACGTTGCGAGCACAGTAGTTATGCAGAGGTCTCAGTAAATAATATGCTCGATTTCACATGTTAAGGTAATAATTTTGTTAGAAAAAATTGCTACACTCGGACCGAAAGGTACCTATTCTGAACTGGCGACAAAACAGTATCTCAGCCATAACAATCTGAATTTAGATATTGTATTTTATAATTCCTTAAAAAAAACACTTGATGCAATCGGTAAAGAAGTAGAAATTGGTATTTTACCCATTGAAAACTTTTCAGAAGGTTTCGTTAATCTTGTTTTGGATTATTTAGTCACCGCTGACTTATATGTGCAATCTGAAATTCTATTACCCATACAGTTTTCTCTGGTTAGTGATTGTCAAGACTTTAAGGATATTGATAGTATCTACGTACAGTTTGTCGCTAAGGGACAGTGTGCGGAGTATCTGGATAAATTTGAAACCGCGCATTTTATTAGTACAGAAAGTAATACGGAATCTCTTTTAGCAATTAAGGACAAAGCTAATACGGCGGCAGTAGTCCCCAGTCATTTATTGGAGACGGGTAGTTTTAATTACGTTGAAGAAAATATAACCGATTACAAAAACAACCAAACCCGATTTCTACTATTGTCAGGAAAAACCGACGATCGCTTTAATGGATGCTCTGCAGATTATAAAACCAGTATCATTGTACTATTTCATGACGACTACCCAGGCTATCTTGAAGGGGTTCTACATAAATTGACCAAGCGAAATATCAATATAACCTCTATTGTATCGAGACCAACCCGCAAAGTTTTTGGTAAATATCACTTCTTTATTGACCTTGATGGACACAGAGCAGACGAAAACCTTAAAACTGCGCTATTAGATATACAACAAGACTTCAGGGTTAAAATTTTGGGCTCTTTTCTTAAGCACTAATAAATGCTGGTTCTTGTCTGTGTTGTCAACTAAGTGCAACATAGAAATCTCTGAAAGTCACCTGCCGGTACACAGAGAAGATGCGGAGCTGGTTACAGGCTAACTTACTGTTACAGATCGTCTTTATGTTAGGAAGTTACTTTGATGAACACTGAACTATTAACGGAATTGTTCATCCCTAACATCGGTGATCAAATTGATATTCCCCAATATATTCACTTATTTAGAACCCTACAGAAAGCTATTGTTGAAGGACGGTTAGGTTCTGGTAGCAAGTTACCTGCAAGCCGTCCTTTAGCTGTTTCTTTAAAGCTCTCTAGAAACACGGTCAAGGCAGCCTATGAGCTATTACAGGCAGAGGGCTATATTGAGACCAAAAGAGGAGCGGGCAGTTACGTCACATCAATAGATTTAACGCCTATAACTCCAGAGCACAAAACACCATTAGAGTTAAATAATGGGACAGGGATTAGCTACTCTAAATTAATGCATCGCCTAGAGTGGCAAAAGCATAATCAAACTCCCCCTAAAGCAGGTTTATTAACACCCGCAATACCCGCTATGGCTGAGTTTCCCTGGATGCAATGGCAAAAATCTATCCACTTTGCGGGTAGAACCATGAAACATCAAAACATGTCATCTAGTCTTGGTTGTGAATATTTAAGAGAGCAAATTTCTTCTTATCTGAAAATAGTCAGAGGGGTTAGCTGTAGTAAAAATAATATTTTAATTTTCTCGGGCTCACAGCAAGCGATTTATTTAGCGCTGCAAGTATTAATTGACCCCGGTGATCATGTCTTAGTTGAAAACCCATGTTACTACGGCATTCATGGCGCCTTAAATGCATTAGACGCCATTCAAATCCCGATCGATGTTGATCAACAAGGCTTTAAATTAACCGTGGCTGATCAGCACAAAAGTAAAGTTGCCGTGATAACTCCCTCCCGAAATTATCCTCTTGGGCATACATTAAGTTTACCTCGAAGAATTGCATTATTGGAATGGGCTAAATTAAATAATTCTTGGATAATAGAGGACGACTACGACAGTGAGTTTAGGTTTGATGGGCCGCCATTAACATCATTACAGGGATTGACAGCACAGAGCAGGGTGATATATGCAGGTACGTTTAGCCGCATATTACATCCATCTATCCGTATCGGTTATCTGGTATTGCCTAACGATTTAGTTGAGCCTTTTGCTACGGCTAAAAAATTGATGCATGGCAACATACCAGTGTTACCACAGCTTGCTTTGGCTAATTTTATGGCTAGTGGCCACTTTTCCAGTCATGTACGAAAAATGCGAAAATTATATTTACTGAGAAGGACGACTCTACAGCTTTTAATCAGCCAGAGCCTAAACCACTGCCTAACTCTAGTAGATAGCGATGGTGGTATGCACTGTGTCTATCTATTGACGGATGGCTATGATGATAGAGAAGTTTGCGATAGAGCTAAACTACAGGGGATTGGCATTGAACCCCTCTCTTCTTATTATAGTGGAGGAAGCGCTAAGCAAGGGCTGGTTATTGGGTTCGCAGGTTATAGCGAAATGGAACTTACTCAAGGGGTACAGGCTTTAACTAAGGTGTTATCCGCACTTAAATAGATGTGAGTGAGACGCGCTGTAGAGCGGAAGAGTAAAGGATTTAGCGGGTAAAAAACTGACCAAATCGCGGCGTCATCAAACCTCACCTTACAGATTATATAATTATAAATAAGCATATTTAGCTGATTTTTAACGGTCGTATCACCGAGCGTATCTGCTATTAGCGCTTTTCTTCTAACACCGGTATATGATCACAGACTGATAGTATATTATCTAAAGTATTTATATTGGCTGTATGCTTTTAACAGCTAAAAACCTTTTAGTTCCATATTTATAGAGTGGGATTACTGAATAGTACTTTACGGATGACAGCTCAAATGAAACGCTCAGATAATAAAACAACACCCAATCAAGACAACACTTTTACGTCTGATATTGTGCACTTTGATCGATCGATGCCACATGTTAATGGTGGAGTACATTATCCAATTCACCCATCCACACAATATAATTATGCTTCCGTCAGTGCACTGATTAGTGTCTTCCAAGGAAAAACAAAAGGTAATTCACCTTACTCTAGGCAGGGAACACCCACCACAGCAGTGTTAGAAGCTAAGCTTGCTCAGGTTGAGGGCGGTGATGGGGCGATTGTTTTTTCGACGGGAATGGCCGCAATCACCGCTTCATTTTTATCTTTACTCAAAGCCGGTGATCATATTGTTGTCTCTAAATTTCTATTTGGAAATACCGCTAGTTTATTCAATACTATGGAAGGCTTTGGCATCGAAGTAACCCGGGTTGATCCAGCTGAGGTTATTAATGTCGAGAGTGCGCTGCGCCAAAATACTCGTATAGTCTTCGTCGAAACCGTCGCCAACCCTGGAACACAACTGCCTGATTTAGAAAGTATAGGCGAGTTATGTGCCACTAAAAAAATCATCTATTTCGTAGATAATACAGTTTTATCTCCCTATCTTTTTAGGCCCAAGGCGATTAAAGCCTCTCTAGTTATCCACTCTCTAACTAAATCGGTAGCGGGGCAAGGCCAGATATTAGGTGGGGTTGTGATCAACACCGGGTTGTATGATTGGTCAACCTATCCCAATATTTTTTCCGCTTATCGCCTTGGAGACTCGAATAAATGGGGGCTAATGCAAATTAGGAAAAAAGGCTTAAGAGATATGGGTGGCACCTTAACTTCCCATGCAGCGCATCTAATTAGTTTAGGGCTAGAAACCTTGGCTATTCGTATGGATAGGAGTAGTGAAACAGCCTTGAAGATGGCTATTTTTTTAGAGGGTCACGATCAAGTAAAAAAAGTTTATTATCCGATGTTAGAAAGTCACCCATCTTACTTGCAGGCAAAAAAATTGTTTAAGGCAGGGTCTTGGTTGCTGTCTTTTGAGCTTAAAGATGCAGAAAATTGTTTAGCCTTTGTCGATAACCTTAATATATTTATCAAGGCGACCGGATTAGCTGATTCACGTAGCTTGATAATACCCGTTGCCCATACCATTTTTTGGGAGATGGGTGCGCAAAAACGGCAAAAAATGGATATAAGTGATGGCTTGCTTAGAGTATCTGTTGGCTTGGAAGAGAGCGCTTGTTTAATTGAAGATCTTAAACAGGCATTTGATGCTTGAAGACTGGCAGAACTAAAGTTT
Organism: Osedax symbiont Rs1; assembly: GCA_000416275.1. Taxonomy (GTDB): domain Bacteria; phylum Pseudomonadota; class Gammaproteobacteria; order Pseudomonadales; family Balneatricaceae; genus Rs1. The sequence continues at coordinate 6,542 of ASZJ01000013.1, forward strand.
ATTGGACTTTAAACTACCATGTCAACTTGTTGAATATAACCAGTTTTCCCCGTTTCAGTCAAATAAAAACTAGACGCTTTAACTTGGCCGTTATGCTGATTATCAACCCCTTTTAGAGCAAAAGGGGTATCGGTAGCTCCAAGATAAATAGCTCCAATTCCCTGGCTAGCTAAGTTAATTAATGAATCAATATCTTTAGTTTTAGTCCATAGTTTCAATTCTTTGAAAATACTATCTGCTGCATCAATAAAATTATTTCCATCTTCATCGTAATTTGCCAAATCTGCAAAGCCGTTACCTGATAAAGGACCAAAAAGCTCGGTACCATCGTTAATCACCCCGTCATTATTTTTATCTAGTGCGAGCATGGCGCCATTGGTTATGTAACTAATCATATCTTTCTTTCCATCGGCATCTATATCAAATAGATACTTATGGTTAGATAACTCAACTGAACTACCGGGAAAATTAATAATTAGTGGGTCTTTAAATTGAATAATATGAGTAGTTTGAGTAGTGCTGGTATAGCTATAGTGTCGCTCCATACTCATATTTAAAGCGAAAGCGATGTTTTTACCGTCGGCCGTGGCTATAATCCCCGTAGAATTAAAGGCTAAGCTCTCATGCTCTTCAATGGTTTCAGCGGTGTTTAAAGTCATTTCTACAAAGATCCCAGATGACTGATCAGCCCGATTTTTTGGCGGTGTAGAATGACTACAATTTTTTCCTAAACTATGGTCATTAGCCGCTAAACTAGCATTGAATTGATCATTACCTTGAATGGCTAATGCTTGCAGCAAGCGCTGAAAAAGGTTCATGCTAGCCATAAAAGCTTTATCTTGCGTTGACTGATGCTCCCTTAGACCTCTAGATTTAAGCCCTTTCTCATTCAGCTGAAAATTAGAGCCTATGCTATCCTGAGAGTCGGCATCATTATCCAATTGAATTCTAAATTCAGTAATTAGTTGGTTAAATTGACTATTTACATGGCCGTTATTGACAGCATTTTGAGCTGTTTTAGAAGCATCTAAGTTGAGGGTACTCGTCGTAGAAAAAGTTCTGTAAGTGTTTTTTTGGTGCTCGGAGCTAATCGTCACTTGGCTAGATTCGATAATCATTATGCAGCCCATTTTATTAGTTGATCGACTAAAATCAAAAGACAGTTGTAGATAGTTCAGTGTAAAAAATTCAGTGCTACCTTTATTAACCTGAATCTGTGAAGCAACTAACAGCGCTATCGTCACTATATGGCACGCAAACTTCTGTTTAGGTTTAGGTTTAGGTTAAATGTTCACACATCACGAATAGTTAAGCAAAAAAGGTGCCAACAGCTAGGTGCTGGTGTTTATTAACCATCAATTTTTGCTCAGTAATGCACTCGAGAATTAGAGAATAAGGGGAGAGGGAATTGCTATGAAGTCGGTACTTATAATGGAGATATAGCTATAAAACCGCCGGTTTTTTGTTAAATTTTCACCTTAATATGTTACTTTAAATCGAATATCGAGTGTAAGGTATTGGTTTTACAATAGTAATAGAAAAATCTTAACTGCCAGCTGTTATGCGTCCTGCATTCGCTAAATAAATGCCTCCCTGCATAAAACCCATAGGTTCAGTGCTGTTTTTCTCACCGCGGTATAAGCAAGAGCTTGCGCTATGTGGCACAGTGCAGTCACTGATGCAGGTATTAGCTAAACAGGCAAGTTGCTGCTTTCGCTGCCATGGCAAAAAAGGGTAAGTGGCAAGCATTGGCCGACATTGAAGAAGATTAATAGCTCAGCCATTTTTTAAATTTATCCAAGCTTTATCAGCAACTTTTCGATAGGACTTCCAGTCTCCTTTTAGCCAGCGCTGACGACCGGCCTCAGCATAAAAGAGGTGGAGTTGATCACCAAAAAACTCCCATATTTTACCGTTAGTTGGCACCAGCCCCTCGCCTAAACTAAGTGCATTGGCACAGAACCCGTTAAAAGTAGGTTTATATTTACCCGGATTCTGCTGGAATTTGTCTGCCGATTGCTGACTGGCAAAATACCAGTTAGCTGCTAGGTACTTGACTACATATGTTTTGTTACCGAGCGTCGCCGAATGTTCGGCCCTCGCTCTTTCGCTATGGTAGGAGACCGTATCATACCCACCGATGGCCTTCGATCCCCAAAAACTCTTACTGACCATTTCAGCGCCAGCAATGGTTGATGAAATGCTGAATAAAAGCCCAATAAGTATTTTCTTCATAGATAAGTCCCGTCAGTCACTGCACAAGCACCGTCGCTCAGCAGCGCTATACAGTATGGCTGTGGTATGCGGCTAAGTTGTCAACGCTCAGTCAGTAAAAGGTTAAATTGGCAAAGCTTTGTCTAAACATAGACAGATGCTCAAAGTTTAGTTCCACGATTATGCTTGAAAGAATCAGTTAAATATTACTGACCACACTTGAAACTAGCCTTAACATGCACGCATAACCCTAATGATCGCGGGGCTAACGGCTAGTGCGCAATGATAGGACTAGCCGTTAGATTTTTTTTGACGCCACCAAATTAGCAAGCCAAAAACACCGAAGATATAACCGATAGCGCCGATAGCATCCTGATAGCGTACTTTGTCTTGTAGGGCGTTGATCTGCTCTGCCAAAGGTTGTATTTGCTGCTGCAATTGATCGGCAATGACACTTTCAAGCAAGGCAGTATCAAGGTTCAATGGATTCTTTGCCGGCAGTGTCGCACTTGATTTAGGAGCAGTTGAGCCAAGCTGTCGCGGTTTTTTAATCTGCCATTTAGCAATATGTCCATCTAAGGTATTAGCAATAATTTGATATTCACTATTGGCTAGAATGAGTTTAAATTGACCTTCTGCATTGCTGTGAACTTTGCTGTAGTTCGCCCCTGTTTTATCTAAAATGTCGATTGATAAATTAGCGACTCCGGCACCACCTGCGAAGTAGACCTTTCCCTGTATAGAAATATTCTGTTTATCTATGACTTGCGTATATGCGAATACTTTCAGCAGGTGAGCTTGGCTATCGAGGGAAAATATTGAAATGTATATAAAAACGGCGAGTGCTCTCATCACCCATTGGCCGGATTGTTGAAGGCGCTAGGCGAAGTTCTAATAATAAAGCTGACGACGAAGGCTGTCACCGTCGCTTCAATGATGAGCAGGGGAATATTGGTCGCCAAGATGACTTTCATCATCGGCGCAAACTCTTGGCCACTAAAATATAAACTTGAGGCTAACAAAAGAGTGGTGCAGCCTATGCCAATCGCACCAGCTAATGCCCCAATAGTCACCGCGAAGCGCTTTGAAACACCTTCATAACTCGCCAGTTGTGTGAGTAATAACGGCCTTAGTAGTACGGCGACTATAATGGCCGGCACCGCCATGTTAAACGTGTTAACGCCCAACACTAACAGCCCACCATAACCGAAGAACATTAGTTGCAAAACCAGTGCCACAAAAATGGCGGGTATCGCAGCCCAACCTAACAACAACCCCATTAAACCATTAAATAATAAATGGATTGAGCTCGGGCCGACTGGAAAAGTAATCATTGAAGAGATAAAGAACACTGCCGCTAGCATCGCAGTCTGGGGGATCTTATCTAAATCTAATTTTTTTAACCCGTAACTCAATACCACGATAGTGCCCAGCGCACCCAAGGTTAAAATTTCCGTAGCGACTACGCCGTCTGGTATATGTGCCATCTTGTATCCTATTTCATGTCTTTTGCATTAATCCAAATAAGCCCGCCAAGTTCAACGGGAACTTGCTTGCCATTCGGTGCCGCTAAAGTGTAATCAGCCTCAATAAGCGCAGCGAATCCCCACCAACCAGCTTTTGGCATAACATAGCTAAAGGTGCCATTAGCATCCGCTTTAATTACTTGAGTTATGTAACTATCGGTAGCAGGGGTAACGGTGCCGTCACTGCGCCACTCGACTTCAATCTCTGCGAAAGGTAGTGGTTGGCCAGCTTTTTTGACCACCCCTTGGAAGGCATTTCCGGTCCATAAGCTATAGGGCCGGGTTAATGGTTCGATTTCAATGGGTAAGCCGACTAGCGCGTCCCAACCTGCAAAAGCTCCAAAACCATCTACTATCACTTTACTATAGTGAATGATCATTTTTCCTTCAGACGCCTCCCAATAAGGCTGCGGTTCTACGTAGAAAACTAGATCACCAGGTTGTGTGGCCTGATATGTAAGCGACCAAGTAGAAGTGCTTGAATCTAGTTTTTCTTCGACTAAGTTGGTCAGTAAATCTTGCCTATTATTATTGCTCAGCACGCTAATTGACTTAGGTTTTAACATATTCATCACTGGCCCTTGAGTCATTGGATGAGTGAACGTTAACGCTAAGCGCAATGGCTGTTGATTGGCGGCATTTAAGAAATCCCTATCCGGTATTATTTCTTGGAAGTGGGCAAAGCTAGGGGTTGCCGCGGATAGACAGATCGCTAAAACAACCCGTTTGAAATTATTGTTGAGTGGCTCAAAAGAGCTGGCAAGGCTGTTGGTATACTGCATATAAAATTATAATACTCTCTAAATAGCTATAACAAATATTTTTGCTAAAGTAGCAGCTCCGATTATTCGTCCGAGGGCTGTATATATGAAACGTGAAATTATGAAGAAATCAGAAAACGTATGAATCATAAGTTAGATCATACGAATTTACAATTGTTCATACTCAATTTTAAACGACTCTGTTCCAGCAGCTAGTTTTTAGCCATAGATAGCAAGGCGGTAGCGAGTCATCTGCAGCAGAGCGCTGTTTCTAGAGGTAGGGTAAGAAAAATAGCAGAGACCTGGCTGTTATATAGTCGGCGTGCTATGGACGTGCGCTTTCCCATCGTGGTGAGAGTGTTTAACTTCTACCGGTACTAAGTAAGCTTTTCCATGGCGGATACCTGGTTTCGCGATAATGGTATTACAAAACTCTCGCACTTTTTGCGTGGCGCCATTGAGCATTACTGTTTCCATGCAATGGTTGTGATCTAAGGCTACTTTTACGCTAGAGACAACAATGTTGTGATTATCATGTTGAGTCTGCGCTAGTTTTGAGGCGAGTTCTCGCTCTTGATGGTTGTATATATAGGTTAAAGTACCGATGCAATCGGCACCTGATTGTTGGTCTTGGTTCTCTAGGCTCTGCTGCTCAAGCCGGTCTCTGATTAGGTCACGCATGCCCTCTGATCGGTTTTTATAACCTTGTTCTTTTAAAAACTTATCGAACTGAGACGCTAGTGCCTGATCAAGTGAAATAGTTAATCTTTCCATGTGCTTGCCCGTGTTGTTTGTATTTGTTTCTAACTAATAATCAAAAAATAACGCCTTAAACTAGACGGTGTGGGGGTAGATAAATATCAATCACTCGGTGACTTAGCAACGTTATTTTTCCTATGTAGCGCTCATCGCCGGTCGCAGAAAATTCAAAATTGTATTCGCGCTTTAAAGTCAGGGAGCCAGCTTGGCCTCTAACCGGCCTTATTTTATTTAAGCCGACACTGCCATCTAGTAACTGTAGGTTTAATCTTTCACATTCTGTTCTGGCCGCTTTCAGAGCGAACTCCCTAATTTTTTGAGCACTGAGCCAATAATAGATAGCCAGGCACACTAAAGTGAGTAAAAAAACGTCAAAAAGCTCAAAGTACATATCATTACCAATTCAGCATTATTATCAGCTATAAAGCCGCAGGGGAATATTTAGGCACAATCCTGAATCAGTGACTTCACTGCACCACATAGCRYAAGCTCTTGATTCTACAGCGGTTAGAAAAATGCCCGCTGAACCTACGGGTGCAGCTAAGATTTTTCAAYTCCACCGTAAAACCAATATCTTACACTTTGTATTCACTTTGAAGTCACGGATCCAGGACAATCCTAGAAGGATTACCTTTAGTCTACAAGATTAGCATTGTTTGCCATGAAAACAAATTGTCTGATGGCTGGCAAGATTAGATTTTATTGATAACTTATCTTTAATTAACAAATACCTATTTATAAGATTTGATTGCACCTATTATAAAATAGTCAGTGTTGTTATAGCTAGAGTGTAATAAAATTGTCATTATTACTGCTTATGATCAGCAAAAATTAAGGATATTTTATCTATGCAAGCTTTACTCAATTTAATCACTTCCAGTGCTTGGGATCTAATCGCATTAATTTGGTTTTTGTGTTGCTATAAAGGCTATTTATATTATGCGAAGTTCAAAAGTCACAGCACTCCTTGCCTCGCTAACGTGCTGCATAAATATCGCTATGAGTGGATGTTACATATGCTGGAAAGGGAAGTGCGTATAGCTGACGAAACAACAATTGCCAACTTAGAGCGCAACGTTTCATTTTTCGCATCGACCACTATTTTGATTATCGCCGGCTTAATCACATTATTGGGCTCCAGTGATGTCGTCATTAAAGTATTGTCTAATCTTCCGGTAGTATCCACTGCCGTCAACAGCTGGTCAATCAAGATAATGTTACTGATTGTTATTTTTTTGTATGCCTTTTTCAAATTCACCTGGAGTTTAAGGCAGTATGGTTTTTTGTCGGTGATGGTGGGTAGCGCGCCGACGCCGGCAGATAATTGCGCGCCAGACGCCAAAGCTTTTCACGCTGAACGTATTGCGCTCATGTGCTCGAAAGCAGCGGGTAACTTTAATTTGGGCTTACGTACTTATTACTTTTCTGTATCGGTGCTAGCTTGGTTTATTAGTCCTGGTTTATTTATGGTGAGTGCGGCATTCGTCACTTTCATTTTGTACAGGAGAGAGTTTAGATCGGAGACCCTAAAAAATCTAATGATGAATTTAGGTGAAGAGGGCAAATTTAATTTAAGCCACAATAAGCATAATAGTAAGCATATATAGGTTGAATGGCAGAGATTTTAGTAAGTACTTGATGGAATCTCCATCAATTTGGCTATTATTGCAGGATAAGTATTCTCTAGCCCTTGAAACTTTCCCCCTCGTCCCCATTTCTGCAGTCATGGTAGGGATATATTCATCTAGTTATCTTTCATAGAGAACTCTACAATTTTTCATCTTAAACGACGGCCATCCCAGCTTAGGTTAGTCGATGTATTTTGAATATTTATTAATACAAAGTGACTTGAAATAAGTCTCTTATGTAGTCAACAGGATTAATGATAAATGACAACTGAAACCCAGCAAGAAACTTTAGGCTTCCAAACCGAAGTTAAACAGTTACTAAACTTAATGATTAACTCACTGTACTCCAATAAAGAGATATTTCTACGTGAGTTAGTGTCTAACGCATCCGATGCTGCTGAAAAACTTAGATACGAAGCGCTGGAAAATGGTGATTTATATGAAGGTGATGGCGATTTAAGTATTCGCATTAGCTTTGATAAAGATGCTAAAACCGTCACTATCGAAGATAACGGCATTGGTATGACTCGATCTGAAGTGGTCAACCATTTAGGCACTATAGCCAATTCTGGTACTGCGAGCTTCCTAGGCAATTTAACGGGTGACGAAACCAAAGATAGCCAGTTAATTGGTCAGTTTGGCGTTGGTTTTTACTCTGCATTCATCGTTGCTAAATCTGTAGAAGTATTTACTCGTAAAGCGGGACAAGATAAGAGCGAAGGCGTGCATTGGAGTTCTACCGGTGAAGGCGAATTCAACCTAGCGACGATCGAAAAAGCCACCCGTGGCACTAAAATTGTATTGCATTTAAAAGATGCTGAGGAAGAGTTTGCAGATGGTACGCGTTTACGTTATTTAATTCGCAAGTACTCCGATCATATTGCACTTCCAGTGATCATGCAGCAAGAAGCTCAGCCTGAAGTTCCGGCGGCTGATGATGATGATCAATCGGTTGAAAAAGAAGCAGTAGTGCTGGAAGATGAGACCGTAAACTCAGCTTCAGCACTTTGGACACGCAATAAGTCTGATATCTCTAAAGAAGATTACAACGAGTTTTATAAGCACGTTTCAAGTGATTATGGCGATGCTTTAACTTGGTCACACAATCGTGTTGAAGGTAAGCAAGAATATACCAGCCTATTGTATGTTCCGACTAATGCACCACACGATTTATGGAACCGTGAAGCTCCACGCGGCTTAAAGCTATACATTCAGCGCGTTTTTATCATGGATCAAGTAGATGAGTTCTTACCTCTATACCTTAGATTCATCAAAGGAGTGGTCGATTCTGCTAGCTTGTCTTTGAATATTTCTCGCGAAATTTTGCAAAAAGATCCTAACGCCGAGAAGTTGCGTGCAGCGTTAACTAAACGCAGCATCGATATGTTGTCTAAACTCAGTAAAGATGAAGATAAATACCAAGTATTCTGGAAGGCTTTTGGTAATGTTATCAAAGAAGGGCCTGCTGAAGATTATGCCAACCGTGATAAAATAATGCAGTTGATGCGTTTCTCTTCTACCCATAATGAAGACGACGCGCAGTCAGTATCTTTAGCAAGCTACGTAGAACGTATGAATGAAGGTCAAGAAAAGATCTACTACGTGACTGCAGAAAATTATAACACTGCTAAAAACAGCCCGCATTTAGAGATTTTCCGTAAAAAAGGTATCGAAGTTTTATTGCTTACTGAGCGCATCGACGAGTGGATGATGAGCCATGTTTTCGATTTCGACGGAAAGTCATTCCAAGATGTAGCCAAAGGTGAATTGGACTTGGGCGAAAAAGACAACGAAGAAGAAAAGAAAGCACAAGAAGTAGTTGCCAAAGAAGCAGAAGGTTTAACCGAACGCTTGAAAGAGTCTCTAGTTGATAAGGTCTCTGAAGTGCGTGTGACCAATCGTTTGACAGACTCACCAGCTTGTCTCGTACTAAACGCTTACGATATGGGCGCGCAGATGAAAGCCATTATGGAAGCTGCAGGTCAAGCCGCTCCGGACTCAAAGCCTATTTTTGAAATTAATGTTGAGCATCCGTTAATTAAAAAAATGGATGGCGAGACAGACGAAGATCGCTTTGGTGATTTAGCCAACATCATTTTTGATCAAGCAGATTTAGCCGCAGGTGGGCAGTTAGCTGACCCAGCAAGTTATGTAGCACGTCTGAATAAGTTATTACTAGAGCTTAGTAAATAAAGGTCTCAGCCCATTAAAAAACCAGCCTTAGGCTGGTTTTTTTTGCTTATTTTTCCGCGCTATTAATCCTATATAGATCCTTGAGCAGCACGGCTATCGATCAAAGAACGATGAGCGAAGCCTTAGTAACGGCAGTCGGATACCCTAAGTGTTTTGGAGCTTATTTAGCAATTTTAAGCAGTGTGACTACTCAATACTTGAATAGTCACTAGTTCAATGCATACCGATAAAATTTCCATCGCAATTTGTATTTCCACAAGGCTTGGCAAACTCGGTGCAATTCGAATATTACTGTCTTGAGGATCGTTGCCATAGGGAAAAGTTGCACCCGCAGCGGTGAGCACTACCCCAGCTTCTCCGGCCATTTTAACCACCTTAGTCGCGCAATTGTCTAATAGGTCTAAGTTGATGAAATAACCGCCTTTAGGTTTTGACCATCTAGCAATCGCCTTGCCGGATAAGTTTTCAGTCAAAATAGTATCTACCGCACTAAATTTTGGGCGCAGTAAGCTAGCGTGTTTTTCCATGTGTTGGTGAATGCCATCCATGTTTTTGAAAAACCGCACATGTCTTAATTGGTTGATTTTGTCGGAGCCGATCATTTGTATGCTGGCATGCTTTTCAATCCACTTTATATTACCGACACTTGCCCCTAAAGCGGCGACGCCGGCCCCTGCAAAGCTGATTTTAGAGGTCGAGCCAATTATAAATACGCGATTATCATAGCCCTGCTGCTTGCAGGCTTTTAGCAAATCCTTAATGATTACCTTATCAGCAGTTAAATGATGGACGTGGTAGGCATTATCCCAAATAATTTTAAAGTCAATGGCGGCGCATTTCATCGCCGCGAGACGATCAACTACTGCATCGCTAACTGATAAACCGCTGGGGTTGCCATATTTAGGCACAAACCACATGCCTTTAATACTGGCGTCTTGGGCGACTAACCGTTCAATTTCATCAATATCTGGGTCTCCATTGTCCAGTAATTTAATAGTGATCATTTCAATACCGAAGTGCTGGCTAATTGAAAAGTGTCGATCATAACCTGGCGCTGGGCACAAAAATTTAATTACCGGTTCTTTTGCCCAAGCTTGGGCTGAGTCGACACTACCGTGACTCATACACCTAGCCACCAGATCGTGCATCAGCCCTAAACTGGAATTTCCAGCGACAAAAGTTTCATTTAATTCAACTTCTAGATACTCTGAAAATAGTTCTTTCGCGTCACTAATGCCACTTAAACCACCATAATTTCTACAGTCAAGCCCACTGGAATCTAAATAATCTTGGTTGCTCAATATCGATATAATAGGGTTAGATAAATCGAGTTGTTGCGCACTTGGTTTGCCGCGGGTCATGTCTAATTTCAAACCTTGTGCCTGAAATGCTTGATAACGTTTAGTGAGTTGCTCTACGTTTTCGAGTAATAAATTTAGGTCAGTTTGAGAGGATGACATTTTTTTCTCCGAGTTGGTTTAGTTGGCGCATTCATAATGCCCCGATTTATCAGACTTTCAAGTAAATACCCCCGCTATGTTCAATTATATAACGCTGTTACTAACATAAACCTGAATCTGTGACTTTAAAGCGGATACAGAGTGTAAAATATTGGTTTTACAGGGGATTTGAAATATTTTAGCAGTACCCATAGGTTTAGCGGGTGTTTTTCTAACCGCCGTAGCATCAAGAGCTTTCGCTATGTGGTGCAGTGAAGTCACTGATTCAGAATCAAATAAAGATCAATGATTTTCAAACCGGCGGAAGCGGTAATAGTAGTTATCTGATAGGCACTCAACCAAAAAACAATCTGCAAAAGCTTCTATATATTCATCTGAAAAGCAGATAGATCCTCTGGTTGTATTTTCATAGTAGGGTTCGAATAAAAAATTTCAGGAGTTAATAACCCGTTAAATTTGGTTGAAATTTGAATCTTATTCTGCAGATCAAACGTATAATTTTATTGCAGTGCAAACGGGTTGAATTGTTAGCTTCTCTATTCCGTCTGAGTCCATGATTTATAAGTGAATTCAGAGTGTCAGATATTGGTTATACAGTGGAGTTGAAAAAATTCAGCAGCCCGCTCATCGGTGTTCTGAATTTGCTATATAAATGCATTCAGGAATGGAGTTGTTTTCGGTACTAAAATATTGTGCCGTGATTTTTAGATGCTAATGACAATCATAGATAGCCGTTAGCAATACCGCAAATATTAATACTCACTTTTTAGTTAGGACAGTCATTTGTATAACTTAGTTTTAAAAACCATTAAAGAACTATTATTGTTTATCATGATTATTGCACTGCCTGCCCATGCTGGCCTATTTGATAGCAGTGATAAAACCGATCCACGACCTGTCCACGAAGCTTTTGATCTGAAAACTGAGTCTATAGCCGGTAATAAATTACTGTTGCGCTGGGATATTCTAGAAGATTATTATTTGTATGATCACCGACTGAAATTTAGCACTAAAGATGCAGTGACTCTTTCAGAGATAAGCAGAAGTACAACCAAGCTTAAAGAGGACCCGCTATTTGGTCAAGTTGCTGTTTACTACCACAGTGCTGAAGTCATGCTGCAATTTAGCAACATCCAGGCCCTTAAAAAAGTTGCGTTAAACATAGAGTATCAGGGCTGCTGGGAAGGGGGAGTCTGCTATCCTCCCGTCTCGGAAATTCGCACTATTGATTTAATGGCTACCGCTGAAAATAGCAAGGCAACCACATCACAGACCTTAGCACCCACTTCGAAAGTACAAATTCAAGGCTCTGCAAGTCAACAAGACTATTTTAGCAAACTGTTACTCGATGGAGATTTACTGTGGATTCTAGTCGCTTTCTTTGTTGCTGGTCTGGCACTTTGTTTAACCCCTTGTGTATTTCCAATGATACCAATCCTCTCCAGTATTATTGCTGGACAGGGACCAAATATTACTAAATATAAAGCGTTCATTCTGACTCTAGTGTACGTATTGTCCGTCGCTGTCACTTATACTTTAGCTGGCGTTTTAGCAGGTTTGTTTGGAGAAAACCTACAAATACTCTTTCAACAAACTTGGATTATTATTCTTTTCAGCATTGTTTTTGTGTTGTTGGCACTGTCTATGTTCGGCTTTTACGATCTGCAACTACCCGCCTCGGTACAAACTAAGCTTTCAAAGATAAGTAATAGCCAAGAAGGTGGCAGTTACTTTGGGGTCGCCATTATGGGCATATTATCGGCGCTCATTGTAGGTCCATGTATGGCCGCACCTCTTGCGGGCGCTTTAATTTATATAGGACAGACAGCTGATCCTTTGTTGGGAGGTTTAGCACTTTTCTCTTTAAGCATTGGCATGGGTGTTCCTCTTTTGTTGGTAGGGATGTCAGCTGGACACTTAATGCCCAAAGCCGGCGCTTGGATGTCGAGTGTTAAAGCTGGATTTGGTGTATTACTTATTTTAATGGCTATTTATATGTTAGATCGAATAGTGAGTCTGCAGGTCACTATGTTACTGACCGCTATTACACTTATCACAAGTTCAATTTACATGGGAGCAATAACTAGACAGAATAAAGAGAGATCTAATCTGGCTAAAATGTCGCAGGCGATGGGGCTGATTATTTTAGTTTACGGATTAAGTCTGTTATTGGGGACTTTTGTTGGCAATGCTAATTTTATCCAGCCATTGAAAGGCCTATCTAGTAAAGAGGGCTATGAAAAATCTAGTTTATTAACTTTTCAAAAAATCACTAGCATCGCACAACTTGAGCCAATATTGAAGGAAGCTAAATTGAAGCAGCGGCCTGTCATGTTGGACTTTTCTGCTGACTGGTGTATTTCCTGTGTAGAAATGGAATTTATGTTCGAGGAAGAGCAAGTAGCTAAGCACTTAGTCAATATTGATTTGGTAAAAGTAGATCTTACCAATTTTAATGACGATTCAAGCGCTCTACTTGAAAAATACCACGTATTAGGGCCTCCTGCCTTAGTCTTTTTTGACCGGGCAGGTGAGTTACAGCAGCAGATGAATATTCTGGGTGTTGTAGATGCAGACTCTTTTGTTGAGCATATACAGCCGCTAATTAGCCAATAATTTAGCTGAAACACAGTGCTTTACAGGCTCCTGAATCAGTGACTTCACTGCACCATATAGCGCAAGCTCTTGATTCTACAGCGGTTAGAAAAATACCCGCTGAACCTACGGGTTTTAAGCAGGGATGCATATGAGCTTGCAGCTAAGATTTTTCAATTCCACTGTAGAGCCAACATCTTACACTGCGTATTCACTTTGAAGTCACGGATTCAGGAGGCTGTTAAAAAACTTCAGGTCCGATAGCTGGTACAAAGAGCTGTCGGCTTATTTAAAAACTATGCGAGACATTTAAATTACTTAAGTCTTTTAAGCAGATATGAGCTATCTTTAATCTATCAACGTTCATTTTTTACTGAAAATAAACATATTTGATTAAGGAAGAAAGAGTGAAAACAACACTGACCGTGGCGGGTGGTTTTTTAGCGAGAAAGAGTAGCCAATTATTGAGCGCTGGTGCAAGGCGCATTACTGCAATCATTAAAGTTAGCTGTGCTACGTGTGTTTTCTTATGCACATCCCTTACTGTAAATGCTCAACTAAATATTGTCTATACATCAAATCAGCCTGATATTTTACTAAAAAAAAATATTGCGCACTTTCCGCACTTAAGTACTTTACTTAAAAAGCTGCGGAATAATCATAATAACACCACTCTTTTCTTACATGGAGGGGATAGTTTTTCTCCAAGTGCCATTTCTTTATTTGATAATGCCAATAATATCATTGCTCTGGCTAACAAAATGGATGTATCACTATATTCAGTAGGCAAAAGAGAGCTTACCTACGATATAGATATATTGTCTTTAAGATCATTGGATGCTCAGTTTCCGATTATATCTAGTAATGTCATCGACAAGCGCTCTGCAATGGTAGTGGAAGGACTGTTACCTAATTATAGATTTGAAGTAGAAGGATTCACCGTCGCAGTCGCTTCATTAATTAATCCTAGAGCGCTGATTACCTACGCACCCGAGTTAGCTGAAATTTCTGCAATGGCATCAGTCTTACCTGAAATCATAGAAAATCAAAAAGATGCAGATTTTAAAATTCTGATGACTGATTTAAAAAAACCAGCTAGTTTGGAAATTGCAAAACACTATGATTTTGATCTTATATTGGTCGCAAATGATGGGATTGATGAAATAATCAAGCAGGGAGACACTACAATAGTGCTAGGCGGAGGACAAGATGGTGATACTGTCGTTATAGAATACGATAATAATTCAAACAAACTAACCGCTAGAGTCGAGCAGCTATCTAATTATCAAGCTGATCCAAATATTATCGCCTTTATAGATCAATACCAACGGAGGTTGGGGAAAATATATAACGAGAAAATCGCCCTTGCTGCCAGCGATTTCAACACCGAAAAAAAAACAATCCGCACTAGAGAAACGGCCTTAGCTAATATTTTCACCGATGCATTGCGCAATCATGAGAATACTGATATAGCTATATTAAATAGCGGTTCTATAAGAAGCTCTGAGAAGTATGCTAAAGGTCATCAATTCACCCGTGGTGATATTCAGCAAGAGCTTCCTTTCGGTGGCTATTTTGTGATAGTTGAAATAACCGGGGCTGAATTGATCGATATCTTAGAAAATTCTGTCAGTCGAATAGAGTATATAGATGGTAGGTTTTTAAATATATCCGGCATGTCCGCTATCTACAACTCATCTCTTCCTGCCGGGTCGCGAATTATCTCTGTCAAAGTAGGGGAGGAGCCGCTTGTTCTCGATAGATTTTACCGCATGGCCATGCAAGATTTTTATTTAAAAGGCGCGGACGATTACACTGTATTAAAAAACAAGAGCACACTCAACAACCTGTTTCCTAAGCGTAGAATTTGGCATATTGTCACTGACTATTTAAGTAAATTAAAAATTATTCACGCATCTCCACTCAATCGATTAGTCAATCAGGCAGTAAATGAAAATTAATTGGAAAAATAGTATATCAGTGCAAATAAATTCTGGAATGATTGGGATTTTAATCGCTTTATTTATATTGACGGCACTGTCAATTTGGATGAATAAAAAATTTAATGATCTAACCTTCCGCGTTGCTGAACAGCATTTGCCTGAGCTATCAAATTCTTCAAATTTGCATTTGGCAATAAAGAATATTCATCGAAAAATTAATGCTCTTACCCACTCTGAAAGTAAAATAGCCAATAGAATAATTGTCCGGGATCTTGTTGATGAACTCTATCGAGTATCTGCAGTGATCGATAAATTATTTAATGATGAATACAGTCAAACATTGCGCTTGATGAGCAGAGAATTACAGCCTATTATAAATTCATACAGTCTCGAAGTTGATAATTTTTTGTTTAAAAAGAGTGAGCTACGACGAAAAATAACATTACTGGATAAACTTTACATTGTTCAATTAGAGAAACATGAAATTAAAGAGCACACTCATAATAACAGCCTCAATAAACTCTATATTTCAGCAAGGTCATTACCTGACGTGCCTACCACCTTTAAGTTTAAAGAAGCGCAAAGGAAAATCAACTTGCTTATTACAGAGTTAAAAATAAAAAGCTTCAGTGGATCAGGCCTATATAATGTAATAGAAGACCCATCTGACGGAATCATCGCTCTTTTAAATAGCCAGCATAATATCAAACTAAAACTGTCAGTTCTAAATACTCAAACTCAGGTGATTGTTGAGCAACTAAACTCAATTTCATTTGAAAAAGTCACCGAATTAAAAAAACTGGTAGCAGCAGGTACTCTTCAGCTGCACGACACCTCGAGCCAATTAAATACATTGTTTTTAATGATAGTGGTCTTTACGACCTTATTCACTATTTCTCTAATGTACTTTTTTCATCAAAGTATCTCTAAAAGATTAATGGTTATTGCGAAAAGCATTGGCGCAAAAGAAGACCAGCAGCAATTAATTCAAGAATCAAAAGGGAGCTCTGAAATAAGTATTATTGCCAAATCAATAGTTAAATATATCTCAAGGCATGAGCGGCAATCTAGAGAAATACAAGCAAATAATAAGCAGCTCATGATGATCATAGATAACTCTAATCAAGCGGTGATTATTTACTGCGAAGATCAAATTGTCTACTGTAATGCTTATTGCAACCAAGTATTAGACCTCAATGCCGAAACCAATACAGATATTGTTTCACAAAGCTTGCTGATGGCAATAAATACGATGACTTATAAAGACCGCTTAAAAGTAGGACCATTCTATTTTAGGTTTTTCGCCACTGAAATTGATTGGAATGGTAAGTCTAGTACCTTAGCGTTACTCATTGACATAACTAATGAGGTAAAGAAAGAAGATCAATTAATAAAAACCCTGGAGGTCGTTAAAGACGAATCACTAACGGATACATTGACGGGCCTGTATAACCGAAGGAGATTAGAGCTCTTTATCAAGCAAGATACAACTGATGAATATTCACTGATCATAGCTGATATTGATTGGTTTAAAGCCTTTAATGATTATTACGGACATGCTGAAGGAGACTTGTGTATTACTAAAGTAGCGATGGCCATTAAGGAGTGCCTTAGAACTGAAGATGACTTGGCCATAAGGTATGGTGGTGAAGAGTTCGTTGTGTTATTAGTCAATAGCACGATGCGACAGGCGGAGCTAGTCGCTAAAAGAATACAGTCAATTATACTGAAATTCGATATTAAACATGAAAAATCTGTTTTCGATCATTTGTCATTAAGCTTAGGGATAGCGCATTCAAGTGAGCTTGATAATGGGAATTGGAATGAGTTATTTGATTTAGCGGATAATCGTTTGTATCAGGCAAAATCGAGTGGTCGCGCCAGAGTTGTTTCATCTGATGACAATAGTGTATTAAAGAATGGCCGCATAAATTGAGTGACTTATAAATAGAGTGTGGCTTACGGCGGGATCGAATTTGATTAGTATAGACAATAAAAAAGGGCTTACTGGTTAGAGTACGCCCTTGATTTACTATATTAAATAGTAGTGTTGCCCTAGATTGTGCTAGGGCAGTTGCAGCTGATTAGATAGCTACGATGTTTTCAGCTTGTGGACCTTTTTGGCCTTGGCCAAGAACAAACTCAACACGTTGACCTTCAGCAAGAGTCTTAAAGCCATCACCAGCAATTGCTGAGAAATGAGCGAAGACATCTGGACCAGATTCTTGTTCAATAAAACCGAAACCTTTAGTTTCGTTAAACCATTTTACTGTACCAGTTGTTGTATTAGACATAATATATTCCTGTTTTTTGAAATGTTTAAGTGCGCCTATAATTAGGCATTATTTTGATGTAACAGACTAAAATTTTGTAACACTTGGAAACTACAGGACGATAAATACGTAATGGAGGCTTCAAACAAGAGACGTTCTTTCTAGCTGCGCGTACTATATAGGGGTTGGTGAGTCAGGTCAATTAATATCGTCTGTTTTTTTATCGTCAGCCAAAAGCTTAGAGCTTAGACTATGTCCAATACTTAAGAGTATTGGACATAGTCTAATAGACTGATATACTGCTTATCTTTGATTTCACGCTACGCAGCTAATTCAAATCTCAATTCGTTATTGGCAATTATACATATTGTAGCTGCTGTGGCTGCTACTCAAGTTTTACTACTGAGTTTATTTAACCTACTGCTTTGGGAATACTATGCCTCCAACAGCTTCTATTACCACATCTAAAACGATAGCAACTTCTAAAGTTAATGTGACACCGCTAATTAATACCTTTGCTGAAATTAGAAATCAACGCTCCTTATTACTGACTCAGCAATTAGCGTCTGAATATCCAGATTTAGCAGCGTTTTTGCAAAGTTTGCAATCTCTAGAATCAACGGCAATCAAAGAGCTTATTTTTGTGCTAGATTTCTTATATATTATGGGCCGAAAATCCGATGGTACCTTTATCCGTTTTCGCAATGAAATTGAGCGCTGGTGTCTGTTTTGCTGGCAAGCCCGTGCCAAGGGGATTTTTCAGATCAGCCGTAAAGACCTCGAGGCATATATAGAGTTTGTCTGGAAACCTGACAAGCTCTGGATTGGGCTTTCTGTGCAACAGCGTTTTAAGCCGCAATCAGGTCAGTTCTATTCAAATCATAAATGGCATCCATTCGTCGCTAAGATGGCCAAGTCACTGCTCAAGAAAGATCCTGATGCAACCGCCAGTGTAGAACAGTATCGGCCTTCTCAAGAATCACTAATTTCAACCTTTACCGCTATCAGTGTTTTATATCAGCACGCGCAAATGGAAGAAATTTGCGACAAAAATTACGTCCCTGTGGTCAAGAAAAGCTGCCCGTACTTAGTCAAAGAGGTACAGCGAAAAACTCCGGACACTTTAAGCGAATTGCAGTGGGAGTATGTGCTTGGTATCACTAAAGATATGGCCGACAAAGAGCAAAACTATGAAAGGAATCTATTTATAATAGTCACTTTGAAATCGCTGTATCTACGAGTATCTGAATTGTCTGAGCATGCCAAGTGGCGACCGACAATGTCCGATTTTAGCAAAGATAGTGATGATTTCTGGTATTTGACCGTGTTCGGAAAAGGCAATAAAGTTCGCTCCGTAACTGTACCTCTCGCCTATTTAGATTATTTAAAACGCTATCGCCACTATCGGGGGCTATCCTCCCTACCCTCGCCCGATGAAGATTCAGCGATGCTCAATAAGCTGCGCGGTTCTGGCAACATGACCGCACGACAAATAAGACGGATTGTCGAACAAAGTTTTGACTTTGCTATCAAGGCGTTACAAAAGGACGGTTTTGCCGAAGATGCCAACTACTTGATGGCGGCAACCACGCACTGGTTACGCCACACCGGAGCGACTGAAGATGCGGGTACCCGGCCACTTAAACATTTGGCCGATGAGCTCGGCCACGCTTCTTCTGAGACAACCGACAAGAACTATATTCAAAGTAATATTAAAGATAGGGCGAGAACTGGGCTAAAAAGGAAAGTTTAAATTAATTTAGATTAGGCTAATATCTAAGCTTATAGCTTATGCCGCTTTTTCCGCTGCAATTAACGCTTTAACGCCCTCGTACATATCTTGCACGCATTCGACTTCGCTGATGCCTAAACGTCGCTTGTTTGACACGTCGTAGATAGCACCCAGATTATCAGAATGCTCGCCTTGGGTGCCTCTTATATCCAAGTGATATTTTGCGGTAATCTTCCTGAATGCAACCATATCTAGGCCGAGTTTAGGAAGTTTAATATGCACTGAGGCACGCATCGCTGTTCCTAAATTGGTCGGGCAGGAACTAATGTAGCCTAAGTGCTCGCTGTGCATAAATGCTATTTTGTTTTCGATAGCCTCTATCGCTGTGACTAACCTTTCAAAGACCGCTTTTATATCCCCACCTTGTTGCATAGATATTATTCTTAAGTGGTCCTCTTCGTTGATCCACACCAAAAATGTTTTGTCGCTATTGTGAAACACACCGCGATTTTTTGGCCAGTTATTATTTAAACCTGCAGCCTGTAAAAACCTATCCCCCTGCTTGAATAAGAAGTGGTCATTAATTAGCTGGGCTTTCTCACTGTCCTTTAAAGAGTCTAAGGAGTAATAATGACCCGCTAAGTTGCCAGTCAGTTCAGATAAGCTTTGATAGATCAGCTTCTCTAGCTGCTCCCTCTGGTGATTATTGATCGCTGGACCCAGGGGGAAACTCTTAACGTTGCGAGCTACCCTAATTCTAGTCGAGAGGATATATTGATTTTCAATATCTAGTTCATCGCTGGCTAAAACGCTGCTATCGAGATGACTAATATGCTTTTGCTGTTTTGAAAACCCGTGACAATCTTCTATAATTGGGTCAAATAAGTCTTTGAAAATATGATAAGTTTCCTCATCTGCCGCGTATACACCAACCCCGCTATCAGGATTTTCAACCCCTGAATTTATCACTTGCTGTAAGCCGAAGTTATTGGCGGTTTTTAAATCTTTTAATTCTTCGAACAGCTCATAGCTTAAGTGCTTAGACATTAAAGAAGTATGCTCTTTACTAAATATCGGGTAGTTCATGACGTTCCTTAATATGCACCAAATAAAGTTTACTAGCCGTGTGATCGAACATCGCTCTGATCGTGATAACCCGTCTATTTTAGAAATATTTTACGGTTAATTGTATAAAATAGCCTGCTTTTTAATGACCAAAACCAAAAATAGCGTTGAATTCTGACTGTTCTCAGCAGATGGTTATCAACTTTAAACCCGATTGCCCCTGTCATGCAGAATATTCGGCTATAAATGGTGATCTGCCAATAACTACTCAGCTATCTTAAAGCGGCCTAATTAAAGCAGAGTAGTCGCTGACGAGTTATTGTGGTTCTGGTAAATTTCAAGTGCTATTTTATCGGGTCGCTTTCAAAAATTTTCTGCTATACTTCTTATAATCGCTTAAAAAACCAACAGCTAAGACCTAAGATAAAATCAAGAGCTTGCGCTATATGATTCAGTGAAGTCTGATTCAGCACTCTGCATTCACTGTGAAGTCACGGACTGAGGTTTGGAATAACTAGCTTGTTGCTAGCTATTGATGCGAATTTAAGTCTTAATTGGAGAGAATAATGAATATTAATCCAACCAATCAAAGCCTGTCAGTCACTAATTCCAGCAGTTCCCCCGCAGCCAAAATCAGTTCCGGGAAACAAATAAATAGCGCCGCTGATGGCCCGGCGACGCTGCAAATAATAGCGCAATATAATTCTCACATTAGGGGTAACAGTGCAGCTTACTCTAATGTAATCAGTGCTACTTCTGCACTGCAGATAGCCGCCGGTGGTTTGTCAAACATAAATGATAGCCTGCAACAATTGAGAGAACTTGGTATACAGGCAGCTAATGGGGTACTCAATAGCAGCGACAGAAATGCAATTCAAAAACAGGCGGATGAATTACTCGCGGGAATCCAGAGCAGCTTAGATAGCAGTCAGTTTAACAGTCGTTCACTGTTGAATAGCGATACCGCCATAGCTATTCAAAGCGGCGCAAATCAAGGCCAAACTGAAACTATTCCCAGCTTCAATTTAGCCGCAGACTTTAGCGGTGTCGGCTTATTCGATATTGATTTTAGTAGCGGTAATATAAGTGATACGCTTGCAAGTATCGATTCTGCACTGGATGTAAATGATACGGCGAGTAGTGCTATCGGCATTGCTGAAAATGGCTTAGAACGTGCTGCCAAAAACTTAATCAGCTCCACTGTCAGCCAGGCGAGCAGCAGGTCTCAAATTGAAGACACTGATTTTGCTGCGGTAGTTTCAGAGCTAAAACAGCAGCAATTAAAAGAGCAGCTAGAATTAGTCATGCTCAGTCAAGCTAATGCAAATCGCTCACAGGTATTACAGCTACTTAAATAGTAACAACCTTTGATACTTTAAGTAGCTGCCGCCAGACTGGCTAAATGCCGCCTGCCTGGTCAGTTACCTGAATCCGTGACTTCAAAGTGAATACAGAGTGTAAGATATTGGTTTTACAGTGGAATTGAAAAATCTTAGCTGCACCCGGAGGTTCAGCGGGCATTTTTCTAACCGCTGTAGAATCAAGAGCTTGCGCTATGTGGTGCAGTGAAGTCACTAATTCAGGTATTAATCAGGCATTTGTTCAAGTCGTTTACGCAGCGCTTCAATCCCCGGCTTATCGTTTAATAATTCAGCTTTTGTCAGGCCGGCTAACTCGTGCGGAAACACTAGCCATTCATCCGTTTCATACAGATAAAAGTCAGGGGCGCGGCCGGTCTTATTATTACTTGGTTTGTAATAAGGTGTCGCAATTTTAATAGCCGGAGTGTTGAGACGACATTTACGCTCAATATCTTGAATGATTTGCGCGACTGAAAGGCCAGAATCATAGACATCATCGACGATTAAAAGTGTGTCTTCAGCATTCACATTTTTAATAATATAATCTAAACCATGTACCCGGACATTTGAAACCCGCTCCGCAATGCCAGTGTAGGATGAAGTGCGTATAGAGATGTGATCACACTTTAAACCAAAGAAATCGAGCAATTCTTGCACGGCAATTCCAACTGGAGTACCACCGCGCCAAACCCCTACAATATAATTTGGTTTGCAGCCACTGTCTAATATCTTAAGCGCCAGATTGTATGAATCATCGAGCAATTGTTGAGCATTTATATATTTCTTTGTCATGTGAACCCTGAAGATAAGGTGGTTTATATTATTGCAAATGGCGGTCAAATTTAGTGTGTATTAAGAGAGATAAATTTAGCGGCATATTTTGCTGATCAAGCTGGCCTTTATGTTGTTTTTACGGATGCGCAAAGCAATAGGTACATGCCCAATTCGCAAGCAGCCGATATTCAATTAAATTGACCATAGCCAGTCTATTGATAGCCATTATAACTCGATAAATATTATATTCTCCATCTGCTGGTAAAAAATCATCCTTTGAATTTGAATATAAGTATATTTAGTCCGATAAAAACGCTGTTTACGCTGAAAACTACTAACTTGAGACCTTTGTATAACGTTGCGAGCGAAGGTAAGACAAGGCAAAAACCGGCG
>ASZJ01000014.1 GCA_000416275.1 Osedax symbiont Rs1
TGAAGTCACGGATTCAGGTTATTCTTAAAGGATATGCCGGAATAAATTGTCAGCGAAGCCGTTAAATAGTTCTATTTATAAATTGTTATTGTTAGCAGTGTTCCGCTATAGCTGGCTTTAGCGCTATTTTGATCAATAAATGTAAAATCTAAAGCATTGCCCTTATCCACAGCTAATTTTTATGGTACAAATACTGGCAGAATAAAATTAATATAAATAGTTCAGCCACGAACCCCTGTAGGAAGCACCAAGTAATGAACAATACCCAAGTAGACAATTTAAACGTCGATGATTTTTCAGTTCTTATCACCCCTCAAGGCCTAAAAGACAAACTACCTTTGACGCCAAGCGCCATCCAAACCATCACTACAGGTCGGCAGGTGATTCGAAATATTTTAGAGGGTACTGATAAACGCTTATTTGTGGTTATTGGCCCCTGTTCTATCCACGATGTGGATGCAGCGATTGATTATGCGCAACGCCTCAAGCAGCTGGCAGAGGAAGTTAAAGATTCAATTTATATTGTGATGCGGGTTTATTTTGAAAAGCCGAGAACCACTGTAGGCTGGAAAGGTTTGATTAATGATCCTGATTTGAATGATAGTTTTCAAATAGAAAAAGGATTGCATATAGCGCGCAAGCTATTGATAACACTGTCAGAGATGGGACTGCCTTTAGCGACAGAAGCACTGGATCCTATCTCGCCGCAGTATCTGCAAGACTTGATTTGCTGGTCTGCGATTGGCGCTAGAACCACAGAGTCACAAACCCATCGTGAAATGTCATCGGGGCTTTCTTGTGCTGTTGGCTTTAAGAATGGCACCGATGGCGGTCTTGCTGTAGCAACCAATGCGCTTAAGTCTGTTCAGCATTCACATAGTTTTCTAGGAATTAATGCCGACGGTCAAGTATCGATCATTAAAACCAAAGGCAATCACTATGGGCATCTAGTGTTGAGAGGCGGTGGCGGAAAACCAAATTATGATTCCGTCAATATTATCCGCTGCGAACAAAGTTTGATAAAGTCGGGGCTAAAAGCCAATATAATGGTAGATTGCTCCCATGAAAACTCCTCGAAAGATCCGGCAAGTCAGCCGCTAGTAGCGAGAGATATCATCAATCAAATTGTTGAGGGCAATAAATCGATTATTGGCTTGATGATCGAATCCAACATCGAGTTCGGCAATCAAAAAATGACCGATGATCCCGCTGATTTGAAGTACGGCGTATCTATTACCGATGGCTGTATTGACTGGCAGCAAACTCAAGACTGTATTTTGGAAATGCACACTAAATTAAAGGGTGTGTTGGCGAGTCGCTAAGCATATCTGACCGATTCAATAGCACTAGTTGCACTCCCAACTAATGCTATTGAGTCAATCTGTCACCATTTATCTGCGGCGTCGAGGTCTGAGGTTTTTTGTGCCACCCAAGTGTTCTGCTTGCCGGTTACTTCTTTTTTCCAAAATGGAGCATCTTTTTTCAAATAATCCATAATAAACTGACTCGCTTCAAACGCCGTCGCCCGGTGAGCGCTAACCACGCCAATAAAGACAATGTTTTGGTGCATAGCCAGCTCGCCTACACGGTGAATGATACACACTCTACCCAGTTGCCAGCGGCTCCTGGCCTTTTCGATAATTGCGGCCAATGATTTTTCCGTCATGCCCGGATAATGCTCTAAAAATAATGATTCTAGGTCATTTTCATAGGTGTCTCTTACCACGCCAGTGAAAGTCACCATTGCACCATAAGATGTTTCATTTTCCTGCAACCAGGCAATTAACTTGCCCTGATCAAAATTTTCTACTTGAATATTGATATGATTTTCAGACATTACTCATCCCAAAAATAAATTTCATAGCATTCTTATGCACATTTTAAAGATAAAAACGCTACTATACACGCCTAGCTGCTTGCGTTAACTTATTAGTTACAAATTATGCATCCAGCACGTATTTAATCCCAATCAAAAGAGTAGATGACAGTTTAATGATCAGTCAGATAGATAATTCAAAAAGTAAAGTTATTGTCGGTATGTCAGGAGGGGTCGACTCTTCTGTGTCAGCGTTATTATTGATTCAACAGGGGTATCAGGTTGAAGGTTTGTTCATGAAAAACTGGGACGAAGATGACGGCACTGAATACTGCACTGCGATTGATGATTTAGCTGATGCGCAGGCTGTGTGTGACAAGCTTGAGATTAAACTTCACAAGGCAAATTTTGCGGCGGAATACTGGGATAATGTATTCGAGCATTTTTTGGCGGAGTATAAAGCAGGCAGAACACCAAACCCCGATATTCTGTGCAATCGAGAGATCAAATTTAAGGCATTCTTGGAATACGCTTTAGCACTAGGTGCTGACTATATTGCAACCGGTCATTATGTTCGTCGAAAGTCAACCACCTTGGCGAATGGTGAATGCCAAATTGAAATGCAAAAAGGCCTAGATAGCAATAAAGATCAAAGCTATTTTTTACATCAAGTGGGCAGTAAAGAACTCGCTCAAACATTGTTTCCAGTCGGGGAATTATTGAAACCTGCAGTTCGTGCGATCGCCGAAGAATACGATTTAATTACCCATAATAAAAAGGACAGCACCGGAATTTGCTTTATAGGCGAGAGGCGCTTTAAAGATTTTTTACAGCAATACTTACCCGCTAAGCCCGGTATAATAATCACTGAAAAGGGTGAGGAAATCGGCGAGCACACCGGACTCATGTACTACACCATTGGCCAGCGGCAAGGACTGTTAATTGGCGGGTTGAAAAACTACCCTGAAGAGCCTTGGTATGTTGCCGAAAAGGACTTAGACAACAATCGATTAATTGTGGTGCAAGGCAAACAGCACTCGTTACTATTTAGTCAATGGCTAATTGCAAGTGAGATTTTTTGGATCAATAACACCCCTGCTGACTGCCCTTTCCGCTGCCTGGCAAAAGTGCGCTACCGACAGGATGACCAAGCGTGCCTGGTCGAGATCGACGATAACGGCGCCTATAAAATCAGTTTCGAGAAACCACAAAGAGCAATCACAGCAGGTCAGTCAGTAGTGCTCTATAGAGAGGATATTTGCCTCGGCGGCGGGGTGATCGAATCTATGGGCAAATAACCGCCCTTTTCGCAGATATCAGCATAAATTCGACATTTAGCAATCGTTGCAATCACTAATTGGAGTTCAAAAAATCAATGCCTAGAAACCAAGATGAACAGGCGATTGCCCTTGCCGCAATGTACCAAGCTGCCGCACTGGTAGACCAAATAGCCAATCGAGGGATGTTTGCTCAATCCAGTTTCGAGACTTCAATCAATAGCTTGTTTGAGATGAGTCCAAGTAGCACGGAACAAATTTTTGGAGGAAAAGAGGCTCTTCCGCATAATTTATCACTTGGGCTTAAGACGCTGCTAGATAACATAAATAAGAACGGTACAGAAAGATCAGCCCAAGTTAATTACTATGTTATCTCTATGATTATGCTACAGCAGAAAGTAGCTAAGGAGCCGAAAATGCTGGCACTGCTCGGTGACCGGCTCTCGGTACTACAACACAAAACTGAGAAGTATTTTTCCCACCAACAGGATTCACAACACCCGAACTACACGCATACCAATGTTGTAGCAGGGCTTGAAGGGCTTTATCAAGATACCATCAGCACTTTTAGTTTTCGAATTAAGGTGCAGGGCGACCCAAGACATTTACAAAACAGTGAAAATGCGGCAAAAGTGAGAGCGTTGTTATTGGCGGGCATTCGCGCGGCGATACTGTGGCGGCAAGTGGGCGGTAAGCGTTGGCATTTGCTGTTCTTTAAAGCAGATCTCAAGCAGAGCTTACTTAAAATATCCGGGCAACAGTGATCGATTACTGCTCACACTCATCTTCTAAAAGCACTGAAACTGACTGATGGAAAAGGATTTCTTGCGGTTTTAAATACCCTTAAACACCCTTAAATGCCCCTGCTAATACAATAGCTAACTTAGCTTCAATAGTATCCAAGTACACAGCAGCCCCGCTCCGTAAACCCGGCCAAAACAACCTTAAAGTCTGAATGAGCCACCGTTTAAGCATTTCCGAAAAGCTTGCATTACTGTATAGTATGCGACAAATTTTTCTAATCTTTTCTAGCACAGTGAGAACACCCATGGAATTATCTGCTCTATCTGCAATATCACCAATTGATGGCCGTTACGGCAGTAAAACCAGCAGTTTACGGCCTATCTTCAGTGAATATGGTCTAATACGAAACCGAGTTATCGTAGAAATAAGATGGTTACAAAAACTGGCACAAACCGAACAAATCACCGAAGTACCTCCCTTTAGCGCCGCGGCTAACCAACTACTTAATGATATAGTAGATAACTTTAGTGAAGCGGACGCGCTGCGAGTAAAGGAAATAGAACGCACTACTAATCATGATGTAAAAGCCGTCGAGTACATGATTAAAGAAAAATTTTCCGATAATCAAGAACTGCAAGCGATTAATGAGTTTGTGCATTTCGCCTGCACATCCGAAGATATCAATAATTTATCCCATGCGCTTATGCTAAAAGATGGCCTGTCGGTAATGCTACCTTTACTAGAGCAGCTCCAAGCTGAAATCGCCCAGCTAGGTCGTGATTTTGCCGCTCAGCCAATGCTCTCCCGAACTCATGGACAAACAGCCTCACCTACCACTGTCGGCAAGGAGATGGCGAATGTTGCCTACCGTCTTAACAGACAGATCAAACAGCTAAAGAGCACTGAATTTCTAGGTAAAATAAACGGCGCTGTTGGCAACTATAACGCGCACATTAGCGCCTACCCGAACATTGACTGGGAAGCCCATGCGCAATCATTTATCACCGAATTAGGGCTCTCTTTTAACCCTTATACGACACAGATAGAGCCCCACGACTACATTGCTGAAATGTTTGACACCCTGTGTCGCTTTAACACCATCGTTATCGATTTTGACCGCGATCTTTGGGCGTATATCTCAAATGCTTATTTTAAGCAAAAAACCATTGCCGGTGAAGTTGGCTCTTCTACAATGCCACACAAGGTCAACCCAATTGACTTTGAAAACTCAGAGGGGAACTTAGGATTGGCGAACGCAGTTTTACAGCACTTATCCAGCAAATTACCGGTCTCGCGCTGGCAGCGAGATCTAACTGACTCAACAGTTTTACGCAATATGGGGGTTGGCATGGCCTATAGTATGATCGCCTACCAATCAACACTCAAAGGCATGAGCAAACTTGAGTTAAACGCGGCGGTTATCAATGCCGACCTAGACAGTTCTTGGGAGATATTAGCCGAGCCTATCCAAACCGTTATGCGTCGTTATGGTATTGAAAAGCCTTATGAAAAACTTAAAGAGTTAACCAGAGGCCAAGATATGAATAAAGAGACCATCAGGCAATTTATCGAGGGATTAGATATGCCTGCAGAAGCAAAACAAAGTTTGCAAAAACTAACCCCACATAACTACATTGGCAATGCTGTCGAGCAAGCTGAGCGCATTTAAGAAGCGCGCTTTCCTGAGCAAGTCAAACATGCCCCCCAGCGCACAGGGAATATGCAGGGCTTGTTCAGAGGCTCCCTAAGCTGTTAGGAAGCCTGTTTATAAATAGCGCTTAGGCGAGCTATGCAGTACTTACAGAGTGAGCAAGCTACCACCAGTGGTGTTTTCCAACAGCTCTGTGCCCGCAATTTTAGCAATATTATCCCCTTCACAGACTAGTTTCACCGTATTAATAGCGAAAAGAATACCACGGGTTCTACTGTAAACTTTGACTCTTCCGTGCGCTGGATCATCGGCCTCTATATTTACAATCTCCCCGATAGCTTGCCCTTTAGCTACTTTGTCACCTAGACAAACCGACAGGCAAAAAATTCCGGTGCTAGGCGCCATAACTGAATCTACTGCCGCTAAGTCTGCGGCTAAAACAGCGGTGACTGGCCGCTCACTGTCGGCAATTTGTACTGCTTTTTGAGCGCCTAAAAAAGCCAGCAGCCCCGCTGCATCTTGCCTCGCAAAATCATCGTTAACATCGGCAAAACCTCGCAGCTCTACAGTGGCAGAAAAACAACTATGAGCCATGCCGGTATGCTCCAAAGCTACCCAGGGCAAAATATGTGCAGCATCAAAGGCCGAGCCACCTGGCTCGTCCTCTAACAGGACCACTGGAGACCTTATATAGGCCGCAAGCAGCTCTGCAGCGGCCTGATGCCGATAGTTGCTATAGATATGCACGAGCGCTACTGAGTCACAATGTAAATCCAGTACGATATCTGCATCAATAGATAAACTTAATAACGTTGCCTTGAGCTCGTTCAGAGGCGTGTGGCGAGGCAGCTTCTGCACTTCCTCGCGCAGCGCTGATTTTACTTGCTCAACTGATGGCTGGGACACTTGCTCTTGCAAAAAACTGACTGCACTGGCAAAGTCGGGCCAATTTCTATTGAAATTACCTTCCGCACTAAAGGATTGCCTGCCGAGCACTACTCCGTTGATTTTTTGACTCATGCCGATTGGGTTGGCATAAGGCACGAGAATAATTTCGCCGTTAATTTTATTTTGTTGCTCAAGCTCGATCAGCTGCGCCAGCAAATGCTGCAAAGTGAGCAGGCCCGGCCATTCATCAGCATGTAACGCAGCCTGAAGATAGACCTTAGGCCCCGCCTTGTCCCCGATAAATTTATGTACAGTTAAGAACCGACAAGTGCCCGGACTAGAAGATTTTAGAGGTATTTTTTCAACAATATGTGACATTAATTACACCGAAATAGTAACAAGAGACCTCAACAACTAAAGTTGGTATGGCATGCTGAGTAGCTAGAAAATTTGACTGAGAGTCGTTTTTATTACATAGAAATGTACAGAAAATAAGAAAAGAGAGCTCGATCGATTAGCCTTGCAACGGCAAGTTAATCAGCTCGAAAAACTCTCTTTGAAATTGCTTAGATTTTATACTAAGCCTGCGGGCGCCATTAAATTTCGGCGGCTCTAGTTATGAAAACCAAATCATACTCGACTAAAAAACAGAAGAGATAAATTCTTTACAGCGCTGCGATTTTGGATTTTCAAACACTTGTTCAGGGGTGCCAAATTCTTCAACTTTTCCCTGATGCAAAAACATAATTTTACTTGAGACTTCCTTGGCAAATTTCATCTCATGAGTAACAATCAACATGGTTCTGCCCTCTGCGGCAAGATCTCGCATCACCTTGAGAACTTCACCGACTAACTCTGGGTCAAGTGCTGATGTAGGCTCATCAAACAGCATTACATCAGGGTCCATAGCCAGCGCTCTGGCGATTGATACTCTCTGCTGCTGCCCACCCGATAACATACTAGGGTAGAAATCTCTCTTATCCGTAATGCCAACCTTTTCCATTAATTCTTCGGCATACTTGATCGCTTCTTCACGACTTTTCTTGAGAACTAACACCGGTCCTTCGATGATGTTTTCCAATACCGTCATATGCGGCCATAAATTAAAGTTTTGAAAAACAAAGCCTAATTTTTGGCGGACCGTCTCTAGCTGCTTAGGATTCGCAGGCACAAGATCACCATCTTTATGCCGCTTGAGCTTGATCGACTCCCCACTGATTTCTATCTCGCCTTCGGTTGGGTTCTCGAGCATGTTAATGCATCTTAAAAAGGTACTTTTACCAGATCCACTAGAGCCGATAATGGAGATAACTTCTCCTTCAGAGGCCTGTAAATCAATACCTTTTAACACTTCTAAATTACCAAAGGTTTTATGAATATTTTTAACGTTTATCGCACACTTGGTTTGAGACATATAAAACTCTTTTTAAAATGACTTTTGTTATTTTCTATAAAACAGCATACAAATGCAAAGTCAGTACTTTTTGGAAAGCGCATTTTTTAGAAAATGACTGCTTGATCACCTTATTGTGTACTGATTGGCATCATCCTAAATCAGTTATATCGCTGCACCACACAGCACAAGCTCTTGATTATACACAGTTAGAAAAACAGCCACTGAACCTATGAGTGCAGTTTTTACTTTTCAATTCCACTGTAGACCAATGCCTTACACTCTGTATTCACTTTGAAGTTACGAATTCAGGATAATTGTCATATGTGAAGCGCTGCCTATTATCGCTAGCATAATCTAAATTGCCGACTAGTCAAAACACTTCTGCTAATTGCAAGATTATCATAATTATTGCGCATACATTGTAAGACTGCATAGGGTTGTTGAAACAAATGTCGCTTTATTGGAACATAAAGTATTTTCGGCTATATCGAGTAGCGAAAAATGGCTGTAATATATCCGAGGAATTTTTGTATCTATTAACGATAAGTTTAATCAACTATCCTATATATTTACATTGAATAACAATAATTATTTTTGCGGACTATCGATAATGAAAAAATTATTTGCCACTGCAGCACTTACTGCAGCAACCTTAATGTCTGGAGCTGCTCAAGCAGGCGATGTTGTAAAATTTGCTACTGAAGGTGCTTACCCTCCGTGGAATGCTTTAAACAGTGCCGGTGAATTAGAAGGGTTTGAAATTGACCTCTATAAAGACCTATGTGCCAGAGCTAAATTAGAGTGCACTATGCAACAAACTGCTTGGGAAGGGATTATTCCTTCACTTAAAGCCAAGAAGTTTGATGTAATCATGGCTGGCATGTCAATTACTGACAAGCGTAAAAAACAAATTACATTTTCTCGCTCATACGCTTCAAGCCCAGCTGTTTTTGTGATCAGCAAGAGCTCGTCCATGGCTGATTTCAAAGTTAGCGCTGAGAAAATATCTCTCAATGATTTAGACGATGCGGAAGCGGCGGGTCTTAAAGCGACCTTAGCTCTACTCAAAGGTAAGTCAATCGGTGTACAAAAAGGCACTATCCACCTAAATTTCTTGAAAGAGTACCTTAAGGACGATGCAACTATTCGCACTTATGCCACTCAGGAAGAGTTAGATTTAGATCTACAATCAGGTCGTGTAGACGTGGCTTTCGCCGCAATGAGCTACTGGCACCCTCTTTTCCAAAAGCCTGAAGGCAAAGATTTCTTAGCCATTGGCCCAGGATTCTCTGAAGGTCCATTTGGTGAAGGCGTCGGTCTTGGCCTACGCAAGAAAGATCAGGAACTTGCTGAAAAATTAAGTGCGGCGATTAACTCAGCCATTGCTGATGGTACAGTTTCGAAGATTGCTACTAAGTGGTTTGGGTTTGACGCTTCTACTAAGTAACATATCTGGTTAGTTCAAAAGCAGAACGTGGGAAACCCGTTCTGCTTTTTTATTTACCGGCAGATATCGCACTTTTTTTAATCACTTGTTTGTTTATCCGAACTGTTTTACAAATCGATAAAATTTGATTGTAAAACTGTTGATTTACACTTTTATTACTTTGCTATATTTTAAACCTGAATCCGTGACTTCAAAGTGAATACAGMGTGTAAGATATTGGCTCTACAGTGGAATTGAAAAATCTTAGCTGCACCCATAGGTTCAGCGGGTATTTYTCTAACCGMYGTARAATCAAGAGCTTGCGCTATGTGGTGCAGTGAAATCACTGATTTAGGTTAAAGTAAGACGTAGCGTCGTCACAAATGTAAATGTAATTTTGAATAAACGATACTTATAGGTACTACTTTGGATTTATCAATTTTAAGCTGGGGTGCTGATGGCTGGGGAGATGAGTTTTTCTATGCCACCCTCATTACTATTTCTGTTGCCATTTGCTCTTTCTTCTTTGGCATTATACTCGCGGCAGGTGCCGCAACGATGAAGTTAAGCGGTAACGCTATACTTAAGAGCATTGCCAATGGTTACACGACCATTGTCAGAGGGATTCCAGAACTTCTTGTTATTTACCTGGTTTTTTACGGGGGTAACACCGTGCTAATGTCTATCGCTGACGATCTTTTTAACTACGATGAATATATTGAATTACCGATATTCTTAATGGGTGTCGTCTGTATTGGCTTGAGCTCTGGCGCCTACTCCACAGAAGTCATCAGAGGCGCGGTCCTTGCGGTTCCAATCGGCACCATTGAAGCGGCTAAAGCAATAGGCATGTCGACCAGCATTAGATTCAGGCGAATTCTACTGCCACAGGTTGCTCGTTACGCCCTGCCCGGTCTCGGTAATGTCTGGCAGCTCACCCTAAAAGAAACATCTTTGATTTCGGTGATAGGACTGGCTGAGATAGTAAGAATTTCTAAAATTGGCGCAGGTAGCGAAAAGCAACCATTTACCTTTTTCTTAACCGGTTTAATTTTATTTTTAGTATTGGCTGCTCTCTCTGATCGCGGCTATTTATCGTTAGAAAAATGGTCTAACAAAGGCGTGAGGAAATCTTAAAATGGATTTAGATATAATAAAAGAATCTATACCAGCAATTTTTGCTGCATTACCTGTCACTCTAGCACTAGTGTCAATTTCCCTATTTTTTGGTTTTTTCCTATCGATGATAGTCGCCTTAGGCCGCTTAAGTGAATATTGGATTTTACATCGCAGTGCCTATTTGTTCGTCTACATTTTTCGCTCTACACCTCTACTGATACAAATGTTCCTTATTTACTATGGATCTGGTCAGTTTAAAGAAGAATTAGACGCAGTTGGCCTCTGGCAGTTTTTTAAAGAGCCGTGGTTTTGTGCGATACTCTCGCTAACCTTAAATACTGGCGCCTATACTAGTGAAATCATTCGTGGAGGCATACAGTCCGTCACTCTAGGCTTTTTAGAAGCCGGCCGCGCCTGTGGTATGAGTACTATCCAACTGTTCCGCAGAATTACCTTCCCGCTAGCAATGCGCCAAGCATTACCCGCCTATGGTAATGAAGTGATTTTAATGGTTAAGTCGACCTCTTTGGCTAGTACTATCACCATCATGGATATGACCGGAGTTTACACGGACATCTCCTCTGAATACTTCAGCCCATTCGAACCGATTATTGTCGCTGGATCATTCTATTTGATGATTAACTACATAGTAACCCTGCTTATATCTAGAGCCGAAAAGAAACTAGCCATCACAGTCATGTAGCGATCAACGTCAAACGACACCTACAGCGAGCTGCTCTCTGATTTTAACCATCGGTCATTAGACTAGGTTTTATTGATATCGAATCAGAGAGTTGCTCTCATTAGGTCTTAACTGGTGGTTATATACCACACTACTTGTTTGTGCTTCCCAGAGATTATCGATCTAGAAAATTTCACTTATTACAAGTATCCCCCCATCGAAATAAGTTAATTTGGCCTAGCTAGTCATTTAATATTCAACCCTCTATTGCACTACCCATAAGATTGCTATAGTTGGTTTACAATCATCTCCTCTATTATTCAGCACTATTAACACAGGAATAAAAAATGCAGAAAATTGCCATATTTGTCGATGTTCAAAATATCTATTACACCACTAAATCGGTGTATAGAAGACAATTTAACTATCGCAGTTTTTGGCAATCAATTGAGGCCACAGGAAATATTACAACGGCGATAGCCTATGCAACAGAGAGAGGAGACTTAGGTCAAGCTAGATTCCAAACAGCCTTAAAACATATTGGTTTTGAGGTTAAATTGAAACCTTTTATTCAGCGGGCAGATGGCAGTGCTAAAGGGGATTGGGATGTGGGGATAACCATTGATGTTCTGTCTATCGCGCCAGCGGTTGATAAGGTTATCTTGCTCTCAGGTGATGGGGATTTTGCTATTCTTTTAGATACAGTAACCAAAGAAAATCCAATTACAACAGAAGTGCACTCCGTGGAAAAGCTTACTGCTAAAGCTTTAATTGACTCCTGCTCTACCTACCATCCAATACTGCTTAACAATTTATTATGAGCAGGCACAAAAAAGGGTGTATTAAAATACACCCTTTTTACTCTTAAGCAAGAGTATATGAGTTGGACTAATTAAAGCGCAACAATGTTCTCAGCTTGAGGGCCTTTCTGGCCTTGTGAAACTGTGAACTGGACCTTTTGGCCTTCAGCTAGAGTTTTGAATCCGTCACCAGCGATAGCGCTGAAGTGAGCGAAAACGTCTGGACCTGATTCTTGCTCGATAAAACCAAAACCTTTAGTTTCATTGAACCATTTAACAGTACCAGTTGTAGTAGACATATGAAAATCCTTCATTCAAGAGTAAGTTATACCTTAATAACATATTAAGATTGTTGGCCGGAAATGTTGCGATTACTTATGAATATCATGACGAGGCATGAAAAAACAGGACATCGTGATGGTACATAAATATGGAACTTATTTTCTAGCTAAGTGAATTATATACACCTTTTGCCGCTGGTCAATGTTGAAAATATGATTTTGCAGAATAAATTGATATTAATCTATTTTAAAAAACATCAATAGTTGTCAAAATAAGCCACTATAACTGTCATATTAATATTTCATTCATAACAATAAAGATTTATACTAATCCCATTCAGTGCTTTAATTTTTAATTTGTTAGCTTTGCTCTATTTTTTGCTTTAATATTTTTCCAGCAATAGTATCCACTAGTCTATTTGAAATAATTTATACCGTATAAAAATTTATTTTTACACCGCCTAAATTATGACTAATTACTATCACCTGAATCAGCGACTTCACTGCACTACATAGCGCAAGTTTTTGATTCTACAGCGGTTATAAATATCCCTGCTGAACCTACGGGCTTTATGCGGGGATGCTTTTATTTAGCAAGTGCAGGACGCATCTTAGCTTGCAGTTAATAATTTTAAATTCCACTGTAGAACCAATATCTTACACTCTGTCTTCATTTTGAAGTCACTGATTCAGGGATTAGTAATAGTTCTCATAGGATTATGTTTTAGCCAGTGATATTATCAAGAAGCACTACCGTAAGGGAATATAGGCTTGGTTAACAAAACACCAAGGTTGAGAGGTTTAGGAGTTTTAAAATGTATGACTTTTTGATTGATGACGTTGAGATTGATCAATCTATTGAAGCGAACACTACTGCATTACCACCATGGAATATACTGATTGTTGATGATGAACAGTCGGTACATGATGTAACGCGTTTTGCGTTAGATGACGTTAGTTTTGAAGGCAGAGATCTTTGTTTTTATTCTGCTCTTTCAGGAAAAGCGGCCAAAAAATTCCTATTGGAAAGAGACGATATTGCCATTGTGCTACTTGATGTGGTCATGGAGACGGATACCGAGGGACTTAATGTAACCAAGTGGATAAGAGAAGATTTAAAAAACCATCTAATTAGAATAATTTTACGTACGGGACAGCCTGGTCAAGCGCCGGAGAAACAGGTCATAGTAGATTATGACATCAATGATTATAAGAACAAAACGGAACTAACTTCGCAAAAATTGTTTTCGAGTGTTATTTCAGGGATTCGCTCCTACCGCGACTTGTCGGCATTGAACCAAAATAGAATAGAATTAAAAAGAGTGATTAAAGCCTCCTCACATATTTTCAAAGAGCGATACTTACACGAGTTCACCAATGGCGCTTTAAACCAGCTGACTTCCCTGCTCTACTTAGAGCCTAATGCGGCTTTAGTTAACTCGACAGGCGTGGCAGCACTAGAATCTGGTCAAAAGGTGAAAGTGGTCGCTGCCATCGGAGATTTTCAAGAGCTGATCGGCAAAGACCCGAGCGACTCTATCCCCGAACCTATTTTAGATGACTGGTTAAAAAGTACCGATACTAGCTATAGTATTATTAATAAAAATGAAGTAATCGTATCATTTACCACAGACGATAATCATAAGAGCTTGTTATATCTTCATTCTCATCGAAAAATCACTGACGATGCAAAGAATTTAATAGAATTATTCGTGCAAAATATTGCTATTGCACATGAGAATTTAAGACTATGGCAAGAAGTTGAAGCGACCCAGAATGAAATTATTTCCATGCTTAGCGGTGCTGTTGAAACAAGATCAAAGGAAACTGGCAACCATATAATTCGCGTATCAAAAATAAGTGAACTTCTCGCTAGAAAATCCGGATTAGAAGATGATGACGTCTATGCAATTAAACTGGCTTCCCCTCTCCACGACATTGGTAAAGTAGGCATTCCAGATTACATATTAAACAAGCCGGGCAAGCACAATGCTGAAGAGTCAGAAATAATGAAGACTCATTCTTTACTTGGCGCTCAAGTCTTAAGTGATTCGAAAAGGCCGATCATCCAAAGCGGTGCAATTATCGCCCTTCAGCACCATGAGAAATGGGACGGCACAGGATATCCCAATGGAGTTTCGGGTGAGGATATTCATATATTTGCGCGTATTACTGGCATTGCTGATGTTTTCGATGCCCTGTGTTCTAAACGCTGCTACAAAGAAGCTTGGAGCATAGAACAAACTATGCAAGAAATTCGTAGTCAATCAGGATTGCATTTTGATCCCGCACTGGTCAAATTACTTGATGAAAATTTAGAAAGTGTAATAGACATCCAGCGAGAACACTCCGACCCTCGCTAAGTGTATGTCACAAACAATGCCTATCTGCCTACCGTTTCTTATTCAACTAGCTGCTGGACTTCTAAGCAGCTATATTCGATCATTAAATATTTGGCACTTTAAACGCCCATAGTTTTTCATCGAGCGCTTAACTTTTCACTGTTATTTTACCTGTACCTGGATCCGTGACTTCAAAGTGAATACAGAGTGTAAGATATTGGTTTTACAGCGGTTAGAAAAATACCCACTGAACCTATAGCTGCAGTTAAAATTTTTCAATTCTACCGTAAAACCAATATCTTAACTCTACATTTTGTAACTTCTCAATAACACGGGGC
>ASZJ01000015.1 GCA_000416275.1 Osedax symbiont Rs1
CGAGTTATTGAGAAGTTACTACATTTTACATTTTGTTTGATATTAGGGACTCGGTTATTGCGTGTAATATAACTTAAGAAATGATACCTAGAATTCCTGAATCTCTTCAAACCGCGAATATTAGGAGAGTGTTTTTTTCAAAAACAGCCTACTAAAAGTAAACTGGAAATCTTCAAAAAGGAGTTTATATGCTTAAAACAGCCATTGTTATATTAGTAATAATATTTTCTTCGGGATGTACGACAACAGCAAAAACTCCAATCCAGTCGGCGAATTCAGCCGTTAAACTGGCTGATTTTCTTCGTCTATCTGCTGCCAGCGAAGTTAATAAGCAACACATTACTGAATACTTTCAAACACTAAACCCTAAGCATCCTCTTGAAATCATTAAATATCAAAAGCACAGTTTATATCTGGGGAGTGTTATCAATAGCTTGCGCTCGGGAGATGGCATCATGTCTTGGCCCAGTGGTTCCATTTATATGGGCAAATGGCACAACAATAAACGCACTGGTAAAGGAGCTTACATTTTTATTGAAGCGCAAAATAATAGCCCGACAACGACATCAGAAATTTACGTTGGTGATTGGATTAATGATAAGAAGCAAGGCACGGGAAATTTAATTTCTGCAAGTGGTAACACTTATATTGGCGATTTTTCTGACGATAAAAAGAACGGTCAAGGAGTTTTTACTTGGGTTAATGGAGAATTTAACGGTGATGTGTATCGGGGAAACTTTGTAGAAGATCAAAGATCAGGCAGCGGAGTCTATACCTGGGCAGATGGGAGCGTGCATACTGGTACTTGGGCTGATGGTGAACGGCAGGGGGTATCAACAACACTATGGAGTAATGGTCAGTCTTATAAGGGCAACTATGAAGCGGATCAACGCTCTGGATTCGGAGTTAAAACTTGGCCTAATGGAATAACTTTCAGCGGAATGTTCAAGCAAGATCTAGCTCACGGTGTAGGAGTGAAATCCAATAAAGATGGAGATTCTTGTAAGGGTAACTGGCAATTGGGAAAGTTAATAGGCGAGTGTTTACCTCTTTAGGCTATTTAACTTGTCTCTCTATAATGCAGCTAAAACCTAAACAAGATTTGCTTAAGCCCCCTGGACTCATAAATTTCCAATACAGTTACGGCTGATTGCTTGCAGATTGTGTGGTAATAAACTGCAAGTATTTAGCTTCACGCTCGATAAAGGAGATCGCAGATGCATAAGCTGCGTACCTCAGAAGACTTGACCAGAAAAAGTATGATCCAAACGCTATAGAGCGCTTGTTCATAAAAATGCCGAGACTATATCGAAATCCGTGGCCTCAAAGTGAAGTCACGGATTCAGGAGTACTTAAAAGCAGATACTCAATATTTAATTGAATGCACTGTTAGCGCTACTGTTCGCTGTGCTCATTTTTCGACTAAGCATGTTGACATTCTGTGCTTAAAAGTTGTTCGATTTCCTGTAAAATAGCGGGGTCGTCAATAGTAGAAGGTGCTTGATAGGTTTCATTCGCTGCAATTTTACGCAGTACTGCGCGTAAAATCTTTCCCGAGCGAGTTTTTGGTAAACGCTGCACAACAAACACTCTTTTAAAGCAGGCAAGGGCCCCTATTTGCCGACGCACGTCTGCAACTAGCTCTCGCTGTAACTGATCAATCTCAATTTCAACTCCTGCTTTTAACACCACTAATCCGATAGGTATTTGACCTTTCAAACTATCGTGTACGCCAATCACAGCACATTCGGCGACTGCAGTATGTGTTGAAACAACTTCTTCCATTTCTCCTGTTGATAGACGGTGACCCGAGACATTAATAACATCGTCTGTCCTGCCAGTAATATAGATATAATCATCATCGTCTTTGTAGCCGCCATCCCCTGTATGATAATAGCCTTTAAATAATGATAAATAAGCGTCCTTATATCTATCAGGCTGATTCCAAATAGCCGTTGAAGCTCCTGGAGGTAGCGGCAGTTTTAAACATATATTACCAACCTCACCAATGCTAACTTCTTCTCCCTCGATGGATAACACTTTTATATCGTAGCCCGGAGTGCATTTATTTGTCGACCCCAACCTTGCAGGTGCAGGGTTGTCCCAGCCCATCATCGGCGCTGTCATCGGCCAGCCAGTTTCTGTCTGCCACCAGTGATCGAGGATCGGGACTTGTAAAAGTTCAGATAGCCATTGATATGTTGAAGAGTCAAGTTTTTCACCGGCCACAAAAACCCATCGTAAACTGGTTAAATCGTATTTTTTAACGTATTCACCGATAGGGTCTTCTTTACGGATCGCTCTGAAAGCGGTAGGGGCACAAATCATAGAGTTGACTTTATACTCATTTATTATGCGCCAAAAAGCCCCAGAATCTGGTGTTCTGATTGGTTTCCCCTCATAAAAAACACTGCTTGCACCACAAATTAAGGGTCCGTATATGATAAAAGAGTGGCCGACCACCCATCCGATATCAGAAGCCGCCCACCATACATCCCCCTCAGACATGCCATAAATATCATTGAAGGCCAATTTCAAAGCAACCGCATGCCCACCATTGTCACGAACGATCCCCTTAGGCTTACCAGTCGTGCCTGATGTATACAAAATATACAGAGGATCATTGCTTTTAACGGCGATGCAATCAGCAGGAATTACATTTTTTACAAATTCTGACCAGCTTATCTGCTGCTTAACGTCCAGTTCTGCCAACGACATTTCTCTTTGTAAAACAATAGTTTTCAAAGGTTTGTTAACAGCCAACTGAATAGCTTTATTAACTAGGGGTTGATAGGGAATAATTCGATCAAATTCTATGCCACATGATGCTGTAATGATTAACTTCGCCTGAGCATCA
Source organism: Osedax symbiont Rs1 (assembly GCA_000416275.1). GTDB lineage: Bacteria > Pseudomonadota > Gammaproteobacteria > Pseudomonadales > Balneatricaceae > Rs1. Next base: position 2,858 of record ASZJ01000015.1, read on the forward strand.
TCAATTCTGATCGCTAATTCATGAGCGGCGAAACCACCAAATACAACCGAGTGCACCGCTCCAATTCGCGCACAGGCCAACATTGCTATCGCCGCCTGAGGAATCATCGGCATATAAATAATAACCCTATCCCCTTTCACTATACCCAAATCTCGCATAGCACCTGCAAAAGTACTCACTTGCTGCTGTAACTGAGCATAGCTTATTTGTTGTTTTACTTGAGCTGCAGGAGAGTCGTAATAAAAGGCAATTTGATTGCCCCGGCCTTTTTCTACATGTTGATCGACAGCTAAATAACAAGTGTTCAATACTCCGTCATCAAACCATGAATAGCCATCGTTAGACTTTTCATTTAAACCTATGGAAGGCATCTTGTACCAGCTAATTTGTTTAGCTTTATCCAACCAATAGCCATTTGGGTCGATTAGTGACTGTTGATATTGCTGATCATAACTCATACATACTCCATTTTTTATAATTAGTTTTCATCCATAAACAGAGCCGCCGCGAAAGCGCTGCAATGATTTGAGATGGAAATTACCAGAGATCAGTGCTTGGTGAATTCAAATCACTAAATATTGTCGTTGTAAAACTGGCAAAGTAAGCCGTATATAGTAGCTGAATCTGCGACTTTCACGCGGCGCTCTGCATCCACTCTGAAKCCRYGRMTTCARAGTGRATRYAGAGTGTAAGMTATTGGYTCTACWSTGGAATTGAAAAATCTTAGCTGCACCCGTAGGTTCARCGGGTATTTTTCTAACCGCTGTAGAATCAAKAGCTTGCGCTATGTGGTGCAGTGAAGTCACTGATTCAGGTAACAATAAATACTCTTATGATTGTCGACAATACTGGGATAGTGCATGCAGATAAATAGTTCTTTAGTCGTAATAATCTATCTATTTTCACTGAGTGAGAAAGCGCTATATAGAGAAGGTTGATCTAATCAGACCTCTACATAACTGCTGCGCCCGGTAATACGGCGTTAAAAACCGGCTCTAGATGCTCATTTACACCAGTAATACCCATAAACAGGGGCGCACTGACTCCGCTATCTCGCCGATTTTTGCGTTGTCTTACCGTTGCTTTTACTTTACAAGCGTATAAAAAAGTCTATCTTTGACGAACCGTCAATAAAAGAATCCTATTATGAGCCCTAAAATTTTTAGCCGACAAGAAAAAGATGCCCGAGAGCAAGAGATGCTGAACTGTGCAAAAGAAATTATTCGCAGTCAGGGGGAAGCGGCGTTAACCATCGACAAACTGGTCAAACTGCTGCCCTACTCGAAAGGTACTGTCTACAACCACTTTACCAGTAAAGAAGACATTATGCTGGCCATCTGCAATGAGCATATGGCGCAAGTTGCATCGCTATTTTCGCGAGCATTAACTTTTAAGGGCAATAGCCGTGAAAAAGCATTGGCAGTGCATATTGGCTCATTATTGAACGCACAAGCTAATCCGCAAGATTTCATGATCGGAGTGACGGTTAAAACCGCAGGTTGCACCTCTAAAGCATCCGAAGCTCGCCGTCAGCAACATCAACAAATTGAAATATCATTACTCTCACCTATTTTTGCACATTTTAAAACGTCTGTGGAAGCCGGTGAATGCGTGTTACCTGAGGGAATGGAAATTGAACAACTGGCCTTTTCTTGCTGGAGTGTCGATTTTGGCACGCAAATCCTATTAATGGGTAATACCGATACTTGCAGTTTGCGATCGCAGCTCGATACAGAGCGAGAACTGGTTAATAGTATCAACCTAATGCAAGACGGTATGTGCTGGAAGCCACTGGCTAAAGACTTCGATTGGCGAGCTTCAGTACAGAGAATCAAAACAGAGATTTTTGCTCCTGAAGTGGCTGAAATAGCCCGCTTGGCAGCACTTAAAACCGATTAATTAAATTTTACTTGGGGAAAAAAATGAGAGAACGCATTTATAATTTTGCACTCAATAGGCCATGGCTAGTGATATTGATTTCAATATTACTGGTCTTTGGCACGGCTTACGGTGCAAAGAATTTAGTGTTTAAAGGCGACTATAAAGTCTTTTTTAGTGAAGATAACCCGCAGTTAACCGCCTTTGAATCGATTCAGGATATTTATTCGAAAAGTGATAACGTCGCTTTTATATTAGCGCCAAAAAACGGTGATATCTTTACCAAAGAAAATTTGGCAGCGGTCTATTGGCTCACCACCGAATCATGGCAAGTGCCCTATTCTACTCGGGTTGATTCTATCTCAAACTTCCAGTACACCATCGCGGAAGAAGATGATCTGATCGTCGAAGATTTAGTCTTAGACCCTGAGGCGTTAACTGCCGCTGATATGCCGCGCATTAAAGAAATTGCGACCAATGATCCACTACTGTTAAATAAAATCGTCTCTAAAACAGGTCATGTATCAATCGTTAACGTCACTAATCAGCTGCCTGGGATCAACCCGATTACCGAAATCCCTGAAGTGGCCAATAAAGTACGTGCCATAAAAGCTCAGTTTGAAGAAAAATTCCCCAACATCGATGTCCAGCTTACCGGCATGGTCATGATGAACACCACATTTTCAGAAACCTCTATTTCAGATAGCAGTACATTAGTTCCCGCTATGTTCGGGATTGTGCTATTAACCATGATCCTACTACTGCGTAGCTTTAGCGGTACGCTGGCGACCTTAGTGGTGATTATCTTTAGTATAGCGGGCACCATGGGCGCGGTCGGCTGGTTTGGCTTTTATCTAACCGGTCCTTCAGTGAGCGCACCGACCATGATACTGACCTTAGCAGTGGCCGATTGTATACATATACTGACCAGCTACTATTTTGAAATGCGCCAGGGAAAAGCTAAAAAAGAGGCGCTACAAGAGAGTTTAAGAGTCAATTTCAAACCTATATTGCTGACCAGTGTCACCACTGCGATTGGTTTTATGAGCATGAATTTCTCCGACTCACCCCCCTTTCGCGATTTAGGTAACATGGTCGCTATCGGAGTGATGTTAGCCTTTGTCTTCTCTATTACCGTATTCCCAGCGCTGTTGATGATACTGCCGGTTAAAGCCAGCAAAATCGCCCCTGAAAGCAATCGTGGAATAATGGAGAAATTCGCCGATTTGGTGGTCGCTAAACGAAAAATATTACTGCCGGCAACAGTGGTGATAATCGTGGCATTGGCCAGCTTTTTGCCGCAAAATAAACTCGATGATAATTTTGTTGAATACTTTGATACTTCGGTACCCTTTCGTGCTGCAACAGACTTTATGGAAGAGAACTTATCGGGGCTGTCATCTATAGAAGTATCGATTGACAGTAAGGTAAGTAGTGGCATTAACGATCCTAAATTTTTGAAAACAGTCGGTGATTTCACCGATTGGCTACGCGCGCAAGAGTTTACCGATCACGTCAGCACTCTCTCCGATGTACTTAAGCGCCTCAATAAAAACATGCATGGCGATGATCAAGCATTTTATAAACTGCCTGAAGAGCGTGATTTATCTGCACAGTATTTACTACTGTATGAAATGTCACTGCCCTATGGTTTAGACTTAAATAATCAGCTCAATGTCGACAAATCTTCTACTCGGGTAATCGGCACCTTTAAAAATCTCTCTTCTACTCAGCAAATTGAAATAGAAGAGAGCATGTATCGCTGGTTTGCCAGCAATGCACCAGATTACCAAGTCTCTATATCTAGCCCGACCTTGATGTTCGCCCATATCGGCCAGAGAAATATCACCAGCATGTTATTTGGCACCACCGTGGCCTTGATTTTAATATCACTATTGCTGGCCTTTGCACTGCGCTCAATACGCTACGGCGTCATCAGCTTGCTACCTAACCTGATCCCAGCCTCTGTCGGCTTTGGTTTATGGTACTTCATGGATGGACAAGTTGGCTTGGCACTCTCGGTTGTTACTGGTATGACACTGGGTATCGTCGTAGATGATACCGTGCATTTTTTGACAAAATATAAGCATGCTAGAGATAAGTATGGTAAAAATTCTGAAGAGGCGGTTAGATATGCTTTTAGCAGCGTAGGACGAGCGCTGTGGATCACAACTTTAGTACTAGTCGCCGGCTTTATGGTACTTGCACAATCTAGCTTTAAACTTAATGGCGATATGGGGCTGCTAACCGCGGTCACTATTGCGGTGGCCTTAATCGTGGATTTCTTATTCCTACCACCGCTACTAATGATGCTAGATGGTAAGAAAGAGTCGAGCACCTCCGATTCATCCACTACAACTGTCGATCAAGTCAATCTAAATCTTGCCAAGGGAAATGCAGAATGAATATTAAACAACTGACCACTTCAATTATAGCGAGCTCAGTGTTAGCTCTAAGTGCCACTACTGCATTTGCAGGAGCTGCTGAAGATCAAGGTATGGCGATATCCAAAGAAGCTAAGGCCCGCGATGAAGGCTGGGTAGATATGACCGCTTCAATGAACATGGTATTGCGCAACAAGCAAGGTCAAGAGAGTATCCGCGAGATAAGAATGAAGGTGTTGGAAATCATCGGTGATGGCGACAAAAGCCTCAGTATCTTCGATCGCCCTAGAGATGTAAAAGGAACCGCGTTTTTAAGCTTCTCACACACTAGTGGCGCCGATGATCAGTGGTTGTATCTGCCTGCCTTAAAACGTGTTAAGCGGATCGCCTCACGCAACAAATCTGGGCCTTTTATGGGCTCTGAATTTTCCTTCGAAGATTTGGCCTCTTTTGAAATTGAAAAATACACTTACAAATTCATCGGCGAACAGCCCTGTGCGATTGGCAGTTGCCTCGTTGTCGAGCAGTACCCTACCGACAAAAACTCCGGTTATAAAAAACGTATCGTCTGGATCGACAAAGCAGAATATCGGATGCTGAAAACAGATTTTTACGATCGTAAAAACAGCTTGCTTAAAACCTTAACCAGTGAACAGTTCCAACAGTATAAAGGTAAGTTCTGGCGCCCTAGTTTAATGAAAATGGTTAATCATCAATCTAAAAAAAGTACCGATTTAAGCTATAAGCAATACAAATTTGGCAACGGTTTAACCGCTGCAGACTTTAACAAAAACACTTTAAAACGAGCGCGCTAAAATGAAAAGAATCGCATGGATAGCGATTGGCAGCGGGTTGCTAATGCAACCCGCACTAGCCGATGAGCTATTTTTTGAAGCGACTGGCAAAATAAGTACCGAAGTAACCTTTTATGCGGCTGACGGTCAGTTCGCCAATCAAAATTACCGAACTAACCTCTCACTCTCAGCCGAACCTGAATTTTACTGGCAGTGGAATGAGCAGCGCGACAGTTTGACCTTTAGCCCTTTTTTCCGCAAAGATCAGCGTGACTCTGAACGCACCCACGCCGACATCCGTGAATTAAGCTGGGTGCACTTAGCTGAGAACTGGGAGCTGAGAACCGGGCTTCGCAAAGTGTTCTGGGGGGTGACCGAATTCCAAAATTTAGTAGATGTCATCAACCAAAAGGACCAAGTTGAAGGTCTAGATAAAGAACACAAATTAGGTCAGCCGATGATCAACCTCTCGCTCGTTAAAGATTGGGGAATTGTCGACTTTTACCTGTTGCCAGGTTTTAGAGAGCAGACTTATGCAGGTGCTAATGGTCGCCTTAGAGCTGGTTTAGTGGTCAGCGATGACGCGACCACTTATCAGGCAACTAACCGAGAAAAGCACATCGATTTAGCGGCGCGCTGGAGCCATTCATTGGATGTTTATGATTTTGGCGCTCACTGGTATAAAGGCACCGATCGCAGCCCGCAATACAAGGCCATTTCTGAGCATGGAAAACCCGTTTTAAGTGCCCACTATCAACAGATTGAACAAGTCGGATTAGATCTTCAAGCGACCATTGACAGCTGGCTGTGGAAGGGAGAGTTGATTTACCAAGACAACCCTCAGCAGAATTTTTGGGCGAGTCAGTTAGGGGTTGAATACACTTTCTATGGCATCCAAGATACGGCGACAGACTTAGGCTTGTTATTCGAGTTCGGCAAAGACCAGCGGGGTAAAAAAGCCAATAACATCATGCAAAATGATATTGGTATTGGCGCCAGGTTTGCCCTAAATGACACACAAAGTACCACTATGCTGGTGGGAGCCATCCATGATTTAGATTATCATACGACTAGTTTTTCAGTGGAGGCCGAGCGTAGAATCGGTGATGACTGGAAAGCCTCTATTGAAGCTAGAGCATTTTCGACCGATAACAGCGACGATCCCGCCGCCATTTTCGACCAAGACGATTACCTGAAATTAACCTTAGACTGGTACTTTTAACACACTCTGCTAGTTGTTGATCAGCGCTGCACGCATAGCAGACAGCGCTGATCTCGCCACGGTGTTTCTGGATCGAAACTAGTTGTGCCGAGGTCTCAATTAGAGACCAATGGCAACTGCTGTTGATGCCAATCAATGATCCCACCTTGCATATTATAAACTTTCTTAAACGCTAACTTTTTCATTAAGGCTAAGGTTTTAGCGCTTCTAGCCCCTGATCGACAGTAAACCAGGTAGGTTTTACTGGTATCTAAGCTGGCCAATTGCTTGGCAAAGGCTGGATGATAAAAATCCAATTGCTGAGCCCTCTCGATATGCGCCTGCTTAAATTCTTGCGCGGTTCTTACATCCAGTAAATAAAAGTCAGAATTGTTACGGTTTTTGCTGATTAAGGCCTGAGCTGCCGTGACCGAAAGATCGCTAAAACGGGCTTCTTCAGCCGTTGTAAACAGACTTACCATCAATAGTAGTATCGAGCTGATATGGGCTAACTTCATCATTATTCTCGCTTTTAGGCTATAGCCAGGCTGATAGATTAGGACCTCAGCATAACCTGACAAGCTAGAATTGCAAGTTTACGGATAGTGCTCAGCACTTGATTACAACCATCCGTAAAGCAAAAGTTTCCGGCAATTACCGACAGAGTTAACAGCAGATTTGGTAAGCTAGCGACCGCTAGCTGCCTATTTTTTGATATTGCTGGATGATACTAGAGAAATCTAGCGAACCATTACCTTGCTCAGCGTGGGCTTTAAATAAATCCCGGGCCCTCTCGCCCATCGGCGTTGCCGAGTGACTTTTCTCACTGAGATCCATCGCCAGCGCTAAATCTTTAGACATCAGATCGACTTGGAATCCGCCTTGGTATTGATTAGACGCCGGAGCTTTAGGCATCACTCCAGGATAGGGGTTATAAACTTCCAAGGCCCAATTTCCAGCGGAGCTTAAACGCATTATCTCTGATAACACTTTAGCATCTAAGCCGTTGTTAACGCCCATGTTCAGCGCTTCACTAGTGCCTGACATTAAGATCGCAAGTAACATATTATTACAGGCTTTAGCGATTTGACCACTGCCCTGGACGCCGGCGTGAAATATATTCACGCCCATAATTTCCAATACCGGCTGCGCCTGCTTAAACTGCTGCGAATTGGCACCCACCATAAACGAAAGCGTGCCGGCAGTTGCGCCTCCCACTCCCCCTGAAACAGGTGCATCAATAAAATCAATCCCTCTAGCTGCGGCTATACTGGCAACATTTTTTGCGGTTTTCGCATCGATAGTAGAAGAGTCGATCACTAAAGCACCCGCTTTTAAATGATCGAATAAAGGCGAGTCACCGCCGACATACAAACCTTCGACATGTTTACCCGCCGGTAACATGCTAATCACAAAGTCAGCATTAGCGACGGCATCAATCACTGAAGATGCAGCCGTGGCACCTGCCTGCACTATGCTTGCGACTGCACTTTCCGATAAATCAAAGACTTTAACACTGTGCCCAGCTTTGACTAGATTGATGGCCATTGGCCCGCCCATATTACCTAGGCCTATAAATCCGATATTTAACATTTAACTACCCTACTTTTTATAATTTGCTTAATTTCAGTGGCCGCAATCGCCCACCTCTCGATCAATACTCACATGCCGGCAATCGGGTTTACTTCCCAGGGAGCAATAAACAGGGTATCGAGAAAAGCCTGATCGACACTAGCGACCGTTTTATAGCGCCAATTTGGCTGGCCATCTTTATCGACCAGTAGTGCCCGGATCCCCTCTGCTAGCTCTCCTTGTATACAGCACTGTACAGATAGCGATAATTCAGCCATAAAAGCCTCTTTTAATGACCAGTGCTTACTGATTTTGAATTGCTGGTAAATCATTGCAATCGATAGTGGACTGCCGTGGGCGACCGCCTTTTGCGCTTTATTCAGCCATTTATCAGTCGTTTCTAAGCCCCGTAAATTGCGCACAAACTGATCGGCATTAGTGACATCTGTCAACTGTTGGATTAACCCATAGTGCTCGCTCACTAATGAGCTCTGCTCAATAGCCGTACTGCGCTGTTCCAGTTCTTTTAGAATACCATCAACCACAACATCAGCTGAGATATTGCTTGACCAGTTTGCAGTAACTAGTTGATTCATAAATGTAGATTTTTGTTCATCATCAAGCTGACGGTCAGCTATGCCGATAAATTTAGCGTCAGCCGCATTAAATCTTTGCCCGGTCATGCCTAAAAACAAGCCCACTCGACCAGGACATTTATTGAGGAACCAACTGGCCCCTACATCGGGATACAAGCCAATTGTGACTTCAGGCATGGCCAACATCGTACTGGGAGTCACTACCCTGAATTGACATCCTGAGAGCAAACCTAAGCCGCCACCCATCACTATACCGGCCCCCCAAACAATGATCGGTTTGGGGTAAGTATGTATTGCATAGTCTAATCGGTATTCGGCACTGAAATATTCAGTCGCGAACTCTGCAGCGGCGGCTGTTTGCAAGCCGTGGTACAAACTAACCACATCACCACCTGCACAAAATGCCCGCTCGCCACTGCCACTGAGCAAGATAGCCACCACATCTGCATCCGCTTGATATGCCTCAAGCGCTGGATGGATTAGCTTAATCATCTCCAGTGACAACGCATTGAGTGATTTTTCGGCGTTTAAAATAATTTCTACTATCTTTTTGCCGTCACTGGTTTGATGTTCTTTAAATAACACACAACTCATGCCAATCTCCTGCTAATTAAGCGTTTGTCCACTTAGGTGTCCGCTTTTCTAAGAAGGCATTAACCCCTTCTTTTTGATCTTTAGTGTGAAATAAATCAACGAATAGTTCACGTTCAACAATATAACCTTGCTGCCAATGACGAGTGCGATTTGACTGAATGAGGGTTTTACAGGCCGCCACCGACTGTGGACTTTGCTGTGCCACTTGTCGCGCTAAAACCATGGCGCGATCAAAGCTGCAGCCATTCTCTACCACTTCTTCAACCAGGCCAATTTTTTCAGCGGTGCGCGCATCGACACGCTCGGCACAGAGTATCATTTTTTTGGCCCAGCCCTCCCCGACTAACATCGTCAAATTCTGCGTGCCACCTGCACAAGGTAACAGCCCGACTTTCGCCTCAGGTAGAGACATAATCGCTTTTTGCTCGGCAATTCGAATATCACAAGCCAGTGCCACTTCTAAACCGCCACCCATTGCCCAGCCATTGATTGCTGCAATGGAAACGCCGCGAAACTGCGAAAGCACGTAAAAAGCCTCGCCAAAATACTTGGCCATGTCGCGAGCGATGCCTAGATCGCCATCCTTAAAGAGGTTCAAATCAGCCCCTGCGGAAAAGAATTTCTCGCCGCTTGATTTGATCACTAAACTGTAGATTGATAAATCATTATTTAAATCTGTGACAATATCGATCAATCCGATCAGACTTTCTTTAGTCCAAGTGTTGGCCGGTGGATTGTGTAAGGTAAGGATGGCAACATTGCCCTGTTTTTCTAGTAATAGGCTATTTGGATAAGTCTTAAGATTGGTTTTTGGACAGGTATTTTCAAGCGAGCTCATAAAGTACTCTCTAAGTTAGGGGGCGTCTGAAAAGTAGTACATTTCCCCCGTGGGGCGAGTGAAACTTGCTCAGCGATTCTCTTAAGCAGGCTGACCGAGAACCGACAACTCTAGCTATCATTGCCAGTAAAACTGGCTAATCAAATTAGCCTCAAGCTAAAGCAGTCCTCAGTTATAAAATTTTACTGCTGTCTTCAAGTAAAATCCGCCGTGCAATAATCACATTCATAATTTCATTGCTTCCCTCTAATATGCGATGCACCCTTGAATCGCGAACGTAGCGCTCCAGAGGGTATTCTTTCATGTAGCCATTGCCACCGAATATTTGTAGAGCCTGATCACATATTGTAAAACAGGCATCCGTCGCAAAGCGTTTCGCCATGGCACAGTAAGTACTGCGATCTGGATGCTTATTATCTAATTTAGAGGCGGCTAAGCGCACCATCTGCCGCGCGGCCACTAACTGAGTATTCATCTCGGCGACCTTAAATTGTAGCGCTTGAAAGCTGGCTAATTCGCGGCCAAATTGCTGACGTTCATGTAAATACTTTAATGCATGATTTAGTGCGGCTTGGGCAGTTCCCACCGAGCAGGCGGCGATATTGACACGACCGCCATCTAAACCGAGCATCGCAATTTTGAAACCATCACCTTCACTACCTAGTAGGCAGTCAGCGGGCACAGCGACATTTTCAAAGCTAATACTGCGCGTCGGCTGGCTGTTCCAGCCCATTTTTTGCTCTTTTCTGCCATAGCTAATACCGACTGAGTCTGCAGCGATCGCAAATGCCGAAATTCCCTTGGCGCCATCGCCAGAGGTTCTCGCCATGACCAGCAATAGATCGGTAGAGCCCGCTCCAGATATAAATACTTTGGAGCCATTCAAAATGTACTGATCGTCAATTTTTCGAGCTGAGGTCTTTAAAGATCCGGCATCTGAGCCCGCATTGGGCTCGGTTAAGCAATAAGAACCTAACTTAGTGCCGCTACTCAGCGCCTCGCTCCATCTATCTTTAGTGGCTTGGCTGGCATAAGTACTCAGCATCCAGCTAACCATATTATGAATCGTTAAATACGCGGTGGTTGAGGTGCAGCCCATCGCCAATTGTTCAAAGACAATACTTGCATCTAAGCGCGGCAGTTCAAGGCCTCCGCCATCACTGGGAGTGTACAAACCACAGAGCCCCATTTCACCGGCACGCTGCAATACCTCAAGCGGAAAATGCTGTTGTTGATCCCACTGAGCTGCGTGTGGTAAAAATTCTTTTTCGGCGAAAGCTTTAGCCATATCACTAAAGGCTATTTGGTCTTCATTTAATTCGAAATCCATCGGCACTTCCTTTTATTTTTATAACGAATGTCAATCGAGCTACCACAGATTAGGCACTGCTTTTATTCACCCAACAAGGCTAACGATAGCGACTATTTGAATCCTTTATCCTTTATCCTTATCGTTGGCCGCCTGTGGTGCTAAGCCATTTTTCGCTGGCCAGAGACCTCTGCATAACGTTACGAGTGAAGGTAATACAAGGCAAAATCGGCGAGATAGCGGAGTCAGTGTGCCCCTGTTTATGGGTATTACAAGTGTAAAGGAGCATATTGAGTCGATTTTTATCGCCGTATTACCGAACGCAGTTATCATACCCTCTGGGTAAGTTATGCAGAGGTCTCGACCGGTTATTTCATATCAATGGTGGTATTAACTCCGGTATCGATATCTTCATCAAACCAGCGCGCCGTGACGGTTTTAGTTTCAGTATAGAATTTAAACGCCTGTTTTCCATAGGCATGTTGATCACCATAGAAGGATTTTCTCCAACCTGTAAATGAAAACATCGGCAAAGGCACGGGCACCGGTACATTAATACCTACTATGCCGACTTTTATCTCATGTTGATACTTGCGTGCCGCGGCACCTGATGCAGTAAAAATTGAGGTGCCGTTACCGTAAGGGTTTTCATTGATTAAGGCAATCGCCTCATCCAAGGTTTCAACTTCTAAAGTAATCAATACTGGGCCGAAGATCTCCTCTTGATAAATCGACATATCGGTGGTCACATTAGTAAACATCGTCGGGCCGATAAAATTACCTTTCTCCAGACCGGCAACCACCACATTTGAGCCGTCTAGAATGCAGTTAGCACCCGCAGCTTTGCCCTCTTCGATAAACTTAAGCACTCGCGCTTTAGCAGCGGGGTTGATTTGTGGGCCGTAGCCAGCATCCGGATCATCCCAAGCTCCCGGGCGTACTTTGGCTAATGCCTCTTTAATTTTTGGAATTAACCGCTTCGACTCACCGACAAAGACCGCTACTGAAATGGCCATACAACGTTGCCCAGCAGCGCCGACAGAGGCCCCGGCGATATTGTTAATTACCTGAGTTTGAGCGGCATCTGGCATAATAACCATGTGGTTTTTAGCCCCGGCAAACGCTTGTACACGCTTCATGTGGTCGGTGCCGGTACGGTAAATGTATTCACCGACGGCGACTGAGCCAACGAAAGATATTGCCGGAAGATCAGGATGTACTAGTAGCGCTTGCACTACTTCTTTAGCACCATGTAATACTTGCAAGATACCTTTAGGGGCGCCCGCCTCCATAAATAGCTCAGCTAATCTATTCGGTGTTAACGGGTTTTGCTCTGAAGGTTTAAGAATAAAGGCATTGCCGCAGGCAATCGCAATCGGAAACATCCACAGTGGAATCATCGCCGGAAAATTGAACGGCGTGACACCGACACACACCCCTAGAGGCTGAGTAAAGCTGTAACAATCTATTTTACGAGCCACATTTTCTAACGTCTCACCCATCGTCAAAGAGGCCACATTCGCCGCGTGCTCAACAACTTCGATACCACGCCAGACATCGCCCATCGCATCGGGGAAGGTCTTACCAGATTCCTGAGATAAAATAGTGGCTATTTCCTCCTGGTGCTCCTTTAACAATGCCTGGTAGGTAAGCATCACACGCGCTCTATCACCAACGGATTTTTCCTTCCAAATTTCGAAAGCATCTTTCGCTGTGTCTATCGCTAAATTAATTTCGTCTTCAGTGGCACAAGGCACTTGTGCAATGACTTCTTGAGTAGCCGGGTTCGTGACGTCAATTAAATGGGTACTTTTACTGGTTATGAATTCACCGTTAATCAACAGTGGAACTTGCTTAATCATAGATCGATCCCTTTTTAGACATTATCTGTGGCATTGTTTTTCATTATGCATCGATTTAAGCACATAAGATGGCCACTAAGGATTGATAATCTTGTGTAATTGATGGATTATATTGCGATTCATCTAGTCCTTTAGTGAGACCTCTGCATAACTACTGCGCTTGGTAATACGGCGTTAAATGGCCCCTGCCGAACGGAAGTTCAAGATTTGTCGTACCTAAGTCAATGATTGGGCAACTGGCAAGTACACCTTTAACCAGCGGTTTATTTCCTAAAGCGTCAGGTTTATATAAAAAAGCTGTCCAACACACCATGCTACGTAGAGTGCACGATGATCATTTATTAATATATTGTGTGGAAGGTCAAGGCAGCTTTACCGTTGACAAACTTCGACATTCAGTCACCGCTGGCGATGTGTTGCTGCTACCTCGGGGGATTGCCCACGCTTATCAATCGAGTGATGACAGACCTTGGACTATCTATTGGATACATTTTTCTGGCGATAAAAGCAGCGAGTTCATCGAATACCTAAACAGCCAGCAGGATAGTTTTATCATCAATATTGGGGTTAATTCACGGCTGGTAGCCAATTTTGATATTTTACTGGAGAGCTTACAATCGAGTATCAACTTACCGGCCTTTATTCACGCCGCCAATATGCTGGCACAAATCCTCACTCATATACCCCTGCTGCGCCCTCTAGCCAAAGCGCAGCGCATGGCCGATAAATTTGATTTGGAATTGATCCATGCGCTCATGCACTCCAACTTACACCAAAAGCTAGATTTAAGCAGCCTAGCGCAAAGCGTTAATCTGTCTAAATTTCACTTTATTAAATGTTATAAAGAGCTGACCAACACCACGCCGATTAATTACTTCATACATTTGAAAATTGAAAGAGCCTGCCACTTGTTAGACATCTCGACCAAACCAATCCAAGAAATCAGTTTCAATTTAGGCTATGAAGATAGTTACTACTTCTCCAGGATATTCAAGAAAGTGATGGGGATTTCCCCTAATCAGTATCGAAAGATGCGCAATAGCACCTTTTTATAAGGTACTTATAACGATATTAGAAGGTTCTGTGGGATTTTAATGTTGCTTGAGGAATACTTGAAGAATAGCTGAGAGATGCTTTTTTGTAGCGAGACAATCACACGGAGTGAAACTGCAGAGGTCTCAGGATAAGAGTGATAATTTGGCCGCAGTATCCGCGTGTTGTCACGATGACAACCCCTTCAACTGAGACCAAATGTAAAGCTTTAATCCCCGGTTAGTTTAGGGATTAAATCAACTAATCAAAATCAGATAAATCTAATTTGATGCCTTGCGCTAATGGCAGTTCTTTTGAGTAGTTTAGCGTCGATGTCATTCTGCGCATGTAAACTTTCCATGCGTCAGATCCACTTTCACGTCCACCACCAGTTTCTTTCTCGCCGCCAAATGCGCCGCCAATTTCAGCACCTGATGTGCCTATATTGACGTTTGCAATGCCACAGTCACTGCCGCTCTCTGAGGTGAATATCTCAGCTTCAAGCACGTCTCTAGTGAAAATTGCTGAAGAAAGTCCTTGAGGAACATCGTTTTGACGATGAATGGCCTCTTCTAGATCTGTATATTTGAAAACATACAAAATAGGAGCGAAAGTTTCTTCTCTAACATTATCAACGTCGCCTTGCATCTCAACAATAGCAGGTTGTACATAGTATCCAGCGGGGTACTTGTCTTCAAGAACACGCTCTCCACCAATGATGTCACCACCATTTTTCTTCGCCAATACTAGCGCTGCTTGCATGTTGTTGAATGCATCTTTATCGACGAGCGGGCCAACTAAGATACTTTCATCTAATGGATCGCCAATTTTCACTTGAGCATAGGCACGCTTCAATTTAGGGACTAGCTGATCGTAAACATCTGCGTGTACAAAGATACGACGCGTTGATGTGCAGCGCTGACCACAGGTACCTACTGCACCGAAGAGTATTCCCTGAAAGGCAATGGATAAATCAGCAGTTGGCGCAACGATAATCGCATTATTGCCGCCTAATTCTAGAAGTGATCTGCCAAAGCGCTTGGCAACTTGAGTGCCGACCAATCGACCCATAGCACTGCTTCCGGTAGCACTAATCACTGGTACTTTAGTACTGGCAACTAGCTGCTCGCCAGCTTCTCTCTCGCCAATAATGATCTGCGATAAGTATTCCGGAGCGTCATCACCGAATTCAGCGACAGCTTGAGCAAAAATTTTCTGACAGGCAATAGCTGTTAGAGGCGTTTTTTCTGATGGCTTCCAAAGCACACTATTTCCGCAGACAACTGCAAGCGCAGTATTCCAAGCCCATACCGCGACTGGGAAGTTAAAAGCAGAGATAACACCAATAGGTCCCATTGGCTGCCAATATTCACGCATCTTATGGCTTGGACGTTCAGAGGCAATCGTTAGACCGTACAACTGACGCGCTTGGCCTACCGCGAAATCACAAATATCGATCATTTCCTGAACTTCACCTAAGCCCTCTTGATAGATTTTGCCACATTCAAGACTGACTAAAGAACCTAGCGCCTCTTTCTTGTCTCTTAATATATTGCCTAAAATTCTAACCAACTCTCCACGACGAGGAGCAGGTACATTGCGCCACTCTTTGAAAGCCACTTGTGCCTGATCAATTTTACTATCGATCGCCGCACTAGAATCTATTTTCACTTGGCCTATTCTAGCGCCGTCAGTGGGACTGAATACCGCTAAAGTACCACCGTTTATATCTGTATCTTGTAAATCCAGTTGTTTAAATATCTCTTTAATATCCATGACACTACCTTATTATATGATCACTGAAATGTGAAAGTTGGCTGCCTATCTCGTAAACAGCCGCTCGTAATTGGTTAAAACTAATTGTTTTAGCCTTGTTGAATGGCAATGCCAGCTCAGCACTGCCTATCTGATTGGTTAAATACTCTGCGATTTCTTTTCCCGCGACTGTCGCGCCGGCAATACCCCGTCCGCTATAGCCCATTATTTGAATTATATCTTTATCTATTTCAGCAAGTTGCGGGATGTTGTTACTGCTCTTTGCAATGCGCCCTGCCCAGGCGTATTGATACTCGAGCTCGCCTATCTCAGGAAATGTTTTACTGATCACATGCTTGGACCAATGTTTAAGCCCCCGCGCATCTTTGCTGTGTATATTACCGACAGTGCCCACCAGCAGACGCCCGTCGCTATCGGTGCGAAAAGAGCGCATCACCATGCCGGTATCCCAACAGCCATTATTATCTGGCAAGCATAGTAGTCGCTGCTCTTCACTGAGCGGCTGACTCGCCAGCTGGCTGTAATACAAAGGCGTGTACAATTGTTGCGAATAACTTAAATGCGTTTCGTAGGCATTAGTTGCCAAAACTACTTTATCGGCGTTAACTGTCCCTGATTTTGTGCTGAGCTGTAATTTCTTTTGCCGACGCTGAATATCCAATACCGGGGACTGCTCATAGAGTTGCACGCCCTTGTGCACCGCGATTTTTCCCAGACCTTGGCAGTATTTCAAAGGGTGTAAAGTACCGGCTTTATTGTCTATTAAAGCCCCGTAATAGCCCTCGGCTTTGGTCTTCGCATAAGCTGCTTGTCGATCTAATAAATCAATGTTGGCACCGTAGGCACGAAGCTGCTGTTGACGCTCTACTAGATATTTTATCGACGCTTTCGAGTGCGCTAGATGCAAAGTACCATTATTTTGATAGTCACAATCTAGCTGGTATTGATTGATCAGCGCTTCAACATACTGGGGAGCATCGATTAAAAATTGATTTAATTTTTGCCCAGCTTTTGCCCCCAGTAAAGATTCGGTTTCTTTAGGCATAATCCATAAGCCCGGGTTGGTGAGTCCAACGTTGCGCCCCGAGGCGCCCTCACCTATATTTGCAGCTTCTAGCACTGCCACTTTTACGCCTTGTTGCGCCAAGTGTAGTGCGCAAGACAGGCCGCTAAAACCAGCGCCGACGATGGCAACATCTACATCAATCTGGTCCTGCAATTGATTATTTGCGATCGTGGATGGTGATTGATGTCGAGTTGCCTGCCACAAATTTTTCACTAAATTACTTCCTAATTAATCTGTTAGCTATTTAAAGCGATCGATAACAGTGACGCCGACACCTGTGAATTCATCCATTTTAGGCAATTCAATGACAGATTGACTGAGACTGATGGTTCTTCCAATCAGCAGTTCAGGGGCTAATTTGCCGCTTTTTATCATGTTTAATAATTCAGGGTAGCGATGTGCCTGCATACCGTGACTACCGTAAATTTCTAACTCGTCACTGATCACGCGATCCATCGGGATTGCCGCTTGAGCATCTGTCCCCGCCATCAGGCCCACCTGAATGTGCCGCCCGCGTTTACGCAGGTTTAATATTGAGTTGCGACAAGTAATGTGACTGCCTAATGCATCGACAGAAACATGTACTCCGCCCTGGCTTAAGGTTTTAATCTCAGCCACTAAATCAGTAGCTTGGCTCGCATTCAAGGTCAAGAGCGCGCCGATGCTTTTAGCAGTGGCCAATTTTTCATCACAGATATCAATCGCGATAACATTCGCCCCGAGAGCTGTGGCGATCATAATGGCCGATAAACCCACCCCGCCACAGCCATGCACTGCCACCCATTGGCCGGCACTGACATTTCCCTGATCTACAATCGCCCGAAAAGCGGTGACAAACCGACAGCCTAAGCTGGCTGCGGTGACAAAATTAATTTCAGCGGGGAGTGCCACTAAATTTGTATCCGCATAATCTATAGCGACATATTCAGCATAGGAGCCCCATGCCGTGAAACCCGGTTGAAATTGATGATCGCATACTTGATGGTTGCCGCTGATACACTGCCGGCAACTGCCACAGCCACAGACAAATGGCAAGGTCACCCGATCGCCCACGGCCCAATTAAGGGTATCTTTGCCAACCGCTTCGATGGTTCCCGCCAGTTCATGGCCAGGTATATGAGGCAGACAAATATCGGGATCGTGGCCCATCCAACCATGCCAATCACTACGACATAATCCGGTCGCGCCCACTTTAATAACCACACCTTTGAGGCTCGGCGTCGGGTCGTCTACAGTGACGATGGATAATGGTTGTTGAAATTGAGTATAGATGGCCGCTTTGATAATGACGCTCCTAAAACATGAAAAAATAGCGTTCGCTAAACACCCCTACTAAATTATAAAAGTTGAGCTTTTAAAGCAACTAACTAGGGGCTGTTTATAGGCTAAAATCCGCTTAGAATTTCTATAGGGGGTATAGGTAATAACGAATACGGAGGCGAATTAGCAGCTGTTGAGCAGCAATTGATCGAATTGTTGAAGAGAATTTAGGGAGATTAGGATGGTCGGAGCTATAAACCACCTCTCTAAACGATTAACAGACACTGCTACTTAATACCTGAATCAGATAATGGGACTCCCCCACACCGAACATGTGGAGTAATATTCAAGTTACGACACAAAAATATTGGGAGTCC
>ASZJ01000016.1 GCA_000416275.1 Osedax symbiont Rs1
AAATACCCGCTGAACCTATGGGTGCAGCTAAGATTTTTCAATTCCACTGTAGAACCAATATCTTACACTCTGTATTCACTTTGAAGTCACGGATTCAGGAAATAGTTTGAGAGGGGACCTGTATTTTTATAGTTTAGGCTGTACCCGCCTTAAGTAAGTTTAAGACGCCGCCATTGAATTGGGCATTTTTATAGCGATCACTTGCCCTGTGACGCACAATTTATCGCCCGCATACAACTTAATAGCAACGGTGATTTTTCTTTCTTTAACTTCAACAAAATCACCGATTAGTGTTAATTCAACGCCCAGCGGGGTTGGCGCTAGATAACTTACGTTTAAATTACCGGTCACGAAACGCATTTGAGGTGCTGAGCCTAGCTCCCTGCCTTGGGCTTTATAGGCCATTGCCGACGCACTGCCGGTGCCATGACAATCGATCAGGGAGGCAAGCAAACCACCGTAGACGAACCCTGGCAATGCCATATGGCAATCTAACGGCGTAAAGCGGGCAATGGTTTGCTCACCGTGCCAATAGCTTTTGATTTGATGGCCATCGGCGTTGAGCGTGCCACAGCCATAACAGTGGCTAAAGTCATCCGGGTAGGCTTGCTGAAAAGCCTGCTGCTCAGTGCTCTGAGCAGATTCTAAGTCACTCATTTAATTATCCTTGTCAAATATCTGAAACAGTGATTTCACTGCGCTGCGCTGCAATAAACAACACAGCACAGCACCAGCTCTCAATTCACTTGGGAGCCTTTAGCCACAAATTCAGAAAACATTAAGAAATCGCTCTTAAATCGGTAATTACTTTACCATCATTGAGCAAACTGTCGATCGCGACCAAAATAACTTTGCCATTTAAATTAGTCACCGATTTTAGACGGCTGGCGATAGCTTCCACAAGCTTAGCCGCGTCATCTTGTTGCGCCCCACCGGTTAAATAAGCAGCGCTTACTTCACAGTATAAAGTCATCGTATCATTATGATTTTGCTGATCAACTTGTAATTTTAGTTTGATTATTTGCGCTTGCTGTAAACGCACTTTTTCAAGTTGCTCTGGGTGCACGAACATCCCTTTTACTTTGCAAGTCTGATCCGCTCTGCCCAGCCAACCTTTGATCCGCATATTGGTTCGCTGACACAAACTAGCAGGGTTGATGGCAGTTGGTGTCAGTACCGCGGACAAATCCCCCGTGGCAAAGCGAATTAACGGATAATCAGGGTTGAAACTAGTGACTACAACTTCGCCAATTTCCCCGTCGGCAACCGTGTGCAAAGTGCCTGGCCTGACGATTTCGACAATGATATCTTCGCTAATAATTAAGCCGTCATGTGGAGCTGTTTCATAGCCAATCAATCCTATATCGGCGGTTGCATACGCTTGTAATGCCTGTATGCCGGCGCGCTTAAATTCCGCCCTCAATGCTGGCATAAATGCTTCACCGGTAACTAAGGCTTTGCTAATACTAGAGATATCCAGCTGCTGGCTCGCGGCTTTATCGAGTAATATTTTAAGGAACGAGGGGGTGCCACAATAGCCTTGGGGCTGCAGACTTTCAATAACATTTAACTGTTGATCCGTCTGTCCAGGCCCCGCTGGAATTACCGTGCAACCGCAAGCTCGGGCACCAGAATCAAGTATAAAACCGCCTGGCGTCAAATGGTATGACAGGCAATTTTGTACTTTATCGCCTTTTCTAAAGCCCGCCGCATGAAACGCCTGCCCCATTCTCCACCAGTCATGCGCGCTGTTTTCCGGCTCGTTGATCGGTCCCGGTGATTGGAATATGCGCTCTACTTTTCCAGTGCTGCTGGTTAATCCAGCAAAGGGCGGGCTTTGTTTTTGCAGTGCAATAAGATCAGACTTACGGGTTATCGGCAAGGTCGATAAGCTGGCCCTAGAGTCAATTGTGGCTCCCTCTATACTCGCTAAGGTTTTCGCATAGTAAGTACTATGCGCTTTAGCATAGTCAATAAAAGGCGCAAGCTTACCGAGTAAAATCCGCTCTCTTTGGTTCGGATCTTGGGTTTCTTGAGAACTAAAATACTTAGACATATCAACTCACTTAAGCACGGTTATTAGTACGGTTTATGGCACGGCCAGCAGTATGGTTAAAGCATGACCAATAGTCGATCAAAGTATGATCAGCGATCTACTGTTGAGCGGCAGAGCAGCTTTTAAACTGCGCGTTTACAGCCAGCGCTTGCGCCGTTTATAAGACTTTAAGTTCTTAAAGCTCTTGCGCTCTTCACTGCCGCCGCCTAAATAGAATTCTTTAACATCCTCGTTGTTCATCAATTGCTCAGCGCTGCCATCTAGCACAATTTTTCCCGACTCCATAATGTATCCATAATCGGCTGCGCGCAGTGCATAATTGGCGTTTTGCTCGACCAAGAGCATGGTAATCCCCTGCTCTTTATTAATTTTTTGGATAATACTGAACACTTCTTTGACTAACAGCGGTGACAACCCCATTGAGGGCTCATCCAAGCAGATCATTTTTGGCCTGGCCATTAGCGCCCTGCCAATTGCCAGCATTTGCTGCTCTCCCCCTGACAGATACCCCGCCAAGCCGGTGCGTTCTTTAAGCCTGGGAAAATAGTCAAAAACTCGCTCAATATCTGATTTAATATGGGCATCATTGCGCGTATATGCCCCGAGTTTTAAATTTTCGATAGAGGTCATATCTTCAATGATTCGCCGCCCTTCCATCACTTGGAAGATCCCTGTACGAACAATTTCATCGGCGAATTTTTTGTCGATCCGCTCCCCCATAAAGTGAATATCACCCCGGCTTACTTCGCCATTTTCAGTTTTCAACAATCCTGATATAGCTTTTAATGTGGTGGATTTGCCCGCCCCATTAGGCCCCAGTAAAGTAACAATTTGGCCCTCTGGAACTTCTAAAGAAACGCCTCTAAGCACTTGAATAACATCATCATAGATAACTTCAACGTTGTTTACGGACAACAGTGGCTCAACTATTTCTGGCTGGTTTGCAGACTGTGACATAAGCACTCCGAATCTAATACCTGAATCAGTGGCTTCAGGTAATACACAGCAGCGTATAAACGCCGCTTAATAAACAACCTCTATCTAACAAGCAAATTGTTAAATAGAGGGTTATGAGATATTCATCTCAAATTTAGAGAATCAAACTTCACTCTAACCGATTAATACCCCAACCAATCATCGCGACGCTCTAAGCTGACCGTAGTGACTTTCTCTATACTGACTTTTCCGCCGTTGTAATTGCCTTTGTAGATATTGACTTGATTAATACCTCGATGATCTTCAGCCGTCCAGTTCGCCGCTAAACAAACCCCCTCCAAGCCTTTAGGTACCCAGTTTTTACGCGCGTACATGCCCTTTTTGATATTTTCGCCACTAATACCCCCGTTAACATCAGCCCACTCCATCGCCTCTTTCATGAAATAGGTAGAGCAAACGCCGCGCATGTAGTGATGTAAACGCTCTTCTTTGCCCTCTTTATCGGACATTTTGGAAATTTCTCGCACCAGTTTCATTCCCGGCACATCGTCATTCCAAAAAGGGGTCATCGCCGGGAAAATGTAATCTTTAATACCTTCACCCGCCGCGGCAAAGGTCTTTCTATCGCCGCCCCAGATATTAGACATAAATTGAATATCGGTGCCGACCGTATTACAGGATTTTATCAACGAGAGCACTGATCCGCCTAAGTTACCAATGTAACCATAGTTAGAGCCAGAGCTTTTGATACTTAAGCACTGTGCTTTAAAATCACCAGGTTTCATAGAGACCACCACCGGTGACTGTACATCAAAGCCCAGTTCAGTGGCATATTCAGCACAGGCCTTTTTCGGTGCATTGGGAAAGGGATGGTTGGCACCTATATGGGTAAATTTAGGTTTACCTTTACCCCCTTTCTCCTGCCAATCTTGAGCCGCCCACTGCACTAGGCCGCGACAGGCATCAGAGTACGACGCGCCATAGAAAAAATTGTAAGGTGCGGGCTTCTTAGTATGTGGGTTTTTACCGGTAGGATCCGTTAAATGACCGGAGTATGACGCTGAAAAGACCGGCGTTTTATCTTTCGCAACAAAAGAAATTAACGCTTCGGTATCCGCGGTCCCCCAGCCTTGCATAGCGACCATATTTTTTCTGGATTTCCACTTTTTATAGGCCGCTATGGCCTGCGGTACTTTATAGGCATAATCTATGGTTTCAAATTCTAGATTAGTGCCATTTATTCCCCCATTAACATTGATATAAGCGAGGGAATCTCGAATGCCGTTAGCGTACACTTTACCTATAAATGCGGTCGGTCCCGACATATCTGCCAAATGACCAACGAACACTGACTCAGCAGCATTTGCCTGGGCGGAGACACTTAATACCGCGACGGCGATCATACTGGGAATCATTTTTTTATGTTGACTAGCTGGTTGCATGGTTGTTGTTTTCATAACAAGCTTCCTTCATAAATTATGGCTATTTGCCTTTTGTTAATGTAAGTGGTTAATGTAAATGGTCAGTAAAGATGATTATTGAAACTAAAACTTAGCAATGGCATCACAACCACCTGCAGTTAAGATTTCACTCATCCCGTTTTTTATTGCGCAGCACGCTGCACGATCGCAATGCATACACCCCAATCAGTTACCTAGCCCCTCGGTTTAGTAAGAGAATGGGTAAAACTTCCAATAGTTTTTAATTTGCGCCCAACGGTGAGCTAAGCCCTCTGGCTCAAAGATCAAAAAGCCGATGATCACCAAGCCAATCGCCATTTCTTTAATGTAAGCCAAGCCATCCACGATCATCGGAACGTTGCCCCAGTCTGTATCTTTCAAGACACTGACTGTGCTCTCTAGCACTTCGGGTAACAGCACCATAAAGATCACGCCCATTAAAGTACCTTTGATCGAACCCAGCCCACCAATAATAATCATCGCCAAAAACTGTATCGACATGAAAATGGTAAAGCCTTCCGCGGAGACATAGCCCAAATAATGGGCGTATAGCGCCCCACCTATTCCCGCATAAAACGAAGAGACACCGAACGATAAGAGCCGATATTTATTCAGCTTGATACCCATTATTTCTGCAGATAAATAGTGATCGCGTATCGCTACAAAGGCGCGACCATCGCGAGAACGCATCAAGTTACAACCCCAAACATACATAGTTACCAAGGCAAACAAGGCGACAAAATAGAAACTTTGGTCGGTGTCAAAGACGAAGCCAAATAAACTCAGCGGCTCTGCAGAGGCCCCGGAAGGACCGCCGGAAAACCACTCTGCTCGCCCGAAGAAGTCTTCGATGATAAATTGCGACGCCAGTGTCGCTATCGCCAAATACAATCCTTTAATACGCGCCGCTGGCAAGCCAAACATCATGCCGACCGCCATGGTCAAGAAGCCTGCTAGGGGGATGCTTAAAAAAACCGGAATATTAAAACTAGTATTCAGCCAGGCGGAGGCAAAGGCACCAAAACCAAAAAAGGCACCGTGTCCCAATGATATTTGCCCGGTATAACCGACCAGTATATTTAAACCTAGCGCCGCTATTCCCAGATAGGAAACTTGAATGCATAAGGTCAAATAATAGCCGTCTAAAAACAGCGGTGCGGTACACAGAAGCAACACCGTTAACACTGCCACCCAACGAATGGTGCTGGTTTCAAAAATAGTATTATCTTGTTTATAGCTAGTGCGGAAATCTCCACAGGGACGCATGGTTAAACTAGACATAAATAACTCCTAAATAGTAATCGTCTTTCACTCAACAGCTTAGTTTGCATAGACTTTTTAGCGGCGAACACTGGCTAAAATGCTATTCGCAACCCGCCCTATCAATCTATAAACACTGCTGGAAAAAGGTTTACTGAGACCTCTGAATAACTTACCCAGAGGGCATGATAACTGCGCTCGGTRATACGGCGTTAAAAACCRGCTCAATATGCTCATTTACACCAGTAATACCCATAAAAGAGGGGCATACTAATTCCGCTATCTCGCCGGTTTTTGCCTTGTCTTACCTTCGCTCGCAACGTTATGCAGAGGTCTCGTTTAGTTAATTCAAATACGTTCGATATCTTTAGTGCCAAACAGACCGTATGGTTTAAACCAGAGGATAATCAGCAATACATAAAAGGGGGCTATGTCGTACATGTTGCCGATGTGCAGATATTGACTGTCGACAAACTCGGCCACATTCTCCAACACCCCGATAATGACCCCACCGACAATCGCGCCGATAATCGAGTCCAACCCCCCGAGGATCACCGCCGGAAAGACTTTAATGCCCATAATCGAAAGCGAATCAGAGACGCCGTTAACCATCCCCAACACAACCCCCGCAGTTGCCGATACTGTCGCGGCGATACCCCAGCTCATGGCGAAAACATTTTTTACTGATATCCCCAGACTTTGTGCTACCTGCTGGTCAAAAGCAGTCGCGCGCATCGCCAGCCCATGTTTGGAATATTTAAAGAAAAAGTAGAAAGCCCCCATAATCACTAGGGCGATCAAAGTGCTCATCAGATAGGCCATCTCAATATTCAGACCCATTATATTAATGCTCTGCTGATCAAAAACCTGCGGGTAACTTTGCGGCGATACGCCAAAGATCCATTTCATTAGCGACTGGAAGAAAATTGATAGGCCAATGGTAATCATAATCACCGATATAATGGGTTCACCAATCATTGGCCGCAGCACGATCATTTGTAACAACACACCAAAGGCTGCCATAAATAATAGACTTAAAACAAAGCCGAGCAAAAAGGGAAGCTCTAAATACACCAGTATTGCCCAGCACACCCAAGCGCCAATGAGCAGGAATTCGCCCTGGGCAAAGTTAACAATTTTAGTCGACTTATAGACCAGTACAAAACACATCCCTATCACACCGTATAACAGGCCGACAATCAGACCATTAATGATCAGCTGGATTAATAGTTCAAAATTCATGAGGCTCTCCTCTGTGCTATTACTGCAGTTTCGGCACTGCTTTCAATTAAAGTAGCGACCATCAGCTGCGTTTTAATTCTTGAAGTACTGCCATCTTGAAAAGTAATCAAAGTGTCGATATCCACCACTGGCTGGTGGTCATATATCGATTCGATAATTTCTGCGTATTTCTCTGCGATCACAGAGCGGCGCACTTTACGGGTGCGGGTTAGCTCCCCGTCATCCGCATCTAGCTCTTTGTACAAAAGTACAAATTTATGAATTTTTTGCGCCTCAGGTAGACTTTGATTGACGCTGTTAATTTCTTTGCTGAGCATCGCATAAACTTCAGGTAGCGAAGCTAAGTTTGTATAGTTGGTAAATGCCAAGCCCTGCTGCTCTGCCCACTTGGAGAGAATAGAAAATCGAATACAGATGATCGCACTGAGAAAGGGCCGATCTTTACCGAGGATCACCGCCTCGCCAATGTAAGAGGAGAACTTTAATTTATTCTCAATATATTGCGGTGAATACTGTAGACCATTACTGGTTCTGGCTAAGTCTTTAATCCGATCAATAATCACCAGATGTCCAGAGTCTTTAAAGTAACCCGCATCCCCGGTGTGCATCCAGCCCTCTCGCACGTCTTCATCGTAGGCCACCTGGTTGTCCAAATAACCGGTAAACATCCCCCCGGTTTTAGCCACCACTTCCCCGACTCCCTCGCTGTCGGTATTAATTATTTTAATCTGACTGTTATCAAAGCTCACTCCGACGCTGTCGTAATCAATATCGCCCTCTTTATGAATGGTGTAAGCGCCGCCTAGTTCTGTTTGCCCGTACAATTGCCTCAAGGGCACACCAATGGTCTGAAAGAACCTAAAAGTATCAGGCCCCATCGCCGCTCCCCCTGTGGCTGCCGATTTAAGGAAGGTAAAACCGAGTCTGTCGCGCAGTGCTCTCATCAATAAAAGCTCGGCTAACCAAGATTTACGCCCGAGCTTTTGCGCCTCTTCTGCATGTTGCATGGCGAAGTTAAATATTTTTTGTTTTAAAGGTGTCGAGTCCATCATTCTCGCTTTGACATCGGCAAGAATCCCCTCCCACACTCGCGGTGCCAGTAACACAAAGCTTGGGCCTATCTCTCTTAAATCAGCCATCAATGTTTGCTGTTCTTCAACAAAATTAACAATCTGTCTGGCGATGAGAGCCTGACCAACCGCGTACACTTGCTCCATAATCCAAGGTAATGGCAACACCGAAACATAATTATCACCGACCGCTCTTGGATCCGCTCTTAAATAGGCGCTGCAATGCTTGACGAAATTACCGCCGGTCAACAACACAATTTTAGGTTTGGAAGTGGTTCCTGAGGTCGTGCAATAAATGGCGGTATCTTGCGCGTTAGTGGCATCTACGTAAGTATCGTAAAGCTCGGGAGAGAGTGTTTCTATCTCCCGCCCTTGCAGGTAAATATCTTCAATACTAATCAGTCGTGGGTCGCTGTATTTACGCATTCCCCGCGGATCGCAATAAACGATCACTTTTACCTCGCTAATCGCATCGCCTAACTCCAATAGCTTGTCGCACTGCTCTTCATCTTCGGCAATCACCACGCTGGCCTTAGATTTATTCAGCAGGTAAACCACTTCCTCGTGCAGAGAATCTTGAAAGATCCCAATCGAAAAACACTGCATAGCATGGGCCGCGATCTCGCCCCATATCCACTCGGGGCGGTTGTCGCCCAACAGCGCAACCGCGTCACCTTTTTTCACTCCCAGTTTAGTCAGCGCTAAGGCTAGCCACTTAACTCGGTTTTGATAATCCTGCCAGTTGAATTCGGTCCAAATTCCCAGCTCTTTTTCACGCAGCGCAGTATCACTTGGCCAATTTCTGGCGTTGTGTCTTAATATTTTAGGAAACGTATCAAACTCGCCCATTTCAAAGTTATTCGGTTTACTCATTAGCTCACCTCCTGCAAAGTTATATCGTCATCATCAATACCAAGATAGGCGCGTTTTACATGGGGATCAGCCATCACCTCTTCGGGTAGACCGCAAATTAATTTTTTACCGAAATCCAACACCATCACTTCATGGGAGATATCCATTACCACCCCCATATCATGTTCAATCATCACGACTGTGATATCGAATTCTTCATTTAGATCTAAGATATAGCGGGCCATATCTTCTTTTTCTTCGAGGTTCATGCCCGCCATAGGCTCGTCGAGCAAAATCATTTTTGGATTGAGTGCCATCGCCCTAGCCAGCTCTACTCTTTTTCTTAAACCGTAGGACAAGGTGCCGGCAATCGCTTTTCTAATATGCGATATTTCTAGAAAGTCGATGATTTCCTCAACTCTTCGTCGATGCTCTAGCTCTTCTGTCTGGGCATTTGAAAGCCAGTATAGAGGCCCAGTTAACCAATTATTTTTCAGCAGGTGATGGCGACCGACCATAATGTTATCCAGTACAGACAAGTGGCCAAATAAGGCTAAATTTTGGAAAGTACGGCCCATCCCCAAATCTGCTCGATCATTAGGTTGCAAGTGTGTGAC
Source organism: Osedax symbiont Rs1 (assembly GCA_000416275.1). Lineage (GTDB taxonomy): Bacteria > Pseudomonadota > Gammaproteobacteria > Pseudomonadales > Balneatricaceae > Rs1. The sequence continues at coordinate 9,494 of ASZJ01000016.1, forward strand.
GTCTTTATCTTGAAAAATCACTTGGCCCTGGTTCGGCTGATAACGCCCAGAGATGCAGTTAAGCATGGAGGTTTTTCCCGCTCCATTGGGACCGATAATCGAAAAAACCGCGCCTTTTTTGACTGAAAAACTCACATCAGTCAGTGCTTTAACACCGCCGAAGGCCAGTGATAGTTGCTCTACTTTAAGTATTAACTCAGCCATAAGCACTCCTTGTTCAATAAATACAGCCGGGGCTTCGAACTGCACCTGCGTTGGTAAATTAATTTAATTATTGCTGTTAAATCATTGATATTAAATCAAAACATACAGCCGCTTATTTAGTTTTTATCAGTTATTAGCGGGGCTCTCAAACACAGGCTAGTAACACCCCACTCAGAGCATTTAAAGACTCGCGCTACAAGGCGCCATATAAACCAATTGACATGCGCCAACACTGAATTCTTTAAGTGTTAGGCACTGACGTTTGCTAAAAACACTGGCTGATTATGTTTCTGTATCTTAAATGAGTGATTAAAACCGACAATTGGCAATAGGGATTAGCGCCAAAGTAGTACTGCTTTAGAGGTACCGCTTAAGGACTAGCACTTAAGGACTAGTGCTTTTACTTATCAGACGAAATAGAATCAGAATTGTGCTATAGAACCAATTTTTTACGTTCAACATCCACTTTGGGATCACATATTCAGGTACTATTTATATTAATTTTGTTGATGGTCACCGTAACGCCACCCATCCAGTGTAAACATAACCCTCAATCAGTGACTTCACTGCACACATAGCGCAAGCTATTGATTTACGTTGAAGTGACGGGTTTCGGGATAAGGACACTTATAAAAATGGCAGTAGAGTAAGTTATGTTTTCTAATTGGTTATTAGTCAGTGTCAGCATCGGTTACATCAGTTTATTATTTTTATTTGCTCACCTGGGAGGAAAATATCGTCATAAACTAGTCTCCTACCAACACAGTATTATTTATGCGCTATCGATAGGTGTGTACTGTACTTCCTGGGGCTTTTTAGGCACCGCCGCCCAAGCGGCAAACGCATCGTTTACCTACCTTTCTCTCTATATTGCCCCGATATTACTGTTTGTTTTTTGCTGGCCATTTATCCAGCGAGTGATTAAAATTAGCATTCAGCTAAATATCACTTCTATTGCTGATCTACTGTCTGCGCGCTTTGGAAAATCTCAAAAACTGGCGATTATTATCACCTTGGTGGCTTTAATTGGCACCATGCCCTATATCGCATTACAGTTGAAAGCGATTGTTTTTTCCTATCAAATATTGCAACAAAACCAAGATTTTCCCGGCTGGTTACTCGGTTTGATTGTCAGCATTATTCTCGCGGGATTCACTATTCTATTTGGCGTGCGCAGCATCGATATTAGCGAGCGCCACCCGGGAGTGATGATTGCCATCGCCTTCGAATCTTTTATTAAGTTAATCGCTTTTATTATCGTCGGGATATTCGTCTCCTTTTATGTCTTTGACTCTCCCCTTGAAATCTTTCAACAAACAATCGAGCATATTGATTTATCGGCACAATTTTCATTATCCAGTTTAGTGGGTATGTTTGGATTGCTGATCATCGCCACTTCCGCGTTCCTCTGCTTACCGCGCCAATTTCAAGTGATGTTCGTGGAGATTAAAGAACCGAGATTCGCCAATCTTTCACGGTGGCTGATTCCTTTATATGTACTGGTATTTGCGTTTTTTGCCGCACCTATTGGCCTAGCGGGTTTTTTACAGTTCGGAGATACCGTGCCCGCTGACGCCTACGCCTTATTTTTACCGGCAGCCAACGGCCATCTGTGGCTATCACTGGTTTCATTTATTGGCGCTGTATCCGCCGCGAGCTCGATGGTTATCGTCTCCACTATTGCTTTAAGCACGATGCTCAGCAATGAAATTGTCTTTCCTTTAATGTTCAAGTATTCAAAAAAACCGCACATTGATTTTAAGCATTTTCAGTCTCATCTACTGTTGATTCGCAAAGCGTTAGTGATCTTAGTCATCGTATTGAGTTTAAGCTTATTACTGTTCTCCCCAGCCGACACTCTCGCATCGCTAGGTGAAGTAGCGTTCGGTGCTATTGCGCAAATTGGCCCAGTGTTAGGCGCCGCTTTCTTTTGGCGAAGATCGACATTAACAGGGGTGTTAAGTGGTATTTGCAGTGGTTTTAGTATTTGGATGGTGTTTAATTTCTTACCGCAACTAGGTGTCATGGAACACCCCTTACAAGGCTCACAATACCCTGCTAACACTGTCGTGACTTTGTGCGGTCTACTGGTGAATATTATTGTTATGTGGCTGGTATCCATCGCCACCCGTCAAAGTTTGAGAGAACAGACCCAATCTAAGTATTTTTACCCTGAACGTCAGGCCGCTCAATGGAAATTGCCAATCCAACCTAAAGTTGATATCAATGAATTAGAGTTTTTGGTGGCACGTTTTATCGGCAGCGAAAAATCTGCTCTTTCATTTACGGAGTTTTCAGCCAGCAACCAGCAGCTTTTGCCTAAGGATTACGATCAGGCAATCATTACTCATGCAGAAACCACTTTGGCATCGGTGCTTGGTTCCGCATCTGCAAAGCTGGTCACCTCCTTTGCTTTGGGAGGTAGTGAAATGCCTTTTGATCAAGTGGCAAAGTTGGTCGAAGAAAGCTCCAATCAACAGCAGGAGTTTAGTCGCACTGTGTTACAAAGTGCCATCGAAAATGCCAGTGAAGGGATTTCGGTGATTGATAGCGAATTAAAGTTGGTCGCTTGGAATCAACGATACTTAGATATTTTTAACTTCCCCGAAGAGTATATCTATATTGGCAGCCCGATTAGTCAATTGATTAGACACAATTTAAGTTTACGACCAGAGTACGCCACCCGTCTCAACCAGCAAGTGCACCGGCGTTTAGAATACCTCAGACAAGGAAGTAGACACAGCTCTGAAAGAAAGTTGGAAAATGGCATGACCATTCACATCGAAGGCAACCCTATACCTGGTGGCGGCTTCGTCATGATATTTAGCGACATCAGCGTTTACCGACAGAAAGAAACGTTTTTGAAGCAAGAAAATGATGATTTAGAAAGCAGAGTGCTGGAGCGCACCCAAGAGTTAGAACTGGCCAATCAAGAATTAGCGCTGGCTAACCAAGAACTGGCGCTGGCCAGAGTAAAAGCTGAACAGGCCCATTTCAAAAAAAGCCAATACCTAAAAGCTTGTAGTCACGACTTGCTACAACCGCTATCAGCGGCGAGATTGTTTTCATCAGCGGTGTGCCTAAGCTCTAAAGTTTCGCCGCAGGAGCGTCGGCAAATCAGACAGATAGATGAGTCTTTAGAAATTGCAAATACGCTATTATTAGACCTTAATGAGATTGCCAGAATTGAAAGCGGCAACATTAATCCGATCATAGAAGCGGTCTCAATTAGCCATTTGTTCAAGATATTGAGCTCTGAATTTAAGCCTTTAATTCAAGCCTCTCAGATAAATTTCAAGTATATTGACAGTCAATTATTTGTCAAATCTGACCTGACTTTGCTGACTCGTATTTTGCAAAACTTCTTAAGTAATGCCTTTCGATACGCACCGCAGGGAAAGGTACTGCTCGGCTGCAGACGACAGGGGAAAGATCTCGCTATTCAAGTGTTTGATACAGGCCCGGGCATCCCCTACGATCAACAGCAGCAAGTATTCGAACAGTTCTCGCAATTATCAACCATCAAAACTAAGGGTCCCAAAGGATTGGGATTAGGGCTTAATATTGCTCAGAGTTTAGCGCTGTTATTAGACCACCGAATAGATTTGCAATCAGCGCAAGGCGCGGGGTGTATGTTTAGCGTCACCGTGCCCATCGCCATGACTCCTCAGATCGAAAGCATAGCTGCCAGCACTTTGGCAAACAGTTTACATGGGGTGAAAGTGCTCTGTATTGATAATGAAGAAAGTATTTTACAAGGTATGTACGAGCTCTTAACCGCTTGGAAATGTGAAGTATATACCGCCCAGTGCGCAAGCCAGTCACTGCAGTTATTCGAACAGCACGATGGCCAATTTGATTTCTTACTGGTCGATTATCAACTGCAGGAAATCACAGCAACTAACGATGCCAATAAAAACAATACAAGCAAGTCTCCTGAAGCTGCTTACCAAAGTGATGGCATTGCCCTGATTCAGCACTTGCGCTCCCTAACCCGCTATAGCTTACCGGCTATTTTAATTACCGCCACTACCGATGAAGATATTTTAGAGCGGGTAAAGAAAGAAGATATAGGCTATTTGAGAAAGATCATCAAACCTATTGCTTTAAGGGCGCTGATGAGTGCTTTACTGGCGAAAAACCTGGAAGAAAATTACGCCCAGCAAAAATCACCTTACTGAGGGGCCAAATGATGTATGTGCCAAATAAATGTCATTTAGCTTGATCACTGCCTGGGTACGATTGCGCACCCCCAACTTGAGAAAGATTGTACTGGCATGGCTTTTAACCGTAGATTCAGCGACACCTAGCTCATAAGCTATCTGTTTATTTAATAGCCCATCGGCGAACATCAGTAGTATTTTATGCTGCTGTGGAGTTAGCGAGTCAATCGATGCATCACTAGGTTTACAGTCTTTCGGTAAATAATGCTCTGCTGTAGGCGTCCACAATTCACCTTGAAAAATTCGCTCTATCGCCACCATCATTTCGCTAACAGCCGTTGATTTTGGGATAAAACCTGCGGCGCCATGCATCATCGCTTTTTGAATAGTATCTTTATCTTCAATACCAGAGACGATGACAACGGCTAATTCAGGGTACTGGTGGCGTATTTGAATTAAGGTATTAAACCCCTGAGTGCCGGGAAAGTCCAAATCTAACAGCACTAAATCTGCAGTCGTCTCCTGTAGGATTTCCTCTAAATCTGTCACTGAATCAACTTCAAGTAATTCAATTCGATTAAAGTGCGACTTGAGCATCTCTGAGAGTGCTTTTCTAAATAGCGGATGGTCATCCGCTATTATTATTTTTTCGACAATCGTCATCTTTAATATTAATCCTGTTTATTCCAGCTACACCCATTTTTCTCTCTGATGGGCAACGCTAATTGTGTTCATTATTAATTCCAGTATAAATCATACTGGCAATATGAAGCCCCAGTATGACTACTACGCTCGGTAATCCGGCATTTAAATCAGCTCAACCTTCTCATTTATAACTATAACAGCCATAACAAGAGGCACTCTGGACTCCTTTATTTGGCCGTTCTTTTACCTTGTCTTTCCTTATTGTTACCAAGGTCTATTTTTAGCTCTATATTTTCAAAGTGAATAAAGAGTGTAATATATTAGTTTGACAGGGGAATTAAAAAATATTAACTGCCAGCTCATATGCGTCCTGCATTCGCTAAACAAATGCATTCCCGCATAAAACACATAGCTTCAGTGGGTGTTTTTCTAACCGCTGTAGAATCAAGAGCTTGCGCTATGTGGTGCAGTGATGTCACTGATTCAGTGTTATGATGCCTCTGCATAACTTACCCAGAGGGTATGATAACTGCGCTCGGTAATACGGAATAACCGGCTCAACATGCCCATTTACACCAGTAACAGCCATAAAGAAGGACACACTGTACCCAAAGTGAGGGGCACACTGACTCCGCTATCTCGGCGGTTTTTGCCTTGTCTTATCTTCGCTCGCAACGCTATGCAGAGGCCTCGTTATAGCTATTCATGTTATTTAGCCATCCATAATGAATACATCACATTTTAGAGGCGTTGATCAACATTAATCTAAACTTTCAAATTTTCTGAAGGTTTAGATGGAAGTGAAATATTTACCCTCGCCTTACCTTCATTTTTAGATACGTAGAGTAACCTATCCGCCTCTTGGATAGAGGCTTCTGATGATGAGTAGTCATTGAGACTACTAATACCAGCACTGAAAGAAACATTAATCGAAATGTTTTTAAATTTCACTGGGCTCTCAGATAATCGTTTAAGTGCTCGTTGAATCACTTGCTCCGCACCTCCTGGGGCAACTCCGATTAAAAGCGCTAAAAACTCTTCTCCGCCCCAGCGAGCTAGATGATCTATTTCACGAATGTGCTTCTTTAAATGATCAGCTACATGAATCAATACTGCATCGCCACAGTTATGACCATATTTATCATTAATAGATTTGAAATTATCCAGGTCTATCATGACAAGGCTAACAGGGGTATTAAACCTTTCGCAACGCAAAAATTCCTCTTGGATATACATATTCATAGCACGCCTGTTTAACAACTTCGTTAAAAAATCATTATTGACTTGTCTACGCAATAATAAAGTCGTCCTATGTACCATAGTTCCCAACATCATGGCGCTGAATAAATACGCAATCACGTACAAAATATCATTACTGACATCCCAGTTATGACCGAAGTACGTCCCACCAATATAACAAATGACCAAATAGATAAAGACGATTAATAAATTCAAATAAAAAGAAAACCAAAAAGTGGAATAGGCAAATAAAAATGAGATGACCATCATCGCACAAACCAAAGTAATGGACCTTTGATTCGCCATAAAAAAGCACCATATAGAAAATAGCACTAACCAATTAACAATTTGAATTAACTGCATTTTTTTAACATATTTCAATGTTGATTTTTTTGGTTTCAAACAGAAAAGAGCGATCACTATATTATTAAAATAGACTATAAGCAGCAAATAGAAAAAGACGTTGGCAGAATAAAAGCTTATATTTAGAAAAACGCCAATGAAACTTGTCATAAGGGCGACATGGTATGCCACCAAAGTAAATATAAAATATTGGATGGTTTTTTGCTTAAGTGTTCCTATTTGATTATACCATTGGGATATTTTAGTTGAAAAAACCAAAAAATTTGTGCTCATTTACCTTAAATCCATTTTTTATCACGAAGATTAACTTAGATATACATTTGAGCTTAACACGTAAGCTTGATTCATCTAATTCGCTGTCCATTTTGTTGAGTAAGACACTGCTTATTCTTATTTTATACCTGAATCCGTGACTTCAAAGTAAATAATGAGCGCTGTGCACTTATTGAAAGAAGCTGCATCTAAGAGTTTCTCTTAGTCGGCGTAGTTTAAATTATAACCAACAACTAATCGATCTCTTTTTGACCTTAACGTTAATTACCCACATTCAATCATGTCGCATTATTGCAACTCAAATACAGTACATATTATTAACAGTGTATTTTGTATTATTAATATCGCTTAACAGCTAGTTATGATCAAATAACGCACTGCTGTTTTTATTTTTGCTAGGTACGCACAACTCCTCTTTGCGTTATTATGATATCTGGCACATCTGGGAAGCAAGATAGATGTAGCATCCTGTAAATTGTTCCCGAAAAATCAAATCAACATTATAATGACGTGTTTGATATCACCCGACCATCTTATTCGAGATTGCCACTACTGCTGAAGCGGGCTTTTGTAAATTTCAGCTCAAATAAATGAGCCTTGTCTAAAATCTAGTCGTTATGCATAGGTCTCAGCTTCTCAAAGCTAAGCCTCAAGCAGACTATTCACTCTGCCACGATTAAAGATGGATCATCTCGAGAACCCAACCTATATCCTGAATCAGTGACTTCAATGCACCACATAGCGCAAGCTATTGATTCTACAGCGGTTAGAAAAATGCCCGCTGAACCTACGGGTGCAGCTAAGATTTTTCAATTCCACTGTAAAACCAATATCTTACACTCTGTATTCACTTTGAAGTCACGGATTCAGGTATATGAAATCAATAAATATAAAACATAGTCCGCCAACTATTTAAACTATGAACTACTATTAGCCTGTGTTTTCGCGCACTCAATAATGATGTTTAGCGGCACTTTGCTTGAATAAGCAAGGCGCTCGCAGTAGGCTGTGTTGATGGATGATTAAACCTGAATTAGTAATGCTCATGTGTGCTTAGCATCAGCTATGGATCCACAGAGAAAGCATGAATTCAGGGAAAACTAACAAAAGGAGTTGTATATGAATTTATCTAAAAAGCTGGCCGCAGAGTTTCTCGGTACATTTTGGCTGGTATTAGGGGGTTGCGGCAGTGCCGTGTTAGCAGCGGCCTTCCCCGAGGTGGGTATTGGCCTACTGGGAGTGTCACTCGCCTTTGGTTTAACTGTATTAACGATGGCGTTCGCCATCGGCCATATATCCGGCTGCCATTTAAACCCTGCGGTATCAATCGGCCTATTTGTTGCCGGCCGATTTAACAAGACGGAATTAGCACCCTACATTCTCGCCCAAGTGTTAGGTGGTATTTTTGGCGCGGCGATTTTATATGTAATAGCCAGTGGCCAAGCTGATTTCAGTACCGCTGGAGGCTTTGCAGCTAACGGCTATGGGGAACACAGCCCTGGAGGCTACAGCTTGCTGGCCGCCTTAGTGTGTGAAGTAGTGATGACCTTTATGTTTTTAATCATTATTTTAGGCGCCACTGATGCCCGCGCTCCCGCTGGGTTCGCACCTTTAGCAATTGGCTTGGGCTTAACACTGATCCATCTCATCAGCATCCCGGTCACTAATACTTCGGTAAACCCCGCCAGAAGTACCGCGGTGGCAATATTTGCCGGAGATTGGGCCATCGCTCAGCTCTGGTTATTTTGGCTGGCGCCGATTGTCGGCGCTGCTATCGCAGGCGTCGTTTACGCTTGGTTATCAAGCGACTCCGTGCAATCCCCTGCCACTGATTCGCAGTAATCGCAGTAATCGCAGATTCAGTTTGAGACCTTCGCATAACGTTGCGAGCAAAGATAACACAAGGCAAAAACCGGCGATATAGCGGAGTCAGTGCGCCCCTCACTTTGGGTGCAGTGTGCCCCTGTTTATGGGTATTACTGGTGTAAATGAGCATATTGAGCCGGTTTTTAACGCCGTATTACCGAGCGCTGTTATCATACCCTCTTGGTAAGTTATGCAAAGGTCTCAGCTTAAAACTTCGATCTATACCAGTGACGGCGGGCACAGCGCGGTCACTGGATTCGCGATTTAATCACTGCTCGACTCTCGTAAAAGCTACTAGTTGATTCTACAGAGCTCTCTAAGGAGCCTCTGAACAAGCCATACACCCTCAGGTATGCTGAGAATCGACCGGACTGCCCACAGAACCCAGTTTTAATGGGAGTCACACTCGCTGCATGCTCGTGCTTAACTGCGAAAACCTCTGCCCTGCCCCCTAATCCCACACAGAGCCCTCTCTGTGGGATTAGCTGACTAAGTCCAGTCGCTAGTTTTTCAGTAAAGCGATCAATAATTCAGCAACTGGGGATGGTTTTATGCTTAATTTTTAAACATTATGCTTTACGTTTACGTAAACTTACCCTATATTTCAACTTCACCTTTAACTCTAGTTAATAAAAGTACTGATTAATGACTGAACAGAGCACCTTTAGTATTAGCGAATTAGCGGCAGAATTTGACTTAACCACGCGCAGCATTCGCTTTTATGAAGACCATCAACTGCTTAACCCAGCGCGGCGCGGACAAACAAGAATTTATTCCCGTCAGGATCGCGTGCAACTCAAACTAATTTTACGAGGTAAGCGTTTAGGCTTCTCGCTGCTTGAAATCAAAGAGCTGTTTGATTTGTGGGATGCCACTGAAGGCGGCAGTGAAAAGCAATTGCGCTTACTACAAGCCAAAATTGCCGAGCGCAAGGTTGCACTAGAGCAGCAACAGCAAGACATCAAAATGCTGCAACTTGAACTAGACAATGCGCAAAATCGTTGTATTGAAGCGCTAAAAGAGCTGCAAAAATAATCCTATCCATTATAAAGAGGTCCTATGATGATCGCACAATATAGCCAAATGAATTTCGGACTTGGCGAGACAATCGATATGTTACGCGAGCAAGTCAATGCTTTTGCAGCCAAAGAAATAGCGCCTAGAGCCGCGCAAATTGATCGCGATAATGAGTTTCCGAATGATTTATGGAAAAAATTTGGCGACATGGGGCTGTTGGGAATTACCGCCAGTGAAGAGTACGGCGGAGTGGATATGGGTTATCTCGCCCATATTATCGCGATGGAAGAAATCAGCCGCGCCAGTGCTTCTGTGGGCTTATCCTATGGGGCGCACTCTAACCTTTGCGTTAATCAGATCAACCGCAATGGCACAGATCTGCAAAAATCCACCTATTTACCTAAACTGATCAGTGGCGAGCATATTGGAGCACTGGCCATGAGTGAACCCAATGCTGGTTCCGATGTGGTCTCGATGAAACTACACGCCAAAGATAATGGCGATCACTATCTACTGAACGGCAATAAAATGTGGATCACTAACGGCCCAGACGCCAACGTTTATGTAATCTATGCAAAAACCGACTTACAGGCGGGCGCGAAAGGTATTAGCGCTTTCATTGTCGAGCGCGATTTTGCGGGCTTTAGTCGTCAACAAAAGCTCGATAAATTAGGCATGCGCGGTTCAAATACTTGTGAATTAGTTTTCCAAGATTGCCCGGTCCCCAAAGAAAACATGTTGGGCACGCTCAATGGTGGTGTCGCGGTATTAATGAGCGGCTTAGATTATGAGCGGCTGGTGCTCTCCGGTGGTCCTTTAGGGATAATGCAAGCGGCATTAGATATCAGCGTGCCCTATATTCGCGATAGAGAACAGTTTGGCCAGGCTATTGGGGAGTTCCAATTGGTGCAGGGCAAAATTGCCGATATGTACACAGTGCTCAATGCCGCTAAAGCTTACACTTACCTGTCCGCCCAAGCGGCTCAACGTGGGCAAATAACCCGCAAGGATGCGGCCGGCTGTATTTTGTACTCCGCGGAGATGGCCACTAAGGTCGCCCTCGATGCTATTCAGTTACTTGGCGGCAATGGCTATGTCAATGAATTCCCAACCGGCAGATTACTCAGAGACGCTAAGCTTTACGAAATTGGTGCCGGCACCTCTGAAATTAGACGCATGTTAATTGGCAGAGAGCTTTTTTTAAACAAGTAAGAGCAATCAAAAGCTGCCCATACTCACCAACAGCACACTAGCAATGGAAATCAAAATGCCTGTTTTAGCATCTAACATCAATCGCAATGCCGATGAATTTAACCAGCGCCATCAAGATATGCAGCTTGCCGTGACCGATTTAAAGCGGCAGATAAGCTTGGTAACTGAAGGGGGTGGAGCTAGTTATAAAGCGCGTCACCTGGCGAAAGGCAAGCTACTAGCCAGATCGAGAATTGACGCGCTGCTCGATCCTGGTAGCGCTTTTCTGGAACTTTCACAGCTGGCAGCCCTGCACGTCTATGAAGACAATGTCCCCTGCGCCGGGGTCATTACCGGCATCGGCCAAGTTAATGGCATTAAATGTATGATTATCGCCAACGACGCGACTGTCAAAGGCGGTACTTACTACCCACTGACCGTCAAAAAGCATTTACGCGCTCAAGAAATAGCCGAACAAAACCACTTACCTTGTATTTACCTCGTAGATTCAGGGGGGGCTAACTTGCCACAACAAGACCAAGTATTTCCCGATCGCGATCACTTTGGGCGGATATTTTTCAACCAGGCCAGAATGTCTGCTAAAGGCATCGCCCAAATTGCGGTGGTCATGGGCCTTTGTACCGCAGGCGGCGCCTATGTACCGGCGATGGCCGACGAATCGATCATCGTTAAAGGACAAGGCACTATTTTCTTAGCGGGTCCGCCACTGGTTAAAGCAGCCACCGGCGAAATTGTATCGGCAGAGGATCTTGGCGGCGCTCAAGTGCATTGCAAGGTGTCAGGTGTGGCCGATTATATGGCGCAAAACGATCACCACGCCCTGCAAATTGCCCGAGATTGCATCGCCAGTTTAAATATTAGCCAAGACAGTACAGCGCAAGTTGCAAGAAAAGAGCCCACCCCGCCCCTGTATAATATTAATGAGTTATACGGCATTGTTGGCACCGATTTAAGAAAGCCCTTTGATGTCCGAGAAGTGATCGCGCGCATTGTTGATGGCTCAGAATTTGATGAATTCAAAAAACACTTCGGCACTACGTTAGTCACTGGCTTCGCCCATATCTTTGGCTATCCTGTCGGGATAGTGGCGAATAATGGGGTGTTGTTTAGTGAATCGGCACTCAAAGGCGCGCATTTTATTCAACTGTGCTGCCAGCGCAAGATTCCGCTGCTATTTTTGCAAAATATAACCGGTTTTATGGTGGGGCAAAAGTACGAAGCTGAAGGCATCGCCAAGCACGGCGCTAAACTAGTTAATGCGGTGGCCTGTGCTGCCGTGCCTAAATTAACCATTTTAATCGGCGGCTCTTTTGGCGCGGGGAATTATGGTATGTGTGGTCGAGCCTACGACCCTAATTTTCTGTGGATGTGGCCAAATGCACGTATCTCAGTAATGGGCGGCGAGCAGGCGGCAGGTGTGATGGCCACCGTCACTAGAGATGCCAAAGAGCGCCGCGGTGAAACTTGGAGTGCCGAGCAAGAAACTGCATTTAAACGTCCGATCATCGACACTTACGAACAACAAGGTCATCCCTATTATGCCTCCGCCAGATTATGGGACGATGGGGTTATCGACCCCATTCAGACGCGGGATGTGCTTGGACTAGGGCTAGCCGCTGCACTTAACAAGCCGATAGCCGATAGCCAATTTGGAATATTTAGAATGTAATTAACTTTAGATTAAAACTGTATCTATTTGATTATTAAATTTTAAATTACCGAACAAGGATTTATATCTATGTGCCAAGCCAATGTTATTTTTACGCAAGCAGCCAACGGAATAGCGACATTAACCTTAAATCGTCCAGAGATCAGAAATGCTTTTGATGATCAAATGATAGCAACCTTGATCACCCATTTAGAGCAGATAGAGCAATCTTCTACGATCAAAGTGTTATTGCTAAAAGCCAACGGCAAGCACTTTAGTGCCGGAGCAGATCTTAAATGGATGGCGCAGATGGCCGAAAACCAGCCCGCGCAAAATTTTGCAGATGCCCAGCAATTGGCGAAACTAATGTACCTGCTCAACCGCTTAAGCAAACCGACAGTCGCGATTATCCAAGGCGCTGCATTTGGTGGAGCGGTCGGGTTAGCTGCGTGTTGCGATATGGTCTTCGCCACTGAACAAGCGAGCTTTTGCCTCAGTGAAGTGAAGCTGGGGTTAATTCCCGCCGCCATTAGCCCCTATGTAATACGCGCAATTGGTGAACGTCAGGCGAGAAGGTATTTTATCAGTGCGGAAATGTTCAGCGCTAGCACTGCATTAGATCTAGGCTTAGTCCATCAAATAGCTCCCAATCAAGATGCCCTAGAAAGCATCAGCAGTGACTGGCTAAAAAACTTATTAAACAATGGCCCGCTGGCGATGCAAGCCGTCAAAAAGCTAGTACTTGAGGTAAGTTTGCAGAATATCGACGATCGTCTAATCGCAGATACAGCCCAGCGAATTGCCGATATACGAGCGACACCTGAAGCAAAAGAGGGTCTGGCGGCTTTTTTGCAAAAAAGAACAGCTGCTTGGTAGCAGAGAGTTAACACTAGCCCTTTAAATTGAGCTTAGCATCTTGGCTTTCAATAGCGCTGTTGGCTGTTGAGCCAAAACCCCAAACCATAGATACAGGCTGATCTAAAGCCTTTAGGTATTCATTATGTTTAGTCGAATTTTAATTGCAAACAGAGGCGAAATAGCCTGCAGAATCATCAACACAGCCCAACAAATGGGCATCCATTGTATTGCCGTATACTCGCAGGCAGATATCGATTCTCAGCATGTGCGCATGGCAGATGAGGCTTTTTTACTGGGACCGGCGCAGAGTAGCGACAGCTATCTAAGAGCTGACAAAATATTACAAATAGCCAAGCTTAGTGGTGCCCAAGCTATTCATCCAGGCTATGGGTTTCTATCGGAGAATGCCGAGTTCGCCACAGCTTGCGAGCAACTTAACATCGTATTTATTGGGCCGCCAGCGGCTGCTATTGCAGCGATGGGTTCAAAATCAGCGGCGAAAGAGATCATGGCTAATGCTCAAGTTCCGCTGGTCCCCGGCTATCACGGCGCCGATCAAGATCCGGAATTACTGGCCAGCGAAGCGGTTAAATGCGGCTTTCCGCTGTTATTAAAAGCAGTCGCCGGTGGTGGCGGTAAAGGTATGCGGGTGGTCGAGTCCATCGAGGAATTTACCTTGGCCCTCAGCTCTGCACAACGAGAGGCTAGTAACGCTTTCGGCAACAGTGATATGTTGTTGGAGCGATACCTCAGCAACACCCGTCATATTGAAGTCCAAGTTTTTTTCGATCAACAGGGAAATGGAATCTATCTCTCGCAGCGAGATTGCTCCATCCAGCGCCGGCATCAAAAAATCATTGAAGAGGCACCCGCCCCAGGTATTAGCCAAAAAGTAGTTGAAGCTATGGGAGAGGCAGCCTTAGATGCCGCTCGGGCCATTAATTATGTCGGTGCAGGGACGGTCGAATTTTTGTTCAATGAAGATGATAGCTTCTACTTTATGGAGATGAACACCCGCTTGCAAGTTGAGCACCCTGTCACAGAGATGATCACCAATACTGATTTGGTTCAGTGGCAGCTACGGATTGCGCACGGCGCTCCCCTGCCACTTACTCAAGCCCAAGTCCAAGTGACAGGTCACGCAATTGAATGTCGAATTTATGCCGAAGATCCCAATAATGATTTTTTGCCCGCCACCGGCCATTTAAGCTATCTGCGCACTCCGACTGAAACTGAGCAGCTAAGAGTAGATACTGGTGTGGTGCAAGGCGATGAAGTTAGTGTCTACTATGACCCAATGATTTCAAAACTGATTGTGCATGCTGAAAGCCGGCCACAGGCAATTGCAAAAATGGCCCAAGCGCTCCAGGATTATCGGATCGTCGGGGTGAAAAACAATCTGAGCTTTCTGCATAAAATAATCACTAATGATGTGTTTAAACACAGCATTGTCAATACCCATTTTATCGAGCAGTATCGAGCTGTTCTTTTTGCTAACACGTTAGATATTGATCAGTGTATGGCAATCGCCAGTGTCGCCAAAATCTTATCTTACCCAGCGGCAAAAGCTCAAGACATCTATGCAGGAGGTGTGCAATGGCGTATGAATCAAAGCCCCCACTACCACATAACTTGGTTAGAGCAAGGTGTTAATGCCACTGATCCGCATGAGGACAGTCAATTATGTCAGCTACTCGTCGAGGAGTTACAAGATAACTTACTCTCCAGCTACTGCCCTAATGCCGAAAAAAACGTATCAGAATCACCCCCTTATAGAGCCTTTAAAGTCACTAGCAGTGCACCAGCCGAATCATCTACTGCCGGTAATGATACTGAGTATCTGATTGCTGCTACCTTGCAGGGAGATGAGCTAGCCGTGCGCATCAATGGCCGAAAAATTAAGCTTCATGCCTATATAAATAATTCACAGCTGATTTTATTCTATTACGGAACTAGCATTCAATTCCAGGCACCTAATTTAGCAAAATCCACTGAAGAGATTGATAACAAAGGTGCCCTGACTGCGCCGATGAACGGTCGAGTGATTGCCGTCTTAGTTAAAGCAGGACAGACCGTAAAAGCAGCTACTCCGTTGATTATTATTGAAGCGATGAAAATGGAGCACAGCATTTTAGCCCCCTATGCAGGCAGAGTGACTGATATTTTTTATCCAGAGGATAGTCTAGTGGCAGAGGGAGACAAACTGATTGCAATGCAAGATGCGACAAATTCCCAAACTAGCACCTGAGTCCATGACTTCAAAGTGAATACAGAGCGTAAAACATTGCTTTTACAGTGGAATTGAAAAATCTTAACTGCACCCATAGTTTCAGTGGGATTTTTTTAACCGTGTATAATCAATAGTTTACGCTACGCAGTGCAGTTACTGATTCAGGTAGCAGTTCAACCGAGAGTTCAATCAAGAGTAGCGAGCTGAGTGAGAGCAAGGCTATTTAAGGAAAAATTAACGCTTACTCTGCATAGGTCATCCTGATGCCAGGGATATGTATGACTGGTGCAGCGGTTAACGACATAACACGCCAAGGAAAATGATGAACAATTCAGCCGTAAAAATTTTTGAAGTAGGTCCAAGAGATGGACTGCAAAATGAAAGCGCTACAATTAGTATCGAGACAAAAATTGATTTAATAAATCGACTTGCCGACTCGGGGCTAAAGCACATCGAGTCAGCGAGCTTCGTCTCGCCGCGCTGGGTTCCGCAAATGGCTGATGCACTGCAAGTAATGCGCGGCCTGACAGCCAAAAACCAGGTGGTCTACAGCGCATTAGTACCCAATCTGCAAGGCTTTGAAAATGCGATTGCTGCCGGTGCCAAAGAAGTGGCTATTTTCACCGCAGCATCTGAAGCGTTCTGTCAAAAAAACACTAACTGCACTATCGCTGAAAGTATCGAGCGCTTTAAAGATATTATGTCATTAGCCAAGTCGGAAAACATCCCGGTACGAGGCTATGTATCCACCGTGCTTGGCTGCCCTTATCAAGGTAAAGTAGCTATTTCACAAGTTGCCGCTATTTCCAGGCAGCTCTACGAGATGGGTTGCTATGAAATATCTCTAGGGGATACGATTGGGGTCGGCACTGCGGATAATGTTAAGCGTTTAATCGATGCCACGGTTCGCGATATACCAGTGCAAAATATAGCGGTGCATTTTCACGATACCTACGGCCAAGCACTGACCAATATCTATGCCGCTTTACAACATGAGGTTCGAATTATCGACAGTTCAGTCGCTGGGCTAGGCGGCTGTCCTTATGCCAAAGGGTCGAGCGGCAATGTTGCCACTGAAGATGTTGTCTACCTATTACAGGGGCTAAATTTAACATGCGGCGTAGATTTAAAAAAGCTGGTCGGGGTAGGACATTGGATTAGCGCCATACTGCACCGCACTAACAGCTCCAAAGTTGGCATTGCCATGAATATGCGAAGATAATTTCTCTGCATCAATAGTTAAAACGGACGCCGCTAGCAGCTACGGCTAGTTTGCTGCTAGTAATTTTAATAGCTGAGCGCTATTTTTTTAGTGATGTTTTAAACTACAACAACAACAATAATTGGATTTTTATGCCGCTACTCAGCTATTCTAAAGGCGCTACCACTACCCCTTTAATGGAAATCACCATTGGTGATCTTCTCGATCGAACTTGCGCCCGCTTCCCCGATAATGACGCTTTAATCGTGGTAGAACAGAACATTCACTACAGTTACAAAGAGTTCCAAAAACAGATTAATCAAGTTGCTAAAGCTTTTATCAGTATTGGCATCACTAAGGGGCAACGTGTTGGAATTTGGGCCCCTAACTGTGTTGAATGGGTGCTGTGTCAATTCGCAACAGCTAAAATCGGCGCTATTTTAGTGAATGTCAATCCCGCTTACCAATCTTACGAGCTTGAATACACTTTGCAACAGTCTGGTATTTGCTGTCTGGTCATGGCCGATCAATTCAAAAAATCTGATTTTATAAATATTCTACAAACTGTGGCGCCAGAGTTAGCCACTTGCACACCCGGCGCTTTGAAAACTGAGGCAGTACCTGAACTTAAAACAGTCATCAACTTGGCCAACACAGATATTGCAGGACTTTTGAACTGGAGTGATTTTTATGTGCAAGGCACTGCTATCAATGATCGACAATTAGCGGATTTACAAAAAAGCTTAGATTTTAATGACCCTATCAATATTCAATATACCTCAGGGACCACCGGCTCACCCAAAGGGGTGACTTTATCACACGCCAACATTATCAATAACGGCTACTTTGTTGCGCAAAGCATGCAGTTCACCGCTGCAGACCGACTGATCATCCCAGTGCCGCTCTACCATTGCTTTGGTATGGTAATGGGTAATTTAGGCTGCGTTAGCCATGGCGCTACGATGATTTATCCCAGTTTTTCCTTTGATGCCAAAGCAGTATTACAAGCGGTTGATGATCATCAAGCGACCGCTTTATATAGTGTCCCTACGATGTTTATCAGTATGCTTGAACTCCCTGAATTCTCCAGTTTTGACCTTGGCAGCTTAAGAACTGGGATAATGGCGGGCTCTTTATGCCCGGCAGCTATTATGCAAGCGGTCAATAGCAAAATGCATATCACTGAATTACAAATAGCCTACGGCATGACCGAGACCAGTCCAGTGTCAACTCAAACGGCCTATAACGACCCTTTTGATAAAAGAGTCAGTACCGTAGGTCGCACTCAGCCACACCTTGAGCATAAAATAATAGATCCTCTCACCGGCGAGATAGCCCTCAGAAACCAAACCGGAGAGCTATGTACTAAAGGTTACTCTGTGATGCTCGGTTATTGGCAAGACCAAGCAGCCACTGTCGAGGCTATTCAAGAGGGTGGCTGGATGCGTACTGGCGACCTAGCGAGGATGGATGATCAGGGATACATTTGTATTGTCGGGCGCATTAAAGACATGCTGATTCGCGGTGGTGAAAACATTTACCCTAAGGAAATTGAAGATTTTTTGTACACTCACCCCGACATTAGTGATGTGCAAGTCGTTGGCATTCCAAGTGATAAATATGGTGAAGAATTAGTCGCTTGGATAATACTAGCGCCAGAGTGCAATGCACTATCTAGCGAGCAAATACAAGAATATTGTCGAGGAAAAATTAGCCATTTCAAAATTCCACGATATATCAACTTTGTTAAAACATACCCTTTAACGGTGACCGGAAAAGTACAGAAATTTATACTTCGCGAATTAGCCATTAAACAACACCTTGAGACCCAGCTTTGAGTGTTACCTCAATCTATGGTTTCAAAGTGAATCGAGAGTTTGTGCTATGTGGAGTCCGGATTTAGGCGCTAGATGTAATTATAAATTCAAATTTAATCGCTAGAAAATAGCATAAATACTGAACTCACAATTTATTGTCACTATTGTTTTTTGTTGCTCCGCTGTGTAGCGCAGCGCGCTGTGCCCTCTGTGGTGAAAATATCTTTAACCTGAATCAGTGACTTCACCGGCTAGAAAAACACCCACTGAACTGATAAGTTTTATGCATGGATATATTTATTTAGCGGATGTAGGACGCATATGAACTTGCTGTTAAAATTATTAAATCCCCTTTAAAACCAATATTTTACATTATTCATTCACTTTGAAATCATGGATTCAGGTATTTGATATAACTGCACGCTAAGCATCTATATTTAACGCTTCGATTAACTAAAGCTACGATTATTTGGTCAGGCTAGGGCTGATATTTCTTAGCTAATACGAATAATAACTAACTATTCTTGAAAATTGATATTAATAACAAAATTTTATCAACTTTTTCTGCGGGAGTGCTAGTATTTATAAGTATAAAGCCCACAAAAACTATTATGTACTTTTTCATCATCACTTCGCACTCTAAGTTAATACCTGAATCAGTGACTTCAAAGTAAAAACAGAGTGTGAGGTATTGGCTCTACAGTGGAATTGGACAATCTTAGCTGCACTCATAGGTTCAGCGGGTATTTATCTGACTGCTGTTGAATCAAGAATTTTCGCTATGTGGTGCAGTGAAGTCACTGATTCAGGTGTAAGCAAGCAAAAAATGCAGCGTCAATATAAACAACCGATAATAAATTAGCTAAAAAATTGCAATATAACCGTATTCTACTTCTTTATATTTAAACCAGCTAATTGTGTTAAAAATTAGCACATACGGAGTGAACTATGATTGAACGTAGACTAAAAGAGAAACTATTACTGATCGTGGTTGCTGTCAGTATTTTGACTTTGATTCCTTTTGTAATACTTGCTTTGATAAATAATGACCAAGTTCAATTTTGGGTCGATTTGATTGTCTTGTTTATTTTAACTAGTATTTTTATTGGCGTTTATAGATCAAGAAGGACAACAGTCTACGGAACGTTGTTAGGAGGATTAATGCTCCTTACCGTTTCATTTGTCATTTTCATAAAGGGTTTCGACGCTATATATTGGCTCTATCCCATGATCATCGTATCCTTTTATTTACTGTCACCGATTGTAGCAAGTATTTTAAATTTATTAGCGATTACCTTTTGCTTATTGGTTATCTACGATGAAATGACTGGTGCTGAATTAACCAGAGTCATGTCCTCCTTATTCTTGACGAATGTATTTTCGCTAATTTTTTCAAAATACCTTGAAGATAGAAATAAAATACTCACCAGACATAATACAGTCAATAAAATACGCAACGATATATTGGAGCTTATAGCCAGTTCTACGAATCTAACCACGATATTAAGCAAAATTGTTACCAGTGTTGAAAAGGAGCTACCAGATTCAATTTGCAGTATTTTATTGCTTGACGAGAGCGGAAAGCAACTAACAGTTGGAGCAGCCCCTAATTTGCCGAAGTTTTATAACGATGCGATTGAAGGCGTTAATATTGGAGTCGGTGTAGGATCCTGTGGCCATGCTGCATACACCGGTCAACGTACCGTGGTCAATGACATCCAAAACCACCCCTATTGGTCTGCATGGGCTCCTTTAGCATTGCAGGCAGGGCTAAATACTTGTTGGTCTGAGCCTATTACTAAATCTGAAGGAACTGTACTGGGGACTTTTGCCGTGTACTACCCAAAGAAAACCAAAACAACCCCAAAAGAGCACTTATTAGTAGCACAATTCACAAATTTAGCGCGAATAGCAATAGAGCGACAACAAGCCGATAATATTATTTGGAAGCAAGCCCATTTTGATAGTTTAACCAATCTACCTAACCGCAATATGCTACGCGAAAAACTAAATTCAGTGATAAGCGATTCTTGTCGTGAAAACAAAAGCATTTCATTGGCAATACTCGATTTAGACAATTTTAAAGAAATTAATGATAGCTTTGGCCATGAATCTGGGGATTTTATATTAGTTGAGTGCGCAAAACGCATTGAAAATTGTATACGTTCAATGGATACCGCTTTTCGCTTAGGGGGAGATGAATTCGTTGTTATAATGCCAGACATCATTAATAAGCAACATGTCGATTCAATCGGAGAAAAGTTACTCACCTCTTTAGCTAAACCATATTTTCTTAAAAATGAAAAAGTCTATTGCACGGCCAGTATCGGTATTGCCAATTATCCTGATGATGCGAAAGATATTGAAAACTTACTAAGAAACGCAGACCAAGCGATGTACGTTGCTAAAAGCAAAGGCTGTAATAATGTATACTTTTTTAATGAAGACATACACATCGCTTATCTTAAGCGCATGGAACTAATACAAGACTTACATGTTGCGATTAAAGAAAAGCAATTCTATATAGATTACCAACCGATCGTCAATCTTATGAATTTTAAAGCGACTAAGGCAGAGGCATTAATACGTTGGAATCATCCGCTAAAAGGCCTGATTTCTCCCCTTGACTTCATACCTTTAGCAGAAGATACCGGACTAATATCAGATATTAGTGACTGGTTATTTGAAGAAGTTTCGACTCAAGTTCAATATTGGCGATTAAAATATAAAATAGATTTACAAATTAATATCAACACATCACCTTTGCAATATAAGAACCAAGGTAAACAAGTTAAAAAATGGATCGAGTTATTAAATAAGAACGGTATTCCACCTGAGGCAATCGGCCTTGAAATTACTGAAGACTTAGTAATGGAGAATAAAATGGAAGCCGCGGTAGTGATTGATGATATACGAAAAAAAGGCATCTCAATTTCAATCGATGATTTTGGATCTGGCTATTCCTCTTTCTCCTATTTAAAAGAGTTTCAAGTGGATTATATTAAAATTGACAAATCATTTGTACAAAACATGTCAGAAATGAATGATGATATGGCGCTTTGTGAAGCGATAATTGTAATGGCAAAAAAATTGAAGATATCGGTCATCGCAGAAGGCGTGGAAACAGAACAACAATTAAAATTACTGACCAGAGCTGGCTGTGATTTTGGTCAAGGATTTTATTTACACAGACCACTATCACAAGATAAATTTGAGCTTCTTCTCTCTGAAATCAACCCCCTACTAAATGCTGTCGCACAAGCTAGCGAATGATGACAAGGCAAAAACGGGAAAAATAGCGGAGTTAGTATACCCCTCATTTTGGCTACCGCACTCCCCTATTTAGGAAGCCCTTGAACAAGTTACACACCCCCTAGCCGGACAGATAAGTCAGAGGCTCCTCAGCGAGTGCAGGACGCATATGAGCTTGCCGCTAATATTTGTCAATGCCACTGTTGTAGTGGTCAAATCGACCAATATCTGACGCTCAGTATTCTCTTTCGAGTCACGGATTCAGGTATTAATGAGAATTTTGATCCAATTTTTAACACCGCTAGGCTGAACGCAGTAGCTTTTCGACAGGCTAGCCAGAGTATTTAATATGCACGGTTAGTCCTTTCTTAAACTGGTCAGATATTGACGACGAATTTGATTAATTCTGCCATAGGCTTGCATCTGCAGCAAAATTTTATTGATTTCAGATACCAATTTTTTGTGTTTTACGTGTAAATAATGAAATAATAGCCGCTCTGCCACTGGCTGGTGGCTGACTTTTATATGGCTGTTTTCCGATTTCCCAAGATAGCTTAACCCTGCAGTAATACTTGCCACCGCCACTTCCGTTCGCCCCTTATTGAGCATTGCAAACAGGTTTTTTTGATCATCGACAAAGTACACGTCCATGCCGCTGGTCATCTTTTTTGTATACGCACTACCCGCGGGCATCACAATCGTAAAATCAGCCAAGCTCGGCCAATCCATGATTTCAATGGAGGTTTCTTTGGCAAAGGTGTGCCAGGAAATTTTTTGGATCGCTTGTGGCACTTGTATCAAGTTGGGGTAGGTATCAGCCAAACCGGCCATGAGCTGCAGCTCTCCATCAACTTCACCACTATTAGCCATCTTTAATGCTCTAAGGTTAGGGTAAGCGGCAAACTTTAGATCTATACCCAATTTATGATATGCCTCTGATAATACTTCCCTGCTGACTGGCACTAGTAAATCATGCTCGATGTACGCTATCGTCAGGGTTTGCGCTGACGCTTGCAGCGAGCAAATGCTCAAGCCTGTTATAAGGAAAAACTTCACTGCCAGCTTCATTAACGCACCTATCCATGCAAAGCTATTCGACTATCTGCGCGTACATTGAATACAAATATTTTAGAATAAACTTCTATCATATAAAATCAGCTATTTGCTATTCCATATAGGGTAGTTCAGAGCAGCGAAAATTGCCAAATTATGGCGGATAAATAGATAGGGACCTCTGCATAACTAACCCGGAGGGTATGATAACTGCGCTCGGTAATACGGTGTTAAAAACCGGCTCAACATGCTCATTTACACCAGTAATACCGATAAAGAATGGCACACTAACTCCACTATCTCGCCGATTTTCGCCTGGTCTTACCTTCACTCGCAACGTTATGCAGAAGTCTCAAATAAATTGTTCTTTAATTCGCAGCTGTTCCCCCTCACTTGCGATTAGCACTCTGGTGAGTGTTCTAATTTGTGATAGGTAAGGTTGCAGTAGCATTTCTAGTATCTGTCGCTGTAACTAATCAGTGTTCGAGCGGCCCGCCTGTTAGTCTGATTTAGATTTTAGATAAGTACTCCCCTGCATCTCAATAATCCGGCTATAGGTTCGCTCAAATTCGAAGACTACTCGTCCACCGAGATACAACTTAGCTAGCTCACAGTGAGCACCGATTATGACCCGTTTGTTTTGATCGTACATTTCATCAATAAAGCTAATGAAACGACGCGCCTCATCATCGCCCTTAGCGAGAATAAATGGCCGATCCGCTACTTTTTGATTAATATTATAAGTATCTTCTGTGCCCCTCGCCACTTTACGCTCATTGAGCTGCCCACCCATTTGCGGCACATCTAACAGATAAATGAATTTAACTATCTCCCCTAACGCTATGTAATCATTAGCACTTCTAGGGCCGACAAATAACTGCGGAAAACTAAAACAATATCGACCGGCACTTTTAGCTAGACAATTTATCTGTCGTGATTCAATACTCAATGCAATATTTGTCTGTAACGATTCTCCCTGAGAATCATGCAAAAAACGTTGATAAAGTAAATTATCGACTAGAGACTGTTGTTGGCAGTCTAGATCATCCACATAGTAATGAGGAAAACCTGCGGCTTTTGCCAGCCGATGATCTTCAGCACCCTGCAGGTTAATAATCTGCAGCGAATATTCAAACATCGCAATCGCCGGCAAAAATCTATCGCGCTGTAAGCCATCTTTATATAATTGACTTGGCTCAACATTGGAGGTAGTTACCAGCACTAGCCCCTGTTTAAACAACACCGTCATTAGCCTACCCAACAACATCGCATCGGCAATATCTGAGACAAAAAATTCATCTAAGCAGAGTATTTTATGCTCGCGCAGCAGATCTTTCGCAACCAGTACTAGAGGGTCTCTATTGCCCTGATGATGTTTAAGTCGAAGGTGCAGATACTGCATAAAGCGATAGTAGTGCAATCGTTTGGCACGTCCGGCCAACGCCTGATAAAAGCAGTCCATTAGATAAGTTTTACCACGACCCACTTTCCCCCAGAGATAGAGGCTCGAATTTGGCTTTAAGCTCCCCTGGGTAATATCTAGATAAAGCTGATTGAGCGCTGCAATAGCAGCGGTTTGGCAAGGGTCACGGCTATGGCCATTTTCGGCGATATCACGATCATAGAGTTGCTGGGGAGTTGGCATTGGGCTTCCTAGTATGGCTTAAAACCATCGACAGTCAGATCCAGCAGTGACTTTTTAAGGACTATAAACAATAGCTGCTATCTCTTGGTACTTTTGATTAGAGTCGCTATTTTATCGCTAGCTAGCTCTGAGTACCGAGACCGAGCTGATAGATATTTTACACTGAGTATAGAGCCACTCTAACGAGCGCTCTATACTCAGTGGCTATAGACCTAAGGCCTATATAGATGAGGAGCAATTATTTAATGATGATGGCCGCCAGCTCCATGAGCATGCTTGTGGGATATTTCATCGGCAGTCGCGGCACGTACATCAATCACTTCCATGTCAAAAATTAGCGTTTTTCCGGCAAAGGGATGATTGGTGTCCACTGTCACCATAAAACGGCCCATCTTGAGTACGGTCACTTGGTGCTGTCCCCGATCGGTATTTACCGTGGCAACCATACCCGGGCGCCATTTTTTAGCGCCTTGCAAATGCTTGAGTGGGATTTTCATCTCGGCGTTTTCACGGGGCATTCCATAAGCGTCTGCAGGCGCTAAAGTAACAGATACTTGATCGCCTTTGACATGCCCATGCAGTGCTTTTTCGACCCCTGCCAACATGTTATTGTGGCCCTGCAAGTAAGCGATGGGCTGATCGGTATTGGTCTCTTCTAAAATAGAGCCATCGGTATCTTTAATTATATAGTTAAAATGAATGACGGTATCATTGCTAATTTTCATGTACTTATCCTGAGCGGAATTAATGTTAACCTGAATCAGTGACTTCACTGCAGCACATAGCGCAAGCTCTTGATTCACTTTGAAGTCACGGATTCAGAATTAAGGAATGAGACTCGCGCCGGTGCAATAGACGCGAGTCGATAACAGCTGGCTATTACAGCGTAATAACAGTAAAGCTAGCACCCAAAGACTCAGCGCCTTGGCTATTAGTCACCACCGCTATACTGGCCTTTTCCGGTTTGAGGTAGGTGGCAGCCACGCGTTGTAAATCGGCAATACTTACCTGTAAAATTTTAGCTCTAAAGGCTCGACGCTGCTCGGGATTGCGACCGAATAATTGCGCGTGATAGGCTTGTTTGGCCTCACCCGCCGGAGATCCCGGTTTATCGATAGAACTCACTACCCCTAAAATCGCTTCACTGAGTTTCTTGTCGTCGTGAGTTGTATTCGCCAGCCAGTTTAAAGCATCGTCAAAATCGGCGAGGGTCTCTAACAATCGGGGGTCTCGGTAGGAGAAAAAGCGGAACACTGCATCGGCGTTGTCCTGCCCTGCCCCCGAGCCGTAGGCTCCACCTTGTTCACGAATAGCACGATGCAAATAGCCATTGCGCAAGAAGTCTCCCAACACTGATAGCGCCGCTGCATCTTCGTGATCAACAGAGACTGTCGCGTAAGCTTTAGCACTAAAGTTTACCTGGGTGCTAGTCACCCATGCTTGTTTTACTGTCTGCCGCGTCGGCGCTAAGCTAAAGTTAGCATTTTCACCGCTGGCAGGCTCTTGCCAAAGGGAGTTTAACGTCGCTATCAACGACTCTTTTAATTCCGGCTCTGCGACTAATAAAAATTGTCTTGGTGCCGTTTTTAGTTTGTTGTGCATGCCTTGCAAGGTTTTAGCTAAAGCTTCAAGGGCGGCATCATCGGCCAAGCTATCATCGAGTAATTTCACTGCTTTAATGCTTTCTAAGCCGCGATTTTGATGTGCAAGTAGTGCACTCGGTGCCAGTTGAGCACTCGCCGCCATCATTGCCAAGCTGTGACCGCTACCGGTAATACTCTGCTCTTTACGACTGCGCTGTTGCGCGACAATTTCACGAATCCTAGAAAGCTCATCAAAGCGACTCTCCAGCAATGTCTCTTTAACCAATTTAAGCACCGCATCTTGGTGAGCGTTTAAGCCCTTTCCCGATACGACGAAAAATCCTGTGACACTCTGCTCATCACTAACCGAGGCGCGCACTGATGAATAGCCGCTAATACCACCGGTAACTTGCGCTAAATACTGCTGATTTTCTTGATAACTGCGATCGGCGCAACCTAACTCACTCATGCAGGTACTAAACAGCGGCAACAGTTGTTTTTCAGCGTCACTAAACTCAGGTAACTCGACAATCACTTGCTGGTAGACGAGACCGTTAGTGCCTTGCCCATACCAATCTAAAGGTTGCTCAGCTATTGCCAGGCGCTCGCCACGGGCAATAAACTGCTCGGCGGGCACATCGGCTAAAGTCACTTCTGGCAAAATACTTTCATCGTCAACTTGGGTTTGTCGCGCTTCGAGAGCCGCCGCTTGGTCAACTATATCCTGACGCTGCTGCTCGCTCATTTGATCGCGCAGTTTAAGCAATTTTTGCTCGTCAGCTAGCGCGCGCAGTTTCTCAAGATTTTTATCTGGGCGCAGTGTTAAGCGCACGAAATGCGGGTTATCTAACAGCAAGCTTCTGACTAATTTAGAAATAAAGCGCGGATCTTTAATCGCTTCGCGCAGCTCTTCCAATACCGGATCTAAATTCAGCAGCGCGATCGGATCACCCCGATGAATAGCGCTCGACATTGAAGCCATGATTAAATTTAATCCGTAGGGATAGCCATCGCCACTGATTTCACGCTGGCCCAGCTCCAACTGATGCAATTGAGCTTCTACCACTTCCTGGCTGACACCTTCTTTTTCTACTTTTTCTAATACTTCAAAAACTAGCTTTTCAAATGCTTCCGCCTGCTCCGGCTCCGATCCCTCGAGACCACACATAAAGGACATTTCGCGGTTGGAATCTTCCAGGCCACAAAGCGGTGAAGGCGCTTTTCCTAAGTCGCTTGATTCAAGCGCAAACCTGAGCGGCGAGGCTGAATTATCCAACAACACTCTAGATAACAAATGCGCTTCAAGCTGTTGTTTTAAATCAATTGATTGCCCCAGCAACCAACCCATCACATGGTGGGTTTTCGCGGTTATATGCTCTTCATCAAGATTGTACGACTCTTCAACGCGCAGCGGAGCAAAGTAGCGTTTCTCGTCGGCAACAGCGACATGGATATCTAATTTTTTGAAATCTCGCAACGCATTCTCTTCAAAGCGCTGCTGTAGATCAGCGGCGGGGATATTACCAAAGGTCATGAATATTGCGTTACTTGGATGGTAGTGGCTTTTGTAAAAGCTGGTTAGCTGCTCATAGGTGAGATCGGTAATAGATTCGGGATTACCCCCTGAGTTGAAATGATAAGTTTGGGTAGGAAACAAATGCTTGGAAAAAGTCTGCCACAGCGTGGAGACAGCAGAGCTCATAGCCCCTTTCATTTCATTGTATACTATTCCCTTGTATTCTAGCGCCGAACTAGTGTCGCCTTTTTCTTTAAATTCAACCCTGTGACCTTCCTGGGCAAAATCTAGTTCATCTAATCGCGAGTGGAAAGTAGCGTCCAGATACACATCCAAAAGGTTGTAATAGTCTTTTTCGTTTTGGCTGGCAAAAGGGTAGGCTGTCCAGTCTGAACTGGTAAACGCATTCATAAAAGTATTGAGTGAGCGCCTAGTCATCATAAAGAATGGATCGCGAACCGGATATTTATCACTGCCGCAAAGTGCTGTATGTTCTAGCACATGGGCCACGCCAGTGGAATCCATTGGCACAGTTCTAAAGGCGACTAAAAATACATTTTCTTGTTGCTCTGCCGCTATATGATAGTGCATTGCACCGGTTTCTCTGTGGCGAAACTCTTGCATGGTGACATTGAGTGAATCAATTTTTTGCTGGCGCATAAACTCAAAGCTTGAATGGCATGTAGTAGCAGGACTCGTGGCGCTATTAACTTTTGACATGTATGAATAATTCCCAAGTGAACCCGAAGCACTGATTCAGGTATAAAGTAGCTAAAACCTTAGCCTATTGATGATATCGAGCTAAGGCAGGTAAAAATATCAGTAATTAAAATTAAACGATTAAATGATGCGCCGCATTGTAACGTTTTAGCGGTTGATAAGCACCTACAAGCCGATCTTGTGCATAGTTTTGTTGAACTGTGACCAGGGTTTACTGCAGTACTACTGTAATTCAAGCTCGCTAGCACTCGCCCAGTTAATCGTTATTTGTTGCGCCTAGCGAGCTCAGGTAATGGCCCTTCCATGCCCATCGCAAAGCCCATCACCTTCTTTTTAGCCAGCGGGAAATTTCCCGCTAAGCCTAAACCAATATTGCGCAATATTTTAAGAGGCCCTAAATCATTACTAAAAACCCGATAAAAGCTATCCATTAATTGCATCACTAGCAAATTGTGCCGACGGCGCTTTAGCTGGTAGTCAGCCAGTACTTTAAGCGAGCCAATATCATCATCGGTACTATTTGCATATTCATCTGCACTGCTAACCTCATCGCCAATTACCGCTAGTATGGTTTGTGCCAATTGCGCGGCATCTAGCAAGCCAATATTGACTCCCTGCCCCGCCAGTGGATGAATCATGTGTGCTGCGTCGCCGATCAAGGCCAGCCCTTCCTGCACATACTGTTGGGCATGCTGACGTTTTAAAGGAAAGGCAGCTTTGGCTAACACTGTATGCACTGTTTTTAAACAATCGGGAAAACTCGCCGTTAAAGCCGCTAAAAACTCTGACTCATCTAAGGCCAATAGCTGTTTGATCCGATCGGGAGCGTTGTACCAAACTAAAGACGCACTATCCCCGGTCAGTGGCAAAAACGCCAGGGGCCCGCTCGGGGTAAATTGCTGCCAGGTAATGTCTTGCTGTTCAGCGAGCATCTGCACACTAATCACTAGGGCACTCTGCTGATAATCCCAACTGTGAATCCCGATCCCCGCGGCACTGCGCACTTTAGAATTACCGCCATCGGCCCCGACCAGTAATTTGGCAATCAATTGCTTGCCGTCAGCCAACTCAATTAAACTGGCTCCCGGCTGGTAATCGATATCAACGGTGTTTTGATTAAATAAAGTAATGTTCTGCGCGCTATTGATTCGCTCTAACAAAGCCAATTGAATCACTCTATTCTCAACGATATGACCTAAGTAATCGACACTTTTTCCGACTCCCTCCCCCTGAGAAAGGCCCAGCTCAGCACTATCAAACAGTATCGCCGCCCGATCTTCATCCAATTCCCAGGTTTTAAGGCGTCGATAAACACAGCAGCGCCGACTGCTAATCCCCTGCCAAGCACCCACATTTTTAAGAATATTTTCAGAGGCTATATTTAACGCAGAAACACGTAAGTCATGCGTTTGATCCGCTGCAAAGGCCTTAGGCAAATGGGGCTCCACTATGGCTATTTGCAACTTTGTATCGGCCAGTGCACAAGCTAAAGTAGCCCCAACCATACCACCACCGACTATCACTAGATCAAATTTATTTATCATAAGTACCTCTTAATTAGCCGCTGCATTATCCTAGATTCCTTGATTTAGTGCAAAATATTGCTGCGCATATGAAAGTAATAAAAACAGCAACTAGACAGTCATTGACCAACATCAAACTCACTGCAGACTTGCGCTGATAATTTTAATATCAATAACTTATACTAAGCGCTGCATGGCTGTCACCAATTGAGGTTAAAATGACCAGTTCTAAGCTTTAAGCTTTAAACTTTGATCTTTAACTTTTAACTAAAATACTGACGATTCTATTGGAGAGAAAGATGTCAATCTGGAAAAAACAGTTCGACTTAGCAATGCTCAATAAAAACCGGGAGAACACGCTCATAGAGCATTTAGATATTCAGTTTATCGACTTTGGGGAAGACTATCTCAAAGCCACAATGCCCGTCAATAATCGCACTCACCAACCTATGGGATTATTGCATGGCGGTGCCTCGGTGGTACTCGCTGAAACTTTAGGTAGCATCGCCGGCACACTGGCTTGCCCAGAAGGTTTTGTCTGTGTAGGACTGGAAATAAATGCCAATCATATGCGTGGCGTTAGATCAGGGTTAGTGACAGGTATCACCAAGGCACTGCACATTGGTCGAACCACACAGGTTTGGGAGATTAAGATGTTCAATGATAAACAACAGTTGAATTGTATCTCGAGACTTACGCTGAGTGTAATCAAGTATCCAAAAAAATAAGTCACTGAATTTAATCAATTGACGACAGATAGATAGAGGTACGCCACTAGATAGACTGCATAGCTCTTTTGAAATTTAAGCCCAGCCTGTGATCAAGCTTGGCTTTTACTAAATAGCTGGTAGTAATTTTGCGTACTTAGCTCGGCTAAGGCAGCCACTGATATGCCTTTTAGATCGGCGATGTACTGGGCGACTTCAACCACATATTTGGGCTGGTTCTGTCGCCCTCGATAGGGCACTGGCGCTAAATATGGAGCATCTGTTTCGATTAAAATTTTATTTAAAGGCAGCTGCTTAACCACGGCTTTGAGCTGCGCCGAATTTTTAAAAGTAACGATGCCTGAAATTGAAATCATATAGCCAAGCTCGATCGCCTGCTGAGCCATTTCCAAGGTTTCGGTAAAGCAGTGCAACACGCCCGCTGCACGACCTCCATGCATGGCAATTAATTCGATGGTATCTTTCCGCGCATCCCTAGTGTGGACTATTACCGGCAAATCTAGTTCGGCCCCCGCTTGCAAATGATTGATAAAACTCTGCTGCTGTAGGTCGCGATGCTCACTGTCGTAGAAATAGTCTAATCCCGACTCGCCAATCGCGACCACTTTTGGATGCTGCTTGGCGATATCGACCAAGTGAACGACGCTCGCTACATCGTCAATACTTTTGACATGCAGAGGATGTACCCCCAGCGACGCATCAATCTGTTTAAATGCCGCTATTTTTTGGTACATACTTTGAAAGTCTTGCAAACTAATGCTGACACACAACATTTTAGCCACTTGTCTTTGCGCTGCTGAAGCTAACATTTTGGTCAGGCAATGGTCGTATTCAGTCAGATCTAATTTATCTAAGTGACAGTGCGAATCTATAAACATAATTTTTCAGGGCTTGTGGGATACAAATAAAAGAAGGCGTAGCTGCGAAAGTATCGACATACGCGGATAATGCCGCTAGCTAGCGAACAAGTTTATAACGTTTGAGTGCTCTGACCGTTATCAAATCCCGCCAAATAAGTTTCAATCTTTTTACTCAGATTAATATCTTCATTAGATATTTGAATGCCTACTCCTTGCTTTTTACCATTTTGTGGAGATTTTGGCGTCATCCAAATCACTTTTCCGGTAATCGGTGTCTTATCTGTTTCGTCCATTAATTGCAGCAGCGCGAACACTTCTTCACCTAGATGAAAATCTCGATTAGTCGCTATAAATAAACCACCACCTTTGACAAATGGCATATAGGCATCATACAGCTGCTGTTTTTCTGGCAAGACTAACGTCAGTATACCATGGCTCATACGTGGTCGGGTCGGCATAGGTCCTGCAACACTTTCTACATTCATTTCACTGTTACTTAATATAATAGCCAAGGTTTACGATCCCTCTGGTTTACATAGCGCCGGCTCGCAGTATGCGTCGACGCCTCCCTTAATAGTCTGAATACTTATCTTTAGTCTGAATCGGCAACTCAGACGGGCACTTAGCATAAGACATTGATTATACAAGATTTTAAAAACACCCTTAAAACTAAAAGGTGTAGCTAAGATCTTCAATTGTGCCGTGAAATCGACATTTTACGCTCTAATGCACCGAACTCAAGTTTAAATCATTGAAAACATGACCTATTTAACCATTTTATATTAAATTATTCCAATCTAGTAATAAATCTTCCAATAACAGTTGTTTATTTGGATTTTGATGCGCCAATAAAGCGGCCCTCTGCGCTTGTACTTTATCTGACAGACGATAGACTGCCTTGATATCACTTCGCTTGGCGAGGGCCGTCAGCATTTTTGTCATATCTGAATTGACTATGTTGCGATCCGCACCGATTAAATGCAGCTTGGCAATATCAACCAGTAAACTATACATCCAAGCCAGCAACATCAATATATCCGCTTTCGCGTAACTCAGAGCCAAATCAATGGCCGTGGTCTTTTTTTGTAGGATGCTCTTTAAACCGGTAAAAAATTCTGCCCTCAGCGACTGATCTCCTCCCTGTTTAAACCCCAGCCCTAACAGCGGTGCTCCGTGTACAACATTAAGCAGCTGGGTTGCCGGCCCCGATTCAATATTGAGCTGCTGTGCGAGCCACTCTACCGCGATACTCTGCTCAGGCACTGGGCAATCCACCCGCTGACAGCGACTTTTAATAGTCGGCATCACTTGTCCTAATTGATGTGAGATGAGCAGCAACAAGCAGTTTTCACCAGGCTCCTCTAAGGTCTTCAACAGTGCATTTGCCGCTGACAAGTTCATCGCCTCAGCAGGGTCTAAGACCACCACTCGATAACCGCCCTGCTGGGCTGATTTCTGCATGAATTGACTGAGATCGCGGACTTGATCGACTTTTATTTGCCCAGAGCCCGGCCCGGCTTTAGATCCCGCGCTGTCCTGCGGCGCCAAATGATACAAGTCCGGATGCCCACTTGAAGAAAAAAGCTGACAACTACGACACTGCAGGCAAGCACCCGCTGGCTGCAGGCTTTGACAGAGCACTAACTGTGCGACACTGCTGGCAAAATGCAGTTTTCCAATCCCCTTGATACCGTTGATGATCAAGGCGTGCGGCAATTTTTGGGCGCGGTACAACTGGTTAATTCTCTGCCACTGCGGCTCAAACCAAGGATACACATTAGTTTCCAGTGCGTGGTATCTGCTTGCAATATCCATATTAAAGACCAAGTTTCGAGGTGAGTATTGCCGCCACTTGCCGCTCAACATCCCGCAAATTTTGAGATGCATCCACCTGCGCAAAACGCTGCGGTTCTTTTTTCATCTGCTGCTGGTAGCCGGCTCGTACCTTTTCAAAAAAACTGTGCTTTTCCTGCTCAATTCGATCCAACTCGCCTCTGGCACTTGCGCGCGCTAAACCAATCGCTACCGGTGCATCCAATAATATAGTCAAATCCGGCCGCAAACCTTGCTGCACAAAATCTTCTAACTGACTTATTCTCTCTAAATCAATACCTCGACCATAGCCTTGGTACGCGTAAGTGGCATCCGTAAAGCGATCACTCAATACCCAAATCCCCTTGGCTAGAGCCGGTGCGATCACTCGATTAATATGCTGAGCTCGCGCTGCAAACACTAACAAAAGTTCAGTATCGACGGCCATTTGCTCTTCTCTAGGACTGAGTATCAGCTCTCTAATTTGCTCTGCCAAAGCAGTTCCACCAGGCTCGCGGGTTAGTATCAACTCAATACCAGCAGCTTCAATGCGCTTTTTAACGAAGGCAATGTTGGTACTTTTCCCAACACCTTCAGTGCCTTCGATACTGATAAAACGCCCTTTTACAGGTTGTCTGTTACTCATTTACGCTTCCTAATCTAGCTACTTTAGATGGCTTTCTTGACTATTGAGCGGGGGCCGATCGATAACCCTTTTTACGCTTCAACTGATAGCGTCGCACTGCATTGTTGTGCTCTCGCAAACTTTTAGAAAATTGATGACTGCCATTCCCTTTGGCGACGAAATATAAATATTTAGTTTTTTCTGGATTGAGCGCTGCTTTGATAGCCTCGGGGCCGACGGTGGCAATCGGCGATGGCGGCAAACGTTTAATCACGTAGGTATTGTAAGCACTGGGACGGCGCAAATCTGCCCGGGTAATATTGCCTTTGTATTTATCACCCATGCCGTAAATTACGGTTGGATCAGTCTGTAATTTCATGCCAATATTCATGCGGTTAATAAACACCCCGGCAATCACCGGACGCTCTTTGGAGGCGCCGGTCTCCTTCTCAACTATAGAGGCCATGATCAGTGCTTCATAGGCATTTTTGTAGGGCAGTTTTTTATTGCGCTGTTGCCACTGCTGATCCAATAACTTTTGCATGCTGTGATAGGCGCGCTTAAGCAGTGCTATATCGGTACTGCCGCGCTCTACTCGGTAAGTTTCAGCCAGCAGCAGACCTTCCAACTTTTGCTCTGTTGCACCAATCGCCGTTAACAATTCAGCCTCGGTCATGTCAGTGGTTTGTAAATCTAGAATATCTTGGTATCTGAGTAATTGCGCGCGCAGTTCTTTAACATTGGAGCCCTCAATGAATACCACATTATGGCGCACTACATCGCCGGCAGAAAACAGTTTCAGCAACCCTATTGGGGTTGTGCCTGCACTCACTGCATATTCCCCGGCCTTGATCCCTTTGCCGTAGCGATAGTATTTAGCATACAGCTTAAAATAGAGATCATTGTCTATTAAATTGGCGGTTTTCAGCTGAGCGGTCAAACGATTAAAGCCAACCCCGCGCTTCACCACAAATGTTTGCGCAGCACCCTGCTTAAAACTGGCTTCAGCCATGACTTTATGAATATCTTGCCATATATACCCAGCAGCTAACGCAGCGCCAATAACAGCCAACAACAAGGCGATAAAAAACCTTTTCACAACTTATTTTCCTTCAGATAATATTGCTGCAGTAACTGCTGCAAGGTGGTAGTAATAGCGCCTATAGAAAAAGGCACTGGAGTAAAGTTAGAGGTTGAACTACATGAGAGCACAGCGCTGACTGGCAGAATATTAAACACACTATTGCAGACAAATATTTCATCGGCCGCTAATAATTGTTGCAATTGGTACTCGCCAACCCGCTGCTCTGCCAGGGTATTTAATGCACATAATTGCAGTAATTTATTGCGCACCACTCCAGCCACTCCGGCCTGTGATAGATCGGGGGTATAGAGGACTCCATCGGTCACCCAGAAAACATTGCTCATACACCCTTCAATGACATAGCCGGCAGTATCACAGACGATCCCCTCTGTAACCGAGGGGTCATGCCACTCACTGCGAGCGATGACTTGCTCTAATCTATTCAGATGTTTGATGCCGGCGAGTAGCGGCTGTCTGGCAAGCTGCGTCGCGCATAAGTGAATATTGACACCTTGTCGCTGGGCGGTAGACATATCGGGCTTGGCAGAGAGAGCTGCGATGCGAGTAACACTGGCATTGGGGTCCGCTTTGTAGCCGCGAGCGCCGATCCCCCGGGTCAAGGTAAGCTTAAGAATGGTATCTTGGGACTGATGCACAGCTGTCGCCATCAGTTTCGTAAAATCTTGATAGAACGCTTGCTCTGTCGCCTGATTAAATGGAATCGCCAATCGTTCAGCACCCAGTCGCATTCGCTGCAGGTGCTCGCCCCACAAGAGCGGCACTGCACGCTGTACAGCGATGGTTTCAAACAATCCATCGCCGTAGCTCAGACCTCGGTCAGAGACGTGTATGGACTGCTCTGCGATGCCGTTGATTAAAATATTTATCATCTGCTTAGCCACTGGCTAGTACAGCACTTATATTTTACGGAACAACAAGCTACCGTTGGTGCCACCAAAGCCAAATGAGTTGGAAATTGCAACATCAATTTTACAGCTCTGCGCACTGTGGGCAACATAATTCAGATCGCAACCTGGGGACGGATTATCGAGATTAATCGTCGGAGGCGCCACTTGATCGCGAATCGCTAGGGCACAAAAAATCGCTTCCACGGCACCCGCGGCACCTAATAAGTGGCCAATCATCGATTTTGTAGAGCTCATCCGCAACTGGTTGGCATCCTCACCAAATAAGCGTTTTACCGCATTAGTTTCAGCAATGTCGCCCGCTGGAGTGGATGTACCATGAGCATTAATATAGTCAACCTTAGAGATCGCTGATATTTTGTTGGCATCTCGAAGCGCATTGCCCATCGCCAATGCGGCACCTTCTCCGGTCGCGGGAGGGGCGGTAATATGATGAGCATCATCGCTCATACCAAAACCGGCTAACTCGCAGTAAATCTTAGCACCGCGAGCTTTGGCAGCTTCGTACTCTTCAAGCACTACGATACCGGCGCCATCACCCAGCACAAAACCATCGCGATCGGCATCCCAGGGACGACTTGCCGCCTGTGGGTCTGCATTGCGCTTCGATAAAGCTCTGGCAGCGGCAAAGCCACCCAAGCCTAATTTGGTAGTCGCCATTTCAGCACCACCGGCAATCATCACATCGGCATCGCCGTATTGAATCATCCGCATCGCCTGACCAATATTATGCGTACCGGTAGTACAGGCCGTAGTAATCGCGATATTCGGCCCTTTAAAGCCATATTTAATCGCCAGATGACCGGCGATCATATTGATAATGCTACCGGGAACAAAAAATGGAGACACTTTTCGCGGACCGGCATTGCTAATGATATCGTAAGTCGACTCGATCATTGATAAGCCACCGATCCCAGAACCGATAGCACAACCTATTCTAGAAGCATTCTCTTCCGTTACATCAAGGCCGCTGTCGCTCACCGCCTGAAAGGCCGCCGCTAAACCATACTGAATAAACAAATCCATACGCCGAGCATCTTTAGGATTCATGTACTGAGCGATGTCGAAATCTTTAATCGATGCTGAAAATTGAGTGCTGTAAGCAGAGGCATCAAAATGTGTAATGGGAGCGGCACCACTTTGCCCCGCCAAAATAGATTTCCAACTTTCCTCGACGGTGTTCCCTACCGGTGTTAAAGCCCCTATTCCGGTAACTACCACTCTTCTACGAGACATTGTACTTCTCCCATTATACTCTTGAATTGGCGCATTCAGCGCATTCAAAATTATTCTATATACTGATACTTTTGTTCTTGTCTACTGAGCCCATTAGCTTGTCTTACCTTCGCTCGCAACGTTATTCAGAGGTCTCATTTTATTAGATATACAAAAGAAAAGCCGCTCTAAACAAATAGTAACGGCTTTTTTTAGATCTAAACGATTACAAACAGTATTGATTACTGATTAGAAGTAACGTAATCAATAGCCAGTTGTACAGTAGTGATTTTTTCAGCTTCTTCATCGGGAATTTCAGTTTCGAATTCTTCCTCTAAAGCCATTACTAGCTCAACGGTGTCTAGAGAATCCGCGCCTAAATCATCAACAAAAGATGCAGGATTAGTAACTTCTTCAACTTTAACGCCTAACTGTTCTGCAACAATTTTTTTAACGCGATCTTCAATATTACTCATAATTTTTCCTATTATTTATCAACATAGCAACATACGATATGCAACTTTTGATTATTAAATATTATCAGCTCTTAAATGGAGCTAATAATTTTTTATTCGATTCAGGTGTGGCAATTATCAACAAATCTCTGAAAATATCAATCACAATTGTCGGTTTTTGCTAATCTGAGTCCGATTTAGCCAATCTTTATGCTTAGTACTCACTAAGACATATACATACCACCATTGACCTGGATTGTTTCACCCGTTACATAGGACGCAGCTTCGCTGGCTAAAAAGCCTACTACTGTAGCTATTTCTTCAGGCTTACCTAAACGTTTGACTGGAATTTTAGATGTTAAAGCCTCTTTGTGTTCCTCTGCCAGACCTTTTGTCATATCGGTGTCAATGAAACCTGGTGCCACACAATTGACGGTCACATTACGCGAGCCAATCTCACAGGCCAGAGCCCTAGAAAAGCCTTCCATCCCCGCCTTGGAAGCTGCATAATTGGTCTGCCCTGCATTGCCCATCGAGGCAACCACGGAACTGACACTAATAATCCGACCCCAACGCTTTTTACTCATACCACGCAAACACGCTTTTGCAACACGGTAGACAGAGGACAGATTAGTGTTAATCACACTATCCCACTCACTCGCTTTCATCCGCATCAGCAAATTATCTTTAGTGATACCGGCATTGTTAACCAAAATATCAACCACCGCGTATTCATCATTGATACGCTTAATTGTTTGTGCGACAGACTCATCACTGCCCACATCTAAGACCATACCAGCACCTTGAATACCCGCAGCACTTAAGTATTCAGAGATTGAAGCAGCACCTGCCTCACTGGTTGCAGTACCTATAACAATCGCTCCTTGACACCCTAACTCTTCGGCAATTGCCTTGCCAATACCGCGAGTTGCGCCAGTCACTAATGCAAGCTTTCCTTCGATACTCATATTTTTTTCCTATGCTAATTTCTTATTCTTAATTTATTATTGAGCCCAAATAATACAGGCGACGCCCGGCAGATTCGCCCGCTCAAGCCAAGGCTTTTTCCCAGCCCGCGCTATCTGCTAAAGACGCTATCACTAAGGGCTTGTGAATTTTTTTATTCAGACCAGACAGAACTTTACCTGGCCCACATTCTATCGCCACTTGCACACCGCTTTCAATAACACTCTGCATAGACAAGGTCCAAAGCACCGGACTATACAGCTGCGCAATTAAGTTTTGTTTTATTTCTGCCACACTTTCTGGCGATTTAGCAGAGACATTCTGCAGCACCTTAATCTTTGGCATTTGCAACTCAATGTCCTGCAATTTTTTCGCTAGCTGCGCCGCTGCAGGGCGCATCAATTCACAGTGTGAGGGCACACTCACCGGCAGCTCTATCGCCCGTTTAGCGCCACTTGCCTTGCAGGCAATAATAGCCCTGGCAACCGCCGCTTTTTCGCCGGCAATAACCACTTGACCTGGACAATTGAAATTAACCGCCGCCACCACTTGCCCTTGCGCCGAACTTGCACAAGCCTCTTCCACTAACGCATCGGCCAAACCCAGAATAGCCGCCATAGCACCAGCCCCTGCCGGCACCGCTTGCTGCATGTACTCGCCACGCAAACGCACCAAATCAATGCCATCGGCAAACTCCAGCACCCCAGCGCATACTAACGCGGTGTACTCTCCCAGACTATGCCCCGCCATCACCTGCGGCAGTGCAGCTCCTTTTTCTAGCCATAGACGCCACAGCGCCACCCCCGCACACAATAACGCAGGTTGAGTGCGATCAGTTTGATTCAAGTCTTCCGCGGGCCCCCGCTGTACTAAAGCCCATAAATCATAGCCTAGCACCGCTGATGCCTCGGCAAATGTCTGTTCGATAATTGGATTTTCTGCGGCTAGTTCAGCCAACATGCCAACTTGCTGGGAACCTTGCCCAGGAAAAACAAATACTGTTGATGGTGTCATTGCAGGTTCCACTCCATAAAAATTAGGTTTTACTAAAAACTGTTTTTTATCAATTACTTTTAAAAATATTCTACAACATTAGAAGAAAAATAAAATCACTAATATTCAAAACTATTAGTAAACTTTAGCGACGACGCTGTTTAATGAGCCTAAAGGGCTGATTCGCGATGATATAAAAGAACGACGGGGATATAAATAGAGACTAGCCAGCTTCGACTAATGAGAGAGGATTAATAATTCCCTAGATGGGCACTGCCGAATACTTTACCACAAAAAAATATGGAGGCCTAAGCCCCCATACGTCACATCAATCGCAAAGTGCTGCGATGCAATCCAGCAGCAATTACTCGCTGTCAGTCGCTGTGATTTGACGACCACGGTACATACCGTCAGCTGTCATGTGATGACGACGGTGAGTTTCACCAGTAGTCGCATCAACGGTTAATGTAGGTCCTGATAGCGCATCGTGTGAACGACGCATATCACGGCGTGAACGTGATTTCTTACTCTTCTGTACTGCCATTTGATATAACTCCTAATAACTTATTTCTTGTCGGTGCTGCCCTTTAAGGAGGCCAACACACTAAATGGATTTGGTTTCTCAGCCTCTGAAGCAGCGGCTGCATTTCCATCACCAAAACTGGTTTGTATACTGCAATCTGAATGATATGACACTATTGGTAACTCTAGCATCAGCTCTTGTTCAATTAATGGCAGCAACTCTAAATCATCACCCTCTACGATCAGAGGCTCATAATATTTAGGTAGCGTTTGAGCTTTTTCTTCATTATATGAAATTGCCAAGTTTAACTCAGCATTCAATGTAATATCTACCGGCTCTAAACAGCGCTGGCACTGTACTTGAACAGTAACTTTAGCACTACCTGAAATCGTTCTGATTCTCAGCTCATCTCTAGCGAACTTTAAATCTGCTATCACATCAACGTTCGGGCCAACTAACATTTTTGATAGCTCTGTCATTTCATTGACAGCTAGTACACCACTAATTTGTATTTCCCGATCAGCCAATTTCCGCGGGTCAACAAATTTAGGTAATTTAACATTTAACATAAGCGCGCAATTCTATGTACCTTACCCCCCTCTGTCAAAGGGAAACGTATGTTTGTGGTAAAAATTCGCGTATATTGTACGCCATTTTTACAAAAGCTAAAAGTTTGTTGATCGATTAGCTTTATCAGAGGTTTTTTCATTGAGAACTATCATACTTGCTTCAAGCTCACCTTATCGGCGCGCTATTCTAGATAAAATCCAACTCAGTTACCACTCAATTAGCCCACAAATAGATGAAACACCCCAAACCGCTGAGACGGCGAGGGAAATGGTGGCGAGACTCGCATTGCAAAAAGCCGAAAAAGTAGCACAAACCCAAACCGACAGTCTTATTATAGGCTCTGATCAAGTCGCGTTATTAGAGGGCAATATTTTAGCTAAACCACTCACCGCAGAACGCGCCGTACAACAGCTTGCACAGAGCTCCGGTAAAACGGTGGTTTTTTATACCGGGCTCTGCCTACTTGACAGCGCAGATGCTAGCTACCAATTAGAAGTAGTGACATTCAAGGTACATTTTCGACAGTTGAGCGAGCGAGAAATTACTACTTACATCGCCCTAGAGCAACCTCTCGACTGCGCGGGCAGCTTTAAAGTCGAAGGCTTAGGGATAAGCTTGTTTGAAAAATTAGAGGGCGATGATTTCAACAGCTTAATCGGCCTGCCATTAATTCGACTGTTAGCGCTTTTAAAAAATAAAGGAATTTCGCCGCTACTACGGTAATCCCTAGCGCACATAGAGGCGAATAATTACAGTAGAGAATCCAACGATTGCTGGAATATTGAAGGGTTTAGAGAAAACAGTTATCGCAGAGCACTGTTTGCTCTGCACGCCTAATCCAGAACCTTACACAGAAATAGACTACTGAGCTTGCACGACGGTAATGGCGATAACGTTTAACACATCACTGGCACTGCAACCTCTTGAAAGATCATTGGCGGGCTTCTTCAAACCTTGCAAGATCGGCCCAATCGCCTGCGCTTTACCAATTCGCTCGGCTAATTTATAGCCGATATTACCCGCTTCTAGCGAGGGAAATATCAGCACGTTAGCTCGGCCCTTTACCTGTGAGTTTGCCACTTTTTTCGCCGCTATTTCCGGAACGATTGCCGCATCTAATTGCACTTCACCATCAATTATCAAGTCTGGTTGCGCCTGTTTAACTAACGCGGTAGCGGCGATTACTTTATCAACTGCCGGGTGTTTAGCACTGCCATTGGTTGAGAAAGAGAGCATCGCAATTCTGGGCGACTCCTGTAGTAGAGTAACGGCACTTTTAGCGGCACTTAGCGCTATTTCAGCGAGCTGCTCTGCATCGGGGTCAATCACTAATGCGCAATCAGAGAATATAATTCCACCTTGCACGTCATGAAAAGGCTGACACATCATCATCAAGAAAAAGCTAGAGACTATTTTCGTCGATTCGGCTTTGCCAATTATTTGCAGTGCTGTGCGCACCGTATCTCCCGTTGTATAAACAGCACCAGCCACCGATCCATCTGCATCCCCTAAGTGCACCATTAACTGCGCATAATAAAGTGGCTCATCTGTGAGCTCGCAAGCTTGCTGCTGTGACATTCCCTTAGCTTTACGCAGTTGAAATAACTGCTCTGTGTAACGTTTCTTTTCGGGGGAGTTTTGCGGATCAATAATGGTAATATTATGCAGGGTAAGATTTAATTTTTTTGCCTGCAACGCTATCCGCTGCGGCTCACCCAACAAAGTAATTTCAGCTAGGCCCTTGGCGACACACTGAACTGCAGCGGTGATAATTCTTGGGTCTTCTCCTTCAGCCAATACTATTTTTTTTGGGTTTTCACTAGCGCGTGCAAAAATATTATTCAATGCTTTCATCGACAACCATCTCTTTTCGAATGATAATTATTAGCTGAATCGGTGGCTGCAAAGCAGCCGTTGAGCACCGCATAGAAGTCACTAACTCAGGCATTAGGAACCAGATAACATAGAAGCCAAACAAACCACTTAGCTCGGACAAGCTATGTAATACTCCGATGATAGCGCAACTCATTGCTGTTACAGGCTGTATTTATGATTGAGAAATACAGCCTGTAACATCGAGAAGAAGGCTATCCCACGAGTTTAGTCTGCGAGACTCTGGCTACAATCAACTCTTCAAAGTATCAATCAAATATAAAAGCATTACTAGTGACTTCTGATTTTACCTGAAGTTATGTTGTCTGAAGTCATACACCTAACTGCATATCTCAAAAGCTGACAGGCACATATTGCCAAAACGGGCCCAGCTTCAACTCTTTTGCAAGCATTTGTTAAATCGCTAGGCCATCGCTACAGCCTCAGCATAACGTATGCTTTACAGCTCTTTTAATTCAGCCTGCCGTCAAGGCTTTTTTCAGCCAGCATCGACTGTGCCCAGGCGGGTAATCAACCAGTTCTGCAAACACTTCGTATCCCTGTTTTTTATAAAAATCAACGGCTTGGTAACTAAAACTGGTCAGATGAGAGTGCTTACAGTCATTTTTTAGCGCTTCTGCTTCGATAATATTCAGTAATTGTAGACCGTAACCTACTCCTCTGGCACTTTTGGACACAAACAACGAGTCGATCCACAACCAAGCAAAATTGTCATAGTTGCCTTGCACCCCTCCTAGAACTTGATGATTTTCATCGCGCAATAAAAAACACAGCTCATGGCGGCCAGTATCCCCCACAATCGGCTGGGTAAAGCTTTCAATTCCATCCCAGAGAATATGCTGCTCTGCAGTTGTTAACTTATTCGACTGACTAATTGTTAGTTTCAATGATTGATACTCCTAGCGCTTAGCTTATCCTTAGGCACAAGTTAAGCTGATTAATATCTGCCTGTTAGATAGAGACCGTGATTGTCTTAAGTATGCAGGCTGTGCCGCCCACTTTAACACTTGTTACGAGATCATCATGACAAGTGACGGAGGCTGTGATTATTGAGGTTTTATTGATCGCCCTACCCTGTTCAAAAATATAGTTGTGTGGCAGCGCTGAATGCTCGGCTAAATAACAGGCTAGCGCACCACTGGCACTGCCGGTTGCCGACTCTTCTGAGATGCCAAACAGCGGCGCAAAATTTCGACAACTAGCACTAATAGCGCTCTCTTTTCCATAGAGTT
This sequence comes from Osedax symbiont Rs1, assembly GCA_000416275.1. Classification (GTDB taxonomy): domain Bacteria; phylum Pseudomonadota; class Gammaproteobacteria; order Pseudomonadales; family Balneatricaceae; genus Rs1. The sequence goes on from ASZJ01000016.1 coordinate 53,404, forward strand.
CAAAAACATGAAGACCAACCACTTGGTGTTTTCTGCAAAAATTAGCGATGATTTTATCCCGAGGTATAATGACATCTAAATAGCCTGTAGGGACAGCAATAATCACATCCGACAAACCCGTAGAAATCGCTTCAACCGGCAATTTTGTCGATGCTAGCACTGAACTGTCAATTCCAATAACCGCAGCTATCTCCTGATGGGAAAAATGTTGCAATTTTTGGGGTAGCTTTTGCTGCATAATAACTGAACCACTCGCATCGATCGTCACCGCCAGCAATCCAGCTTTAGTTCGCTGTAAGTAAGTGCCTGAATTCAACATGTTCAGCGTAAACAGAGTGGAAAATACCGCTAAGGTCGCATGCCCACAATAATCGACTTCCTCGGTGATGGTGAAAAATGCCACTTCAAAATCAGCCTCAGCATCTTTAGTCACGAAGGCTGTTTCGGAAAAACCTACCGCTTGTGCTACTTTCAACCTCTGCCTATCTGATAGGTGCTCAGCATCAAATACTACACCACCTGGATTACCGCCTTCTCCTTTATGAGTAAATGAATTTACTAATACCACTTCTACATGCATTAAAAACTTTCCTAAGATAAGCGACAAAACACACTATGCTGCTGTGTTTAGACTCAATGATATGAAGAAGCCTAAGGATAACAACGCCGCTCGGTAATGCGGCGTTAAAAGCCTTCTGCTCAGTTAAAGCCGTGGCCTTCGCCTGCCTTGTATTACCATATGTCGTCACTTTATGATGAGAGCCTCGGTAATCGATTGCTGATTTACTTTTAAATACTCAATATCAGCTAAGTAAGCCAAGTGATGATTATCACTGATATTATCTATGAACGCCGAGTTCCCCCTCGCGGCTTCTTTTTCCATATAATCAACTAAATCTTTAACCCTATTCCTGATTACCCACCACTTTCAACTATGGTTAGGCCAAGCCCCTCAAACCCTAGTATTGGCGATAAATATAGCAGAAAACGCTTTCGTAAGATAATTACCCTGCATACTGCTACACCTTATAATTCATCGCAACCAATTGATTATAAAACTTAAAACATAGCTTCTTATAAAGTCGGTTGAGTCTCATGGGTAATCAGGAAAGATTAACGCCTAGGAAATTGTTGTCTTTCTAAATTTCTTGAT